>NZ_LIPN01000278.1 GCF_001418325.1 Streptomyces atriruber | reverse complement strand
GCCTCACCCAGCACCCAGCGGTCACCCCCTCGGCGCCGCCCGCCCACCACCAGCAACTCCGCTACGAGATCAACATCAGTTGACCGCGCCCAACAGCGGAACGGTGTTGACCGCTCACGGTCACGCCCAGGTCAGCCGCTGCCCCGCCGGACCGACATGCAGCCGCATACGGTCGGCCGGTGGGCACCCGTCCGACCGTCCGGCTCCAACGTGAGCCGCTGTGCACCCGGCACGGCGAACTGCGCCACGAACCGGGCCGTCCAGTCTCGAGCACGTCCGAGCGGGGGCGGAAGGTGAGGTCGGGCGAGCATGAACGAGACCTGCCCGCCGAGAACCGGTCCGCTTGCCGTGCCGTCGTCGGCGACCGTGAGCCGTACGAGTTCGGATGCCTGCATCCACCCGCCGACGGTGACCAGAACCTCGCCTCCGGGCCGGGTCTGCGCCAACCAGTCGGCGGGCACGGTGTGGACACCGCACGTGGCGATCACGCGGTCACAGGGGCGACCCTGCTCATGCCCCGCCAGCCCGTCCCCGGCCACACGCGCAGGCCAGTACCCGGTGCCCGCAAGCGCGATACCGGCACGCGCCGACACCTCCGCGTCGACCTCGACCGTGGTGACGCCGTCCTCGCCGACGACATGGCAGAGCAGAGCGGTCGAACAGCCCGCACCCGTGCCGACCTCCAGGACGCGCGCACCCTCCGTCACCCGCAGACTTTCCAGCATCCGCACGACGAGGCTCGGCAGGGTGGACGACGAAGAGGGTGCGGCGGCGACCCGTCCCTCGACCTGGTCGGCGAGGACGCTCCCGGCCACCTGCGTCACGAGGGTGTCGTCCTCGTAGATCCGTGCCGACCTGGCGGCGGATCCCCGGCCGCCGGGGCCACCGGCCGGTACCATCCTCCGTCTACCTGCTCGAACCATCCCCGCGCGTGGAACACCTCACGCGGCACGGACAGCACGGCGGCTCTCCATCCGGGATCGCGCAGGGCTCCCGACGCAGACAGCCTCCGCACGAGGTCCGCTCTCGACTGCTCCGACAGCGCAGCGTCAGCCATGGTGGCTCGCTCCCTTCTCCAGCAGGTCGGCGACCGCGGTCGTGACCGACAGTCCCGCCGCAGGTCCGTCGCCACCTGCTCGTGCCCGGTCCACGCCTCTACCACTCCCTCAGACAGCAAGGCCGACCTTGAAGACGAGCCACACGGTCTTCCCCGAGACATGCGCCGTGACACCGAAGTCGTCGCTCAGAGTCGTCGCGAGGAGAAGCCCTCGCCCGCCCTCCTCATCCGCATCAACAGCGGCACACGGCACCTCCGGTCGCCCACTCCCGCTGTCACGGACTTCGATCCGGACGATCGCGTCGTCAGCGATGATCCGCAGACAGAACTCCCGCCCAGGAAGGGCGCCGTGCAGCACAGCGTTCGTGGCAAGTTCGGAAACGCAGAGCCGGATGTCGTCTTGCCGGACCGTTATGCCCCACTCGTCGAGGGTCTCGACAGCGAAGGCACGCGCGGCACCCACAGATCTGCCGTCGCGGGAGAATCGTCGTTGCCGTGACAGAGGCACGGTGAACCACCGCCTAGTTCCTGGGCTGTACGATTGCCGGGAAAGTACCGCTATTCGCGAAAAGCAGCAAGGTTAGGCCAGGGTGACCACGCCAAGTAATTCGCTTAACGTGTAAAGCGGCAAGGTTGCCCACCACCGGCCCTCAGGAGGACACCGTGAGCGACAGCACGTGGGTCAGCACCTCAATGCCGTACCTGAGCCCCCGAGGCAAGGGGCAGTCCGATGCCTGGGCCGAGGAGGCGGCCGCCCATGGCGGCAGGGGCACCCAGCGCATCGCACACGCCGGCGAGGTCCCCGCACCGGACGACGTCGCAGAACTCCTCCACGTCAGCCCCGGAACCCCCGTCGTCGTACGCCGCCGCATCATCGAACTCGACGGCGAACCGTGCGAATTGACGGACACCTACTACCCCGCCGCCATCGCCCGCGGCACGCCCCTCGCCGAGACGGGCAAGATCCGCGGCGGCGCAGTGACGCTCCTCGCCGGACTCGGCCACATCGGCGTGCGCGTCCAAGAGGACGTGACCGCCCGTATGCCCGACACCGACGAGCGCGCGGCCCTCCACCTTGAACCGACCGAGCCGGTCCTCCGGCTCAACAGGGTCACGCTGGACGCCGAAGACCGTCCCATCCAGGCCGACATGATGGTCATGCCCGCCCACCGCCAGCAGCTCCGTTACGAGATCAGGATCGGATGACCGTGCCCCACACCGACAACGGCATCGACGACCGCCGGTCCCTGCATGAGCGGATCGCCGCCGATCTCCGCGACGAGATCATGAGCGGCGACCTCGCACCGGGATCGAAGCTGCCTTCGACCCATCAGCTGAAGGAGCGGTTCGAGGCGTCCAACGCGACCATCCAGAAGGCGCTCCAGCTCCTCAAGGAGGAGGGGCTCGTCGTCGGACGAGCCGGAGCTGCGGTCACTGTGCGCGAACACCGCCAGCGGACCATGCGCCCGGCGTCCTACATGTCACCGGCCGCTCCGGGCGAGCCCTACCGCTGGCTCACCGAGGCCACCAGGTACGGAGCGGCAGCGCACAGCACCTTGTTGGAGGTCGCGGAGGTCCGGCCTCCGGCAGATGTCTCGGCAGCCCTTGGCCTCGCCGTGGACGAGACCGCGCTGCTCCGGCAGCAGATCCTCACCATCGATGACGAACCAGTCGAACTGGTCAAGTCCTACTACCCGTTGGGCATCGCCCGAGGCACCGCCATCACGAAGAAGCGGAAGATCAAGGGCGGCACCCCTGCCCTCCTCTCCGGACTCGGCTTCCCACCCCGCCTCAGCGTCGACCGCGTGTCAGCGCGGGTCCCGACCCAGGAACAGTTCCAGGCCTTGCGACTCCCCAGCGACCTCCCCGTGCTCCGCACCCTGCGCGTAGTACACAGCGACGGCGACCTCCCGATCGAAGTCACTGTCATGGTCAAAGCCGGTCATCTCTACGAGATGCAGTACGAGTTCACACCGGAGTAGCCAGGGACCCGGGACCCCCGGCCCGCCAACGCCTCAGCCCACCACCTCATAAAGAACCTGCCCCTTGGGCCCCGTGCCCGCCCGCCGCAGCGCCGAGTCGTCGGCCCGCAGCCCACCGTCCCCGGGGTACTCCACGACCCACCGCACCCCGTACCTGCGCAGGATGTCCAGCCGTTCCGCCCGCGGCGTCCCCGCCGCGAAGTAGTCGCGCACCGCGGCTACCCGCTCCTCCTGGTCCGGGAGGAAGAAGTCCGGGTAGCCGGGGGCCACCGTGTAGGGGCCGTACGCCGGGATCTGGCGGGAGGGGAACGTCTTCGCCATCACCACGTCGCCGTACTCCACCTTCGGGGCGAGCCAGTTGTAGCCGGGCCACGGGGGCTTGTACTTGGCGGCGACCCGCGCCGGCAACGCATCGCGCGGCACCGCGTAGCCGAGCGTGCCCGCCTGCGTCCACGCGCCGACGAGCAGCGCCACGCCCAGCAGCCCCGCGAAGGCGCGGCGCATCCCGGCCCGTCCCAGCTCGAAGACTTCGAGGGCCGCCGCCAGTTGGGCCGGGATCAGGGCCGCGGGCAGCACCCTGCCCCACGAGTAGTGGCCGGTCAGGCCGCCCGCCGCGAACATGGCGACGCCAAGGGCGAAGAAGAGCACGAGCGGATCACGGCGGTCCCGGCTCCGACGCAGTGCCAGTGCCACCACGCCCGGCAGGGCCAGGCCGAAGTGCGGGAGGAGGTGCCGGTAGAGCGAGCGGTGGATCTGCTCCAGGCCCCCCGCTCCGAAGAGGTCGAAGAAGGAGTAGTAGGGCCAGACCGCCAGCACGGCGATCCCCAGCGCCAGTCCCCCGCCCAGCCGCACCAGCACCGCCCGCGACGGCCACGGCCGCGCCCCGAGCACCATCGCGAGACCGCCGCACGACGCGACGACACCCGTGAACTGGTGGCTGAGGAGAATGACCGACCAGAGCAGGCCCAGGCCCAGGCACACCCCCCACC
>NZ_LIPN01000277.1 GCF_001418325.1 Streptomyces atriruber | reverse complement strand
CTCCCCCGCCTCCGCCGCCACGCGCACCGCGTCGACCCGCTCCGCGCCGAGGACCTCGACGGGTTCGCTGTGGAAGCGCAGCACGATCCTGCGGCCGGGCTCCGGCGGCAGGTCCCAGTCCGGCCGTGCGCGCGCGACCCCCTGGAGGACCGCGGCCTTGTCCTTCGCACCGGCGGCGTCGACCGCCTCCGCGATCCGCGGGTCGTGATCGTCGACGACCAGGTCGACGCCCGGCAGGTGCTTGAGGGCCAGGAGTTCGGACTTGGTGTACGCGGCGTGCTCGGGGCCGCGCCGGGCGAGCAGGACCACTTCGCGGACCTTGCTGTCGCGCAGGGCGCGCAGCGCGTGGTCGGCGATGTCGGTGCGGGCGAGGGCGTCGGGGTCGGCGAGCAGGATCCTGGCGACGTCCAGGGCCACGTTGCCGTTGCCGACGACGATCGCGCGCTCCGCCGACAGGTCGACGCCGTCGGGTGCCGCGTCCGGGTGGGCGTTGTACCAGGCGACGAACGCGGTCGCGGAGATGCTGCCGGGCAGTTCCTCGCCCGGGATCGCCAGGCGGCGGTCGGCCGAGGCGCCCACGGCGTAGATGACCGCGTCGTGGTGGGCGGCGATCTCTTCGGAGGTGACGTCGGTGCCCACGTCGAGGCCCAGGTGCATCCGCACCCGCGGGTGTGCGTGGAAGCGGGCGAAGGTCTCGCCGACCTTCTTGGTCGCGGGGTGGTCGGGTGCGACGCCGTAGCGCACGAGTCCGCCCGCCACCGGGAGCCGGTCGATCAATGTGACCTCGGCGCTGGTGTGCAGCAGCAGGTCCTGCACGGCGTACATCCCGGCGGGTCCCGTGCCGACGACGGCGACCTTCAGCGGTGCGAAGTCCGCGGGCAGGACGCGGGGGAAGGCCGGCTCGCCCCAGGCGTGGAGGTTGGGCCCTGCCGGGTCCGGCTCGGGGGCCTCGTCGGCCGCCGCGTCCTCGAAGTAGGCGGCGTTGATCGCGGCGTACTCCTGCTGCGCGAGGGGCAGGCTGTCCGCCGGGAAGATCGCGTCGACGGGGCACGCGTCGGCGCAGGCGCCGCAGGCGATGCACGTCCTGGGGTCGATGTGCAGCATCTCGGTGCTGCCGAACGCCCGCTCCTCCGGCGTGGGGTGGATGCAGTTGACCGGGCACACGGCGACACAGGTGGCGTCGCTGCAACAGGTCTGGGTGATGGCGTAGGTCATGTTCGTCGGCTCAGCTCGGGTCGGATCGGCTCGGATCGGCTCAGATGAGGTTGGCGCGCTTGTAGAACACCAGGGCCGGCTTGGTGAGCAGGCCGCACGAGGCGAGGAACTCCATGAGACCCGAACAGCTCGACCGCATCATGGACTTGTGGTGCTCGTTGGCCTTCGCCTCGGCGAGCGCGCGCTCCTCGTCGAGTCCGGCGTTCGCGTACACCTTGCGGTTCACCATGCTGGTGACGATGACGTACGACGCGATGGCGATGACGAGGGAGTTGATCTCGCGGCGCACCCGGCCGGCGCCCGCGAGCTGCTTGCGCGTCTGGTCGCGGGCGAACTTCATGTGCCGCGACTCCTCGACGACATGAATGTTGTTGATCGTGCGGACGAACGGCACGACGCGCTCGTCGCGCATCCAGTCGCGCTGCATCACGTCGAGGACTTCCTCGGCCACGAGGATCGCGGCGTACGCGGCCTCGCCGAAGGCGACGGACTTGAAGACCCTGCCGAGTTCGGTCGCCCAGCGGCGCGGCCGGTAGGCGGGCGCGCCGAGCTTCTCGGCGCCGCGGGCGAACATGATGGAGTGGCGGCACTCCTCGGCGATCTCGGTGAGCGCCCACTGGACCTCGGTGCTGGTCGGATCCTTGGCGTAGACGTCGCGCAGCACCATCTGCTGCAGGATCATCTCGAACCAGATGCCCGTGCTGGCCACCGAGGCGGCCTCCTGCCGGGTCAGCTCCTTGCGCTGCGCCTCGGTCATGTCGCGCCAGTAGGCGGTGCCGTAGAGCGTGCTCCACTCCGGGCTCGCGCCGTGACAGTCGCGGTCGAGCGGTGTCTCCCAGTCGACCTCGGTGGCCGGGTCGTAGGCAAGGACGGCGGCCGAGTCCAGCAGCCGCCGTGCGACGTCGCCCTCCGGGGAACTGCCCTGTGTGCTCGGCCGAACAGTGCTGCTTGCCATGCTGCGGCTCCTTGGCTCATTGACTCGTCGGCTCCGACGACGTCCAGGCAGCGGGCACGGCGCCTCGTCACACGGCAGGCCGCGACCCCCTTGTTAGACAGAACGTATAACAAGGGGGTCGGGTACGCCTACCCTCGAGTAAGCAAGAGATTGGGCAGGGCCGGTGGGGCGGGAGATCCGCGCAGGTCAGCCGGTCGTGGCGGGCCAGCTGATGCGCGTGCTGCACGCGGAGACGACCAGCGCCGAGGCCGCGACGGCGGCCAGACCCCACACCAGGCTGCTGGCGTTCGCGATGAAACCGATGAGCGGCGGTCCGGCCAGCAGACCCGTCGTCCCCATCGCGGCCACCAGGGTCAGCGAGTCCGAACCCTGCCCGGCCGCGGCCACATAGACGCAAGGTGTGACGGCCGCGATGCCGAGACCGACACAGGCGAAGCCGAGCAGCGCGGGCACCAGACCCCCGCTGAGCAGGGCGAGCGCCAGGCCCGCGCCGGCCAGCACACTGCCGGTCAGCACGATGCGGCCGTCGCCCCAGCGGCTGCGCCAGCCGTCGGCGAAGAGGCGGGCGATGAGCATCATCCCGGAGACCACCGCGATGCCGAGCGGCGCCAGTTCCGCGGAGGCCTCGGCCACGTCCTCCAGATAGAGCGCCGACCAGTCGTTCATGGCGCCTTCGGTGACGGTGCCGAACGCCATGGCGACGCACATCCACAGCGTGACGCGGGATGGCCGGATCCACTTGGCGCTCTTCTTCGACGCCTTCTCCGCCTTCTCCCCCTCCGCAGCCTTCTCCGCCGCCGCGTCCGGAGCCGCCGCCCGCTCCGGCAGCAGACCCGTGCGGGCGAGCGCCGCCAGCAGGAGCAGGAACAGCGCGGCCGCCGCGAAGTGCGCGGCGACCGACGAGGTCACCGTGTGCATGCCGGAGGCGAGCAGCGCGGCGAGCAGCGAACCGCCGCTGAACGTCGCGTGCAGCCTGGCCATGGCGTTGCGCTCGTACCGGCTCTCCAGCTCGGCACCCTGCGCGTTCATGGCGACGTTCAGACAGCCCACGAGGACACCGTCGACGCACATGACCAGCAGCGCCACGGGATAGTTGGGCGCCGCGGCCAGGGCGAGGAGCAGCAGCGCCAGACAGAGCGCCGACAGGAGCGCGAGGCGCTGCGAGCCGAGGCGCCGCATCAGCACGGCAACGAGCGGGAACGACACGGCCGCGCCGATACCGGCGGCCATCAGGAGCACACCGACCTCGGCCGCGGTCAGGTCGAGGTCCGACTTGATGGCCGGGATCCGCGCCGCCCAGGTCGCGTACTGGAAGCCGAGCGAGCAGAACAGCGCCGCGATCGCCAACTGGCTCCGATGGAAAGGATCACGTACGCGGAGCACCCGCATCAGCCCACTTCTCTGTAGCGCTCGATAGTTCTGTTCCGCCGCGCGGCAACGGGAGTTCCGTCTCGAAGTGCGGCAACGGGCCGCCGGGCACCGCCCGGGACATGTACACCGCGGTCGGGCCGTAGCCGGCCGGCGGCGGGCCCTCTCGGCGGGCGGCGAATCCGCGGCCCGCCCAGAAGGTGTCGCTCCCGCCGACGGCGACCAGGGAGATCTGCTCGTACCCGTGCGCGCGGGCCGTCACCATGAGGTGGCGCAGGAGGTGCCGGCCGAGGCCCCTGTGCCGCAGCCGCTCCGCGACGACGATGTCGTGCAGGTGCAGATTGCGCGACGGGAGCGCCGCGCCCGGCTCGGCCCCGGACAGCTTGGGGTACTCGGACTCCGGGTACGGCAGGGCCAGCAGATAACCGGCGAGCTGCCGTCCCAGGTCCAGCGCGAAGCAGGTCTCCGGCGACGCACGCATCCGGGACTCCAGCGCCGCCCGTCCCTCCGAGAGGCCGAGGGGCGTATAGGCGCGGGATTCCAGCGCCACGATGCCGTCCCAGTCGCCGTCCGCGATGCGGCGTATGCGTATGGCCTCGGTCATGCCGCCTCGCCGTCGATCCAGGTGTACGGCAGCGGGCTGAAGCCGTTGAAGCCCCGCGTCATGTAGCTGGTCGCGTACGCGCCGCTGGACATCACCCAGACCGGGTCGCCCGATGCGAGCTCCTTGGGCACCGGCACGAGACCGTCCTCGTGCGAGAAGGCGTCGTCGCTGTCGCAGGTGGGGCCCGCGACCACGGCGGGGACGGACTCGGCGCCGCGGTGCGAGGGGAAGACGAGCCGGTACTGCAGCTGGTCCATCTCGTACAGGCCGTTGAACTTCCCGCAGCTCAGGTAGAGCCAGTACTGGCGCTCGCCGTCGGGCCGGCGGCGGGCCGACAGCCGGGAGACGTGTGCGCGGATGGCGCCGTGGTCCGCGATGAGGTAGCGCCCCGGCTCCACGACGAAGCCCAGGTCGTGTCCGGGCAGCGCGCTCAGGCGTGCCATGCCCTCGCGGATGACGGTGAAGATCTTCTCCATCGGCGGGTCGAGGGTTCTGCCGTGCTTGTCGCGGTAGCCGAGCGCGGGCAGGCCCCCACCGAGGTTGACGTGGTCGAGGAAGATCCCCCGGGCGGCGAGCGCGGTCAGCACGTCGGCGATCCGGTCGAAGGCACCGTTCCAGGCGTCGGACGTCATCTGCTGCGAGCCGACGTGCACGGAGAGGCCCGCAGGCGTGAGTCCCAGGTCGCGCGCCGTCTCCATGATCGCGAGGGCGTCGTCGGGCGAGCACCCGTACTTGTTGCTGAGCCCCCACAGCGCGCCCTCGCCGGTGGTGGCGAGCCTGCAGAAGACGCGGCTGCCCGGGGCGTGTTCCGCGACCGCCCGCACGTCCTCCAGGCTGTCGGTCGCGAAGTCCGTGATGCCGAGCCGGAACGCGTCGGCGATGTTCCGGTCGGACTTGACGGTGTTGCCGTAGTGCACCCTGCTGATCGGCACGCCCGCCCGCAGCGCCTGCTCCACCTCGATGGGGCTGGCCGCGTCCACGCCGGAGCCGCGCCGCGCCAGGAGGGCGAGGACCTCGTCGACCGGGCAGGCCTTCATGGCGAAGCGGACGGCCACTCCGGGGAGCTCGCGCACCAGCGTGTCGTAGCCCTCCTCGATGCCGGGGAGGTCGAAGACGATCTGGTCCTCGGCCGCGGCCGCCAGGGCGTCCAGGAGCGAGGCGCTGTCGGGCCCGTACGTCGTCGTGTCGCTCACGCGGGGGTTCCCGTCGCCAGGAGCGGTCCGATGTCCTTGGCCGCGCGCATCAGCGGCTGCCACGCCTCGGTCAGCAGGGCGAACTCCTCGATGTCGCTGCGCGCCTCGTCCAGCAGGCGGTCGCGGTGCGCGGCCAGCTGGTCGGCGCAGTCCGCGTACCGGCCGCCGAGCGTGCGGTAGGCGGCGTCGAGGCGGTCGAGCCGCCGGACGTTCTCCGCCTGGTCGAGTCCGGTGCTCTGCCGCGCGAACTCGGCGATGACGGACGCGCGCACGTGCCCCTGCTCGTCGAGGAGCGCGTCGCCCGCGTCGGCCATGCGGTCGTAGATGTGGTTGAAGTAGAGCATCGACAGGAAGAACTTCGCGAAGCGCGTCTGGTACGCGAGGAAGCCCGCGTCGGTCCTGCGCTCGCCGGTGTAGAAGTTGACGATGTTCCGGTTGTGCAGGACGCCGGGCAGGGCGGCGTCGTGCACCAGGTGGATGAGGAAGTAGTCGCTGCCGATGGTGTCGGTCGCGGGCGGCAGCGGCACGCGCTCGTGCACGTCGTGGAAGCTGATGTTGCACATGTCGACGCGCATCGGGTCGACCAGGGCCAGCAGGGCGTGGTCGCGCTCGAAGGTGTCGGAGCCGGCCCCCCGGAAGGAGTCGTCGACGAGCGCCCGCTTCTCGGCGTCGGACCAGTGGTCGGGCGCCCAGAGGCTCACCACGTCGTAGTACACGTCCGGGTCGATGCGCTGGATCTCGCCGATGTCCACGGAGAGCTCCCCGACGAAGGAGCTGCCCACCATCGCCACGCGCTTGTCGTCGTGGCGCGGATCGAGAGCGCTCTCGGTGACGCCGTGCGCCACCTCCCGCGCGGTCCTGCCGAGCGACATGAGCTCGTGGTGGACCGGGAAGACGGGCTCGCCGTCGGCGCTCTGGTAGCGGCTGTCGGAGTCCCTGCGGTGGACGGACTCGCAGCCCAGGGCGCCGACGATGAGGAACGCGCGGTTGGTGCAGGCGCCGTAGGAGAGGCGGTCCGGGAGCATCAGGTCGAGCATCAGCTCGGGCTTGGTGACCTCGGCCCGGGCGATCACCCGGCGCAGGAAGTCGCGCTGCGCGGATTCGTCGAGGTGGTGCACGACGACGCGCGGCACGTCCGGCAGCGCGGCCACGGCCCGGGTGTGCTCGGCGAACGTGGCGGCGTCGGAGGAATCCAGGATCAGCAGGTGCGCCTCGACGTCGAAGTGCGCGGCGGCGTACGCCGCCTCCTGCCCGATCGCCTCGATGGTCTGCGGGCAGGACCGGTTGGTGGGAAGCGTCAGGCAGATGCGTCGCATGCGGCTTCCCCGTTCCAGGACTTGAGGCCCAGCAGCTTGGCTCCCAGGTCGTTGAGCGCGGCGGTGCCGTAGCGCAGGGACTCGTGCTTGTCGGCGTCCCCGAGCAGCGTGGCGTTCCACTCCGGGGTGCTGAGGTTGCTCCAGGAGTCGACGCGGGAGCGGCGGAGCTCGTCGTGGGACTCCAGCGCGGGCATCATCGAGAGGTACTGGACCGCCCGGACGCCGTCCTTCGAGGTGTTGGGGGCGACGCCGTGCGCCAGCAGGCCGTTCCAGATCAGCAGGTCACCGGCCTCCAGCTCGGGGCGGACGACGGGCATCTCGGTACGGTCGATCGCGGGGCGTATGGGGTCGCGGCCGTCCGGCTGGAGGGCCTTCCACCGGTCGAACTGACGGAACAGCTCGGGGCAGCACTGGAAGCCGCCGTGGTCCTCGCGGGTGTCGTCCAGGGCGATGATGCCCTGGACGCGCTGGGGCAGCACGCCGAGGGTGGTGTCGACGTCCCAGTGGAGGTTGATGTCGAAGCCGCGCTCCGTCGGCGCGATCAGCGAGCGGGAGCGGTTCTTGACGTTGGGCGGGTTGAGGTTGAGGCGGTCCAGCGTCACCCAGAGCTCTTCGCAGTCCCATACGTCGACGAACGCGTCGTAGACCCGCTGCGTCTGGCGGCTGTCCCAGATCAGCTGGTGGTGGTAGGCCTCGACGAAGCCGTAGACGTGCAGCTCACGGTCCAGGTCGGAGCGGAACGCGCGGTCCTCGTACCAGGTCTCGGGGCGGCCGCGGTCCAGGCCCTGGAACTCCCAGGCGAAGTCGAGGAGGTCCTTGGCGGACTCCCTGGGGATCGCCTGCTTCACGACGATGTAGCCATACGTCTGCCAGTGGGCGAAGTCCTCCTCGGAGAGGACGCGCAGGGGCCGCGTCTTCTCGAGGTCGCGCAGCTGGGTCTGGGCCAGGTACGTGTCGGCGTCCGAGCTGAAGTACGGGACGTCGGAGGGGGCTCGATGGAGGTAGCGGTCATTCGCTGACATGTGGTGCTCCAAGGATCGGTTTCTCGTCCGGCGGCAGGTCTCCACGCCGGATGGGCCGGGTCGTGCCGGCCCGCCGGGGCAGCACGTTCACACCCGCCCCCTGTCGAACTTGCGTCCCACCTAAAATGGACTAGACCAACTCCATGTGTCAACAATTGAATTGGGTGCCTTGAGATCCAAAAGGGCGACATTTACCCCCAGTTCACTCGCCCGCCATATGTGGATTCGGCAAAGATCCCGCAGCTCAACTCGGGTCTACTCAGGGGTAGTTGGTCCATACCAATACGAAGAGGCGCCACCGCGTACGGTGGCGCCTCTAGGTACTCCCGCCGAGGGCGGGTTCAGAGTGTCGGAGCGCTGCGACCGCCGCTCCGGGGCCGGGCCCCGATGCCGCTGCCGCCGCAGGTGGTCATGCTACTCGTCGATCGCCGCGCCGAAGGCCGCTCCCGTGGCGGGCGCCCCGAGCGAGCCCGCGCCGTACGTCCAGGATCCGGTACCGGTGACACCGCCCGACCCCGCGGACAGCACCCACACCACGCCGTCCCCGGCGTTCTCGCCGGGCGCGGCCGCGAGGAGCCCGAAGCGGCCGTCGCGGTTCGGGTCCGTGAGCCGCACCTGCGCGCCCCACTTGTCGCCCTTCTCCGCCTCGCCGGGAATGTTCGCGGAGTTCTGGTCGAAGGACTTCGCACCGCTCGCGGTCATCCCGTTCGCCGAACCGCGCAGCACCCAGACGGCGCCCGCGTCGGCGACCGTGCCGATGTCCTCGCCCGGAGCGCCGATCGCCACGTCGGCATAGCCGTCGCCGTTGGTGTCCGCGATCGACAGGTCGGCGCCCCAGCCGTCACCGCGCTCGGCGACGCCGGGCACGCCCTCGGCGTCCTGCGTCCACCACTTGGCCTCGTTCACGAGGCCGTCCTCGGTTCCGTAGCGCACGCCGACCAGACCGCCGGTCATGGTGTCGCCGCCGTCGTCCGGGGAGGCGGGCTCACCGGTCACCAGGTCGTCGTAGCCGTCGTGGTTGATGTCCCCGGAGGCGGCCACCGGGCCGCCCCGCAGGTCGTTCTTGTACGTGAGGCCGTCGGCGCCGCCCGCGAACTGCACGGACCAGCCATGACCGGGTTCGTCCCCCTCGGTCGTGCCGGAGGCGACGAGGTCGGCGTAGCCGTTGTCGTCGTAGTCACCGGTGGTCAGCGACTTGGACACGATCTGGCTGGCGTCGGCCGACCTGGCGAGCCGCTCGGTGGCCTGACGGCGCAGCGGTGCCTCGCCCCGGGCCTGCGGCGCGGGGTCGTACACGAAGAGGTCCACGTTGTCCCGGTCCAGCACGGCGAGGAGGTCGCCGGGAGTGTCCGCGGTGAAGTGCGCCGCGGCGAGGCCGAGGCCGAACTGCTGGCCCGCGGCGGCCTGCTGGCTCTGCAGCCAACTGCTGGCGGATCCGGTGAGTCCCGACTTCGAGCCCCACAGGACGGCGACGCCGCCGGCGTCCACCCCCGCGTCGAGGTCCTCGCCGGGGATGCCGATGATCGCGTCGTCGAAGCCGTCGCCGTCCAGGTCGCCGGTGGCGACGGCCTTCCCGAAGCCGTCGCCCGCTTCCGCGGCGCCGGACACACCGGCCGTCGACTGGCTGAACCGGGCGACGTCGGACGTGCCGATGCCTCTGGTGGAGCCGTACTGGACCGTGACGAGGCCTGCTCCCTTGGCCCCGCTCACCGTGGCGCCCGGGGCGCCGACCAGGACGTCCTCGTATCCGTCGCCGTTGAAGTCGCTGTTGCGGTCGTCGGCGTGGGTACCCCCAGGGGTGCCGGCGAAGGCGGCGGGGGCGGCGGCGATACCGGCCCCGGTCAGCAGAAGGAACGATGCCGCGGCGAGGGCGGCCGAACGGTTCTTGCGCACGAGCGGCTCCTGTGAAGGAAGGTGGCCGGGCAGGCGCGGGGGGTGTCCGGAAAGGGCCCGTTCCTTGTCCGGCGCCCTGTTCGACACGGGATGGGGCGCAAGGGTTGTACGGGGTTCTCGATTCCGCTGCCCCGGCCCGAAGTCGCAGGTCCCGAGGGCCACTTCGGCCAGGCCCCGGACATCGCCCTCCGCAAGCGCCCCGGTGTGCTGCCCGGAGCCGCTACGCGCGGGTTCCGCGGCGTCACCGACAGCACGCTCCGGGCGTCACTTCCAGCCGTACGCGTACGCGGCCACCCAGGTGATCTCCAGCTGGGCGCTGCTGCCGGGTTCGGCTCCCGGTCCTTCCAGGGCGCTCTCGTTCTGCAGGACCCAGGACAGCGGCCGGTCGGGGACGCCCCGCGTGTCGTGTCCCGTCTCGCGTCCGTCGACGAAGAACCGCACATGGCCGGGGGTCCACTCGGTGGAGACGGTGTGCCACTCGGTCCAGTCGTCCGCGCCGGGGTACGAGCCCTGTTCCCCTCCGCCGCAGGGATGGTGGAAGGCCGTCAGGGAGCCGGTCCACTCGCCTTCGGGGTGGTCCATCTCGCAGCCGCCGCCGTAGTGCAGCCAGGCCGACTTGTAGCCGGGAGCCTGCTTGGTCACCTTGATGCGGGCGCTGTACTTGCCGTACTTCATCTGCATGACGGCACGCGGTACGACCGCCGACGCGTGGACGGGTCCTCCGTCGGCGGGCCGCCACATGCGGACGCGCATGCGGCCGTCGCCGTCGGCCGCAGGTCCCACGCTCACGGTGTCCTCCGGGTGGTAGACGCCGACGACGTCGCGGTCCCTGTCGTTGGCCGTGTCGCGCCAGCCGGCCGGGTAGGCCCACCAGTTGTCGCGATAGGAGCCGTCGAGTCCCGCGCAGTACGCGGCGGACGTGTCGGCGTGATGGTCGCAGTCGTCGAACGCGCCCAGCGGCACCCGGTCGCCGTCGAAGTCCTCGGCGAGGACCTGCCAGAACGGCCCGCAGTCCCCGACCGGCAGCGCGCTGCCAGCGGTGCGGCAGGCGTCCGCCGAGAGCGGTGCTCCCCCCGCGCTCGGGATGCACAGCAGGGCCGCGAGCAGCGTCGCGCCGAGCGCGCCGACCACGAGCGGGCGCCCGCGCCGCCGTCCCGCCGCCGCATGTGATCCCATCGTGCCGCCTCCGCTCCACGGACGCCCCCACAGGAGGGGCCATCCTCGTGGAGCGCGCACCGCCCCGCTACAGCCGTGCCGCCAGCAGTTCCTTGGTGTACGTCTCCTGCGGGCCGTCGAAGATGTCCTCCCGCGTGCCGGTCTCGACGATCGCGCCGCGGTGCATCACCGCGATGCGGTCACACAGGTGGCGGACGACGGCGAGGTCGTGCGAGACGAAGAGGAGGGAGAGGCCGAGCTCGTCCCGCAGGTCCATCAGCAGGTTCAGGACCTGGGCCTGCACCGAGACGTCCAGGGCGGAGACCGGTTCGTCGGCGATGATCAGGCGCGGCCGCGGCGCGAGGGCCCGGGCGATGCCGATGCGCTGGCGCTGGCCGCCGGAGAACTCGTGCGGGTACCGCGGGAGGTGGGCGACGTCCAGGCCCACCTGTTCCAGGAGCTCGGCGGCGCGGTCGCGGCGCTCCTGGCGGCTCATGCGGGTGTGGACCCGCAGCGGCATCGTGACGATCTCCTCGACGGTGCGGCGCGGATTGAGGGAGGCGTACGGATCCTGGAAGACCAGTTGGACCTCGCGGCTGAGCGAGCGGCGCAGGACCGCGTCCTCGGCGGCGCGCGCGATGTCGCGGCCGTCGAAGCGGACCGTGCCGCCGGACGGCCTCTGCAGTCCGGCCAGGACGCGGGCGGTCGTGGACTTGCCGGATCCCGACTCGCCGACCAGGCCGAGGGTCTCGCCCTCGGTGAGGTGCAGACTGACGCCCCGCACGGCCCGCGTGGCCTCTCGACGGCGGCCCATGAGCGTGCGTCCGCCGCCGAACTCCACCCGCAGATCGTCGACTTCGGCGAGGACGGTACCGCCTTGCGGCCGCTTCCTCGGTTCCGTCCGGACGGACGGTTCCGGGACGTCCACGGTCGGCAGCCTGCTCCCCGGAACGGTGTCCAGGGAGGGCGCCGCGCCCACGAGCGCGCGGGTGTAGGGGTGGGCCGGTGCGCTGAGCACGCGGTGCGTCGGCCCCGTCTCCACGGTGCGGCCGCCCCGCATGACGAGCATGCGGCCGGTCACCGCGGCGACCATGTCGACGTCGTGCGTCACCAGGACGACGGCGGTGCCGAACTCGGACTGCAACTCACCCAGCACATCGAGGACTTGCCGCTGCACGCGTGCGTCGAGCGCGGTGGTCGGCTCGTCGGCGATCAGCACGTCCGGGCGGTTGATCAGCGCCATGGCGATCATCACGCGCTGGCGCATCCCGCCGGAGAACTGGTGCGGGTAGTCGCGGGCGCGGGAGGCCGGAATGCCGACCCGCTCCAGCATCTCCACGGCCCGGGCCCGCGCCTGGCCCCGGCCCGCGTCCTTGTGGTGCAGCCGGTAAGCCTCCGCGAGCTGGGCGCCCACGCCGTGGAAGGGCGACAGCGAGGCGAGGGCGTCCTGGAACACCATGGCGATGCGCCCGCCGCGCAGCGCCTTCAGCCGCTCCTCGCCAGCGGTGACGACGTCGACGCCGCCGACCTCGACGGTTCCCCGCACGGTCGTCCGCGCGGGATCGTGCAGCCCCATCGCGGCGAGCCCGACGGTGGACTTCCCCGACCCCGACTCCCCCACCAGGCCGAGGACTTCACCGCGCGCCAGGTCGAAGGAGACGTCCTCGGCCGCGGTGACGGTGCCGCGCGGCCCGCTGAACTCCACGGTCAGATCACGTACGCGCAGCACCGCTTCGCGTTGCGTCATGCCACCCTCACCCTCGGGTCGAGCCAGGCCACGACCAGGTCGGCGACGGCCACGAAGACCACCACGAAGAACGCGGCGATCAGTACGGTGCCGACGACGGTCGGCAGGTCGTTCTGGGTGACGGCGTCGACGGCGAGCTTGCCGACGCCGCTGAGCCCGAAGACCGTCTCGGTGATGAAGGCGCCACCGAGCAGCGCCCCCACCTCCAGGCCGAGGAGCTGCACGATCGGTGCGGCGGCGCCTCGCGCGGTGTACTTCAGATGGGTGCGCAGGGTGCCGAGACCCTTGCCGCGCGCCGTGCGCACGTACCCCTCGTGCATCACCTCCAGGAGCTGGGCGCGGGACAGCCGGGCGAAGACGGCGGCGTTGACGAAGCCGAGCACCAGGCACGGCAGCAGCAGTCCGGACAGCCAGGCGCCGGGGTCCTCGCCCGGCGGGGTGTAGCCGGGCAGCGGCAGCCACCCGGTGGAGTACACGAGCAGGTACTGCAGCGCGTACCCGAGGAAGTAGATCTGCACGCTGGCGCCGATCAGCGTGCAGCCGGACAGGATCCGGTCACCGGCGGAGCCGCGGCGCAGCGCGGAGACGAAGCCCGCGCCGATGCCCACCACGAGGATCACGGCGAGCGCGCCCCCGGCCAGCGACAGGGTGACCGGGAAGCGGCCGGTGATCGCGGAGAGCACCGGTTCGTGCAGGGTGTACGAGTAGCCGAGGCAGGGCGCGGGGCAGGCGATGGCGGTGCCGTCGACGTCGCTGATGGTGCGGCCCGCGACGAGTCCGCGCAGGTAGTCGGCGTACTGGGTGAGGATCGGCTGGTCCAGGCCCATGCTGTGGCGGACGGCCGTGACCTGTGCGGTGTCGCACTTGGGGCCGCAGGCGATCGTCGCCGGGTCGGAGGGCGCGGCGTAGAAGAGGGCGAAGGCGGTGGCGGAGATGGCGAGGAGCACCACCACCGCCTGCAGCCCCCGTCTGGTCAGATAGGTGAGCATGGGTCAGGACTTCTTCAGGTACAGCCAGGCGGGGCTGATGGTGCCGTAGATGGGGTGGATGAAGGCGCCGCCGACGTTCGCGCCGCGGGGCTGCTGGACGCGCTGGTGCAGGAACGGCACGAGCGGCACGTCCTTCATGATCGTGTTCTTCTCCAGGGCGACGAGGGCCTTCGCCTTCTCGGTCGCGTCGCCGAGTTCCGCGATGCGGTCGAGCTCCTTGTCGACGGCCGGATTCTTGTAGCGCGGGTCGTTGTCGAGGCTGTCGCGGCGACTGTCGAAGCGGTAGGGCACTCCGGTGGCGGGCGTCGGCCAGTCCACGGAGCTGCCGGACATCCACAGGTCGTACTGGGGGTCGGGGCTGCGCAGGACTTCGTTGGTGTAGGCGGGCAGCGGCATCGGCTTGGTGACCAGGGTGATGCCGGCCTTGGCGAAGGCCTCGACGAGGACCTGGGCGACACGGTCGTTGGCGGCGTTGGACTCGTAGGCGTAGGTCAGGCTCCTGACCGGCTTCTCGGCCTTGGCGAGGTGCTTCTTGGCCTTCGCGATGTCGCCGGTCGGGGCGACCGGGTACGCGTCGTACTTCTGGTAGCCGACGATCGCGGGTGAGGAGTACGTGGTGGCGATGTCGCCGACGCGCGGGCCGCCGAGCGCCTGCCGCGCCTGCTGGCGCGGGAAGAGGTAGTGGACGGCCTTGCGGACCTCGGGGTCGGGGACCCGGTCGTTCCTGACCACCAGGTGGTACGTGAACGCGCCGCGCCGCCCGTCGACGACGAGCCGCTTCTTCGCCGGGTCGCGGGTGGCCTCGCCGTACAGCTCGGGCGGCAGTTCGTTCTTGGTGGAGACGGTGTCCGCGCCGTCGCCCCGCCCGTTGAGGATCTCCTGGGCGGTGTTGAGCTCCTTCTTCTCGAAGGTGAACTCGAACTTGTCGGCGTACTGGTGGCGGATCGGGTCGGTCTCCGCCTTCCAGTGCGGGTTCCGCTCCAGGGTCATGCTGCGGTTCTGCCGGTGTTCGACGATGCGGTACGGGCCGGTGGCGAAGGGCTTGACGTCGTACTTGGTGCCGGTGTCCTTGTCCGGGCGCACGGGCGAGGAGGACGACTGCGCGGCCATGAACGGCACGTCGGACTGCGGCTTCGCGAAGTGGAGGACGATGGTCTTGTCGTCCGGCGTCTCGATGCCCTTGAAGTCGCCGTCCTTCTTCGGGCCGCCGTACACCTTGCGGGCCTCGGCGAGGTCCTGCTTGCCGGTGAGCCACTGCGGCCAGTAGGGCGGGCCGACTTCGAAACCGGGCGCGAAGGTGCGCTCGATGCCGTACTTGACGTGCTTCGAGGTGATCGGCTTTCCGTCCTCCCAGGCGATGCCGTCCTTCAGCTGGTACGTCCAGGTGCGGCTGCCGTCGGAGGGCTTGCCGGTGTCGGTGGCGAGGTCCCCGACGAGCTTCGCCTTGCCGTCGACGACCTGGTACTGGGTGAGCTGACGGCCCCAGAGCAGCGAGGTGTTGTAGGCCTCGCCCGCGTAGATCTTCTGCGGGTCGAGGTGCGAGGCGTCGCGGAGGTTGGCGACGCGGAGGGTGCCGCCGCGCCGCGCACCCTCGACGGCGGGCGCCGGGCCCGCGCTGTCCTCGGCGGTGCCGAGGCCCGCGACGAGGTGCGGCTCCTGCCCCACCGACGGGGCGTCGTCGCCCTTGGTCCCCGCGCCCGCCGAGCACGAGCAGAGCACGAGCGCGGCGGAGACGGCGGCGACGGCCGGTGCGGCAGCGCGGCGCGGGCTGATTCTGGGCATGACGAACTCCCTTGAGAGGGTGACGGGTTGCTGTGAGGTGGCAGAGGGGGCCGCTCAGCGGCGCGTGCGGGGATCGAGCGCGTCCCGCACCGAGTCGCCGAGCAGATTGAAGGCGACGACGAAGACGAGGATCGTGATGCCGGGGAAGAACATGTACGTCGGGTCGTCGTAGAAGACCTCGGCACCGCGGGCGATCATCCGGCCCCAGTCGGGGATGGGCTCGCTGATGCCCACGCCGAGGAAGGAGAGCGCGGCCTCGGCGGTGACGATGCCCGGCAGCGCGATGGTGATGTGCACCAGGACGGGCGCCCACACGTTCGGCAGCAGCTCGCGGAAGACCACGTGCCGACGGCTCGCCCCCACCGCCCGCGCCGCGTCGATGAACTCCCGCTCGCGCAGGGACCGCACGGTGGTGCGCAGCATCATGGCGAGCGACACCCAGCCGAAGGCGGCGAAGACGAGCACGAGGACGGTGAACTGCATCCACGCGGGCTCGTTCTCGCCCGGCGGCACGAAGCGCGTCTGGATGATCGGGCTGAGGGCGAGGAGGAGCAGCAGGGTCGGGAAGGCGAGGAGCACGTTGCAGACGAAGGTGAAGACGCGGTCGGCGAGTCCGCTCAGATAGCCGACGGTCACCCCGAGGACCACTCCGACGACGGCGATGAGCGCGATCGACGCGACGGCGACGAGCAGCGAGGTGCGGATGCCGTACAGCAGCTGGGTGAGGACGTCACGGCCGAGGCCGGGCTCGAGTCCGAACCAGAAGTCGCCGGACATCCCGCCGTTGGGCAGCACCGGCAGCCCTTCCTCGCTCAGCAGTCCCGGTTCGTTCTGGCCGTAGTGCTCGGTCGGGTTCTTGCCGTAGACGGCGGCGAGCAGCGGGGCGGCGAGTGCGAGCACGGCGAACAGGAGGACGACGCCCAACGAGGCGAGGCCGAGCCGGTCCCTGCGGAACGCCCTGAAGGCCACGGCGAACGGGCCGCCGTGCGGGGGTGACTGCGTCTGTACGTCGGCCATGTGCTGCCGTGCTCCTGGTGCGGAAAAAAAAGGGGGACGTGACGGGGTACGTGCCGGGTTGCGGAGAATTACAACACCGCGGCAACTGGCCCTGCCACACGCCCGAACGGCCTTCACGGTGTTCGTGATCAGTACGTTTCAGGAACCTTTCCGGAGGCAGCGAATTGTTCATGGCGCCGCAACGGAAGCGGGAATTATTCAGGCCATACCGGGACATTCACACAGGGGCCATCAAACTTCACGTTACTTTGTGAGCTCACCCACACTCCTTCAATAGCAAGGCATTCAAGAGCAGACGGCATCGTTCCGAAGGTCAGGAGTCGATGTCACGCGGATGGCCCAACGCTCATCCTTTGCAGTGCTCTTCGTATGAAGCGCGGATAGGTTCAATGGTCCGGGACGTCAATCGTGCGAGCCTCCTCCACGTCTCTTTGACCATGTGAGGAGCTGATGTGCGCGTGTCCTTTCCTTCCCTCATCCAGACCGGAATGAGGTACCTCTGTCTCCTCGGCGTCGTGGCGGGAACCAGCCTGTCGGCCCTGCCCGCCGAGGCCGCCGCCGCCAAGCCCCTGCCCGGCGGCCTCGGCCCGTGCGTGCCCGGCAACTGCCCCAGCGGCGGATACCCGCCCATCAACAACGGCGACATCAAGTACCGCGACAACGGCATCAACGTCTACGTGGGCGGGGACTTCCTCGTCCGCGAGAAGGCCGCGGAGGCCGAAGGGCGGGTCGTCGTGCTCGGCGACTTCGACCAGGACAAGGCGGACGGCGTCAGCGGCATCTACAACGTCGGCGAGGCCGGGGTCGGCTCCCGGGTCGCGCCGCCCGTGGGGGCGGACTGGCTCACCGCCGGCGGCAACGTCACGGTCGGCAGCGGCGAGCGGCTCCTCGCCGAGGAGGGCGTGGTGCGGTACGCCAAGGACGCCACCGGCACGATCGTGGGCACCAAGCGCAAGGATCCCGACGCCGCCAAGCCCTACATCCCGCTGCGCGACGAACTGACCACCGCCAGCCAGTGCTACGCGCACCCCGAGGGCAAGGGCAGCACGCGCACGCCCACCGGACGGGCCGTCCACGCGGGCGGCGAGACCCTCTTCAGCGGCGACAACACCTCCATGCTGCAGGTCTTCAACGTCGACTTCGACCTGATGGGCGGCAGCGGCGGCCAGGAGGGCATCCGCTTCGAGGGGATCCCGGACGGCGCCACGGTCCTGGTCAACATCCTCGGCACCAACCGCACCATCAACACGTACAGCGGCACCATCGACGACAGCAGCCCGCTGAACAAGATGCGCAGCCGCCTGCTGTGGAACTTCCCCGACGCCACCTCTGTGGAGGTCAAGGGCACCGGGCAGTTCCAGGGCAGCGTCCTGGTCGGCGACCAGGGCTCGATGACCACGGTCAGCGTGCCGGGCATGAACGGCCGCTTCTTCACCACGGGCTCGCTCACCCACACCAGCTCGGCTTCGGGCGGCGGCGGCCAGGAGTTCCACAACTACCCCTTCGACGGTGACCTCCCCGACTGCGCCACCGCGCCCACCTCCGGCGAGGTCAAGGTCGTCAAGACCGACGAGGACGGCGGCAAGCCCCTGTCCGGCGCCGAGTTCGAACTGTGGCAGGAGACCAACGGCGTCGACGGCCTGCAGACCGGCGGGGCCGACCCGGACAAGAAGATCGGCAGCCCCTGCGTCACCGAGGCGCAGGGCGAGTGCGCGCAGACCGTGCCGCTCGGCACGTACTACTGGCGCGAGACCAAGGCGCCGGACGGCTACGAGCTGCCGGACCCCGCGGTCTTCGGCCCCCTGGAGCTGACCGCGGCGAACGCCTCCGACGGCGTGTCCGTCCCGGCCGCCAACAAGAAGAAGCCCACGGTGAAGAAGGGCAAGGTCACCGTGGTGAAGAAGGACCAGGACACGGGGAAGCCGCTGCCGGGCGCCGTCTTCCAGCTGTGGCGCGAGTCCAACGGCACCGAGGGCCTGCAGCAGGAGGGATCGGACCCCGACACCGAGGTGGGCTCCCCCTGCACGACGCCCGCCGCCGGCACCTGTGAGAGGACCGTCACCGAAGGCACGTACTACTGGGTCGAGACCGAGGCGCCGAACGGGTACGACCTGCCGGTCCCGGCGGTCTTCGGACCCCTCGAACTGACCGCGGCGAACGCCTCGCAGGGGGTCTCCGTCGAGGCGCTGAACAAGAGGCACCACAACCCGGGCGTGCTCGGCAAGCTCAAGATCCACAAGAAGGACAAGAAGACGGGCAAGCCGCTGACCGGTGCCGTCTTCCAGCTGTGGCGCGAGAGCAACGGCAAGCCGGGCCTGCAGAGCTCCGGCACCGGCCGCGACTCCCTCGTCGACAAGGGATGCGCCACGGACGGCCGGGGCGAGTGCGACTTCGAGGGGCTGGAGCTCGGCTCGTACTACCTCAAGGAGACGGCCGTTCCCGACGGGTACGTCATGCCGCCGAAGACCGTCGGCGGCCCGTACAAGGTGACCGCGGGCAACGCCGGCAAGGGCGTCTCGGTGACGCTCACCAACGAGCGCGGCGGGGGCAAGAAGGGCAAGTGAGCCCCGGCAGGCCCCGTTCCGGGCGCGGGTGGCATCAGCCGCCCGTGCCCGGCTTCGTTCCCCACAGGTAGAGGCGGTCGCCCTTCTGCAACAGGTCGTAGAGGCGCCTGGCGTCGTCCACGGCCAGGTTGACGCAGCCGCCCGAGCCGGACGAGAAGAGATCCGTGCGGGTGCCGTGCAGGGCCTGTCCGCCGTTGAAGAACTGCGCGTACGGCATGGGGACGTGGTAGATCGTCGAGTAGTGGTCGCGGTGCTTCCAGTAGATCCGCTGCCAGCCGCGGCGGGTCTCCAGACCGTCCCTGCCACTGCGGATCGGCACCGGGGCGAAGACCAGCCGGTTTCCGCTCTGCGCCCACAGGATCTGCCGGGTCAGGTCCACACAGGTGACCCGGTACGGCTTCACGGGGCAGGCCCGCCGTTCCGCGGGGTTGCGCCGGATCTTGTCCGCGACCAGGAAGCGGTACGTCCGCAGGGTGGCGCTGCCGTCCGCCGGGCGGATGCCGAGCCGCTCCTGGAGCCGCCGGATGGCCTCGCAGTCGGCGGCGGACTGACGCCCGTCGACGGGCAGCCGCAGCTCACGCTCCAGCTCGCGCTGGTAGGGAGCGGTGCCCGCACGACAGGCCGGGGCGGCAGCGGCGGGGCCGGGGGCCGCCGCGTGCGACACGGGAACAACCAACGACAGAGCGGCGATCGCCGAGGGGAGCCAACGCATCGCACCAGCTTCACCCGAGCGTCGCCGCTCCACGCGCGACACGACCCGACAATCCCACGATTGGTCCGAACGGGGGCCGCGCGGACCGAGCACCTCCCTCGCAACCCTGTTGCAACGTGCCGGGCGGCAGAGTCCTGCCATGGACCGTCATGAGACGAAGGACACCGGGGACGGCGTCCCCCGGGTGGAGCTCACCCCTGCCGCGGCCCAGCTCCTGCGCCGGCTGCGGGAGACGCACGGGCCGCTGATGTTCCACCAGTCGGGCGGCTGCTGCGACGGCAGCGCCCCCATGTGCTACCCGGACGGCGAGTTCCGTACCGGCCAATCCGACGTCCGCCTCGCGTCGCTGACGGTCGATGGGGTGGCCGAGCCCGTAGCGTTCTGGATGTCGAAGAGCCAGTACGAGCTGTGGAGCCACACCCGGCTGATCGTGGACGTCGTGCCGGGCCGGGGCAGCGGCTTCTCACTGGAGGCCCCGGAGGGCGTACGTTTCCTCATCCGTTCCCGCCTGGTCGGAACGTAGCCACCGGGATCTGGTGAACTCCCCTGGCTGCTGCGACAGTTGGTTCGCTGACCGGTCGACTCCTGGGGGATCTGTGACTCGCCAGACACAACGCGGTGGACGGTTCAGAACGGCCCTGACCCTCGTCACGACGCTCGGCATGCTGGCCGGTGCGGCTCTCACGGGAGCGGCACCGGCCAGTGCCGCTGCCAGGGGCGGGGAGCGGGCGTCCGTACCCGTGGCACCGGGTGTGGAGTATCGGTACTTCGACGTGGAGGGCTCCCACGGAGCGGCCCGCGTCCATGTGCTCGACGTGGATCTGCGCGACCCGCGCACGAGCGTCGGCCTGCTGTATCCGGGCAAGGTCGCCGCGCGTTCGCCCGTCTCCGCGCTCGCGGACGGGGCAGGCGCCGTCGGCGGCATCAACGGCGACTTCTTCAACATCACCGAGACGCAGCATCCCGGCGTCGAGGCGACCGGCGCGCCCGTCGGGCCGGCGATCGCGAGCGGCCGGGTGCTCAAGGGGGCCGTGCCGGACGGGCAGCGTTTCGGGCCCGCGATGCCGCCGGGCGTGACCACCGAGGCCGTCCTCGGCGTGGGGTACGACCGCAGGGCCCGCCTGGACAGCCTGGCCCTGGACGGGGAGGTCCGCACGCAGGCCTCCCGCCTTCCGCTGGGCGGCCTCAACCAGTACGCGCTGCCGGTGGGTTCCGTCGGCGCGTTCACCAGTGACTGGGGCTCCGTGTCCCGGGTGCGCGCGACCTGCGGCACCGACACGAGCCGGGGCGCGCCCTGCAGCACGGACACCCATGAGGTGACGGTCCGCGGCGGGCGCGTCGTGGCCTCGTCCGACACGCCGGGCGCCGGACCCATCGACCCGGGCAGCACGGTCCTGGTCGGGCGCGAGGCAGGTGCGCAGGAGTTGCGGAAGCTGTCGGCGGGTGACTGGGTGCACGTCAAGCACCGCCTGGTGGCCGCCGGGTCGCGCACGCCTCTCCGCTTCGCCCTCGGCGGCTATCCGGTGCTCCGCGGCGGCGTGCCGCTGCCCGGTCTGGACGGCATCACGTCGGCGGTGCGGACCGCCGCGGGGATCTCCGACAACGGCCGTCGCCTGCTCCTGCTGTCGCTCGACGGATCGCCGGAGTTCCGTGCGGGCCTGACGATCGCCGAAGTGGCGCGGACGCTGCGGGAGCTGGGCGCACGGGACGGCTTCAGCCTGGACGGCGGCGGCTCCTCCACGCTGGTCTCCGCCACGTCCACCCTGGTCGCGCGGCCGCCGGGCGCCGATGCCGTGACGGTCCGCAACAATCCCAGCGGAGGGATCGAGCGGCCGGTGCCGAACGGCATCGGCGTGTTCTCCCGGTCCTGAGCCGACCGCTCACTCCGTGTCGCGCACCGCCACGAGCCCGTTGAAGGCGCCCACGTAGGCCGTCCCGTCGGGGCCGAGCGTCACCGGCGCCCAGTTGTTGTCGTACGCGATGCCCGTACCGGCGAGCCGCTTCCAGCGGGTGTCGCCGGTGCGGAAGTCGACGGCGGTCAGGTACCAGGCGTCGATGCCGAGACGGTTGGGCTCCTTCGTGTAGAAGTACAACAGGCCGTTGGCGGTGGACAGTTTGGGCACGGTGGACGGGGAGCGGACATCGCTCTCCCAGGTCGTGTCGCAGCCGGTGCCGTCCTCGCGCACGTCGATCCGGCTGACGCCGCCGACGACACTGCGGCCGAGGGTCAGCGAGGTGATGTTCTCGTAGCCGTAGTTGTTCTCGACGACGAGGCTGTCGCCCCAGGTGATCAGGGAGTTGTCGGTGGTGGAGGCGCCGGAGCCGAAGACGGGGACCTTGCAGACGAGCCGCTCGTCTTCCGGCACGTCGGCGCCGCGCCGGTAGACGAGGACGTTCATGCGGTCGTCGGCGTTGTCGGTGATCGCGACGTAGTCGTCGTGCTCGCCGAAGAGATCCGGGGTGGTACCGGAACCCTGGTTCACCGAGCCGGGCTTGGTGCCGGTGCCGCGGTCGTACGTCTGCCGCCAGAGGGCCTTCGGGGTGCCGTCGGCGGTGGCCCGGAAGGTGTAGAGGGCGTGGTCGGAGACGATCGAGACGCCGTCGTCGGCGACGGAGAAGGAGTTCTGGATCTCCTCTCCGTCGAGGCGCACCGAGCGGATGTCGCCGGACTTCGGGTCGACGGTGCCGATGCGGCCCTGCCGGGTCACCCACCAGATGCGGCCGTCCCAGTCCGGCATCACCGAGGTGACCGGGTCGCACTCGCCGCTCGGGTAGAGGTTGGTCCAGCTCACGCAGTCGTGCGGGACGTGGTCGGTCAGGTCCCACTCCTTGTCGACGACGAAGCGCCAGCCGCCGTCCGCCGTCCGCTCGTGCGCGAGCCGCACGATGTGCTGGCGCGAATCGGCGAGGACGAGCCGGTCCTCGTTGTCGAGGTACGAATAGGCGCCGCCCGACGTGTCCTTGAAGATCTTCGAGAAGTCGAGGCGCGTGATGGCCTCGACGGTCGAGGGCCGCTGCGGCAGCTTGTACTCGGCGAGCGTGTCCAGCGTCCTGGGATCCAGCAACTTGACCAGGAAGCCGGTGAACGTTCCGCACACGGTGACGATGCGCCCGTCGCGGTCGAAGGTGACGGTCGCGCACTCGCCGCCCAGCGCCGCCATCTTCTCGCTGTCGGCGGCGGGCCGCTTCCCGAGCGGCCCGCTCCAGGGGTAGGTTCCGCTGCCCGCCGCGTCGGCGTGCATGCCGCTGCGGCCGTTGGCGGCGAGGTACGGGTGCTGGGGCGGTGGGGTGCCGGGCAGCGGGCGGGCCTCGGCGGGCGCGCCCTGGTAACTCTCGACGAGCCGGTGCCCGGGGGCGTTGGGTATCTCGTCGGCGTACGCGGGAACCGCCAGGGAGACGGTGAGGGCCACGACACCGGCGGGAACGATGCGGCGCAGTCTGCAGAACATGCGCCGAAGCTAGGGCGCACCCGCGCAACTGTCCATGACACAGCGTCAGTTGTTCATGAACTCGCAAGACTGGCGGGACCGAACGGCCGGGGAGGGCTCATGGCCGGATGGAGCTGACGATCTCCGCGGTGGCCGTGAGTCCGTCATGGATGGTCGGCGCCATGCTCGTGCTCGCCAGATAGAAACCGAGGAGCCCGCAGACGACGGCGTGCGAGACCTTCAGCGCTCCGTTGCGCAGAAAGACCACCGCAAGGATCACGAGCAGCAGCACGACAGAGATCGAAACGGCCATGGGAAGTACCTCCTCCGCCACGTGGAACCGCGGCTTCCGGCCGTCAGTCTGGCGTAACGGGGGAGGCATCCGGGCGTCTGACCTGTGCTCCGAACGGGTGCTACTTCCGAGCGGGTTGATCGTCGAAGATCATCCGTGGTGCGCGTCGAGGAAGGCCTCGAGACCCGCGAGGTCATCGGTGTTGAGATGGTCGACACCGGCGGCGAGCAGCTCGCCCCAGACCGCGTCGCGCTGCGGCCCCGGCAGGTCGGGCGTCGCCCAGAAACGGACGCGCTGCCCCCGCGCGTGGGCCGCGGAGACGATGCCGCGCAGCTTCTCCCGCTCCGCCGCCGGTATCGGCCCCGTGCCCTGCCAGCTGAAGTTCAGCGCCCAGTTGTCGCTGATCAGCGGGATGAGCGAGGCGGGCGCGGCAGTCCCCAGGTCGGCGAGGCGACCGTCGTAGAAGGCATGCCGGACCCGCTGCGCCTCCATCGGGGCACGCGCCGCACGGTCACCGGAGACGACGGCCGTGATCGCACCACGGCGCACCTTTCCGTAGCTGTACGACGTGAAGAGGCGCCGGTAGGGCCGCAGATGCCGGTGCAGCTCGGCGTACGTCGACGCGCCCTCGGTCTTGATGTCGATGAGCAGCTGGAAAGGGGCGCGGTGGTAACCCCGGTACACGGAACCGTGGTTGGAGCGCACCCGGGCGGCCAGGGGCTCCAGGTAGAGCGACTCCAGGGTGCGGGTGGGGTCGAGGTCCACCGGGTCGTGGGCGACGAGCAGCTGTCCGTCGACGAGGTAGATGTCGGCCTCGACGCTGGTGAAGCGGTGGTCGAGCGCGTCGAAGAGGGGCCGGGGGTGTTCGTAGTCGTTGTGGGCGTGGGCCCGGATCAGCGGCCGGGGGTGGTGACCGCCGCCGCTCGCATACGCATACGCGGGCATCGCGACGCCGCCGACGAGGGCGGCTCCGAAGGTGGTGAGGGCTCTGCGACGGGTGGTGAGGGCCATGTCTGCCTCCCGGGGGCGAGTGGATACGGAGATCGGATACGACGAAGGGCGGAGCCTCAGTGAGTATGAGGCTCCGCCCACGCCAGGAAACCCGCCCTGTCTGGGAGTTGGCGCTATCGACTCCGCGCGTTCACGCCCGGGCCGCGAAGACCTCCGGGTTGGCGCAGTGGGCCAGCGGCTCGTTGTTCAGGAAGCGGGCCACCTCGGCTGCCACGATGCGGGATGCCTTGTGTGCGACCTGTTGGCTGCCGCCCGCGATGTGCGGCGTCATGACGATGCCGGGGGTCTTGAGGAGGCGGGAATCGGCCGGGACGGGTTCCTGCGGGTAGACGTCGAAGGCGGCGCCCGCGAGCCGGCCCGAGTCCAGGGCGTCGCAGACCGCGTCGTAGTCGAGGAGCGCGCCGCGGGCGCAGTTGACGAGGACGGAGCCGCGGGGCATGCGTGCGATCTGCTCCGCGCCGATCATGCCCTTGGTCTCGTCGGTCACGCGTGCGTGCAGGGAGACGATGCGGGAGCGGGTGAGCAGGTCGTCAAGGGAGACCTGCTCGGCGACGCCCGCGAGCCGGTCCGGCCCTACGTAGGGGTCGTGGACCAGGACGTGTGCGCCCATCGCCACCAGGACCTTGGCGACGCGGCTGCCGATGGCGCCGTAGCCGATCAGGCCGACGGTGGCGCCGTCGATCTCGATGCCGCAGTTGTCGTAGTCGTAGTAGTCGCCGCGCCAGACACCGGCGCGCAGGTCGGTGTGGGTGTCGCCGACTCCGCGGGCGGCCGCGAGGAGCAGCGTGAGGGTGTGCTCGGCGGTGGCGACGGCGTTGCGTCCCGGGGCGTAGCAGACGGCGACGCCGTGGCGGGTGGCCGCTTCCAGGTTGGCGTTGACCGGTCCGCCCCTGCTGACGCACATCAGCTTCAGGTCGGGGCAGTTGGCGAGGATGCGCTCGGTGAGGGGCGCCATCTGCGTGACACAGACCTCGACACCCTGGAGCGCCTCGATGAGCTCGTCCTCGGTGCCGGACGCTTCGACGACCTCGGCGACGGGGCCGAAGGGCGTGTGCGGCCAGGGCAGCGTGAGCTCCCGCACGGCGACGCCATCGGAGTCGGCGGTGGCGGTGGCCGCACGGACCTCGTCGGCCAGCAGGCCCGGCAGGACGAAGTGGTCGCCTGCGGCGAGGACGGTCGGAGTGGGGGGCGGGGTCGGGGTCGTGCTCATGAGGGGCTCTTTCCTGGGGAGACGTCAGGCGGCGGGTACGGGGGCGACGGACGTCGGTGCGTTGAGGCGCAGGAGCGCCATCTGTCCGTCGCGCAGACGCAGTTCGGTGAGGGCGCCGTTGTGGAGGGCGGGGAAGACCCGCCGGTAGTCGGCGAGCGGTATGCCGAGCTGGCGGCAGAGGACGAGGCGTACGAGGGTGGAGTGCGCGACCACGAGGACCCGGCCCTCGGGGTGGGCGTCGGCGAGGTCGAAGAGGGCAGCGCTCGCCCGCTCGGCCGCCGCGCGCGGATCCTCGCCGCCGGGCAGGTGGTGGGCGACCGGGTCGCGGAGGAACGCGGCGAGCTCCTCGGGGAACCGCTCGCGCATCTCGTCCCGGGTCAGCCCCTCGCCCCGCCCGAAGTCCACCTCCAGGAGCCGCTCTTCGACGTACGGCGCCAGGCCGAGCGCCTCCGCCGCGGGCTGCGCGGTCAGCCGGGCGCGGCTCAGCGGGGAGCTGACCACGGCGTCGATCCGCTCCCCCGCGGCCCACTCGCCGAGCGCGGCGGCCTGCCGGAGCCCGCGCGGGGTGAGCTCCACGTCGGTGCGGCCCGCGTAGCGGTTGCCGTCGTGCCAGACGGTCTCCCCATGGCGTACGAGGACGAAGTCGGTCACTGGTCTTCCCTTTCACGTGCGTGGGTGCCGGAGGTCCGGCGGGCGCGTTCCCGCGCGTGTGCGGCGACGGCGCCGTCCAGCCAGCCCCGTGCGGCCAGTTCGTCGACGAAGGCGATGTAGACGGGCGTCCAGCGGGCGGTGCGCACCGGGTCCGGGAAGATCTCCTCGCCCGTGCCGACCATGGCGGCCGCGGCGTCCCGCACGCCGACGCCGCCCGAGGTCGCGGCGAGGACCGCCATCCCGACGGCGCCCTCCGCCTGTTCGGGGACCCACACCGGCCGGCCGAGGACGTCGGCACGCAGCCCGCTCCAGTACCGGTTGCGGGCCCCGCCGCCGGTGAGGGTGAGCGGGCCGTCGACGGGAGCGCCGATCAGGTCGAGGTAGTCGAAGCAGAGCCGCTCGACGCAGGCCACTCCGAGGAGGTACGCGTGGAAGCGCTCGGCGTCGTCCGCGGGCGCCCCGAGGACGAACGGGCGGGCGTCGGGGGCACGGAAGGGGAAGCGTTCGCCGCCGGTGGAGACCAGGGGGTAGGCCACCGCGTCGGTCGCCGACTCGCGCGCCAGGTCGGTCAGCCGGTCCAGGTCGGCCCCCGGGAACTCGCGGGCGAGGGCGCCCGCGCCGCTGCTGGACGCGCCGCCGGGCAGCCAGGTGTCGCCGGGACCCCGGTGGCAGTAGACGACGCCGCCCGGGTCGCGCACCAGGTGGGGGCTGGTGCCCTTGAAGACGAGGGTGGTGCCGAGCACGGAGTTCCAGGCGCCCGGGGTGAGGGCGCCCGCGCCGATCTGGGCGGCGCAGCCGTCGGTCATGCCCGCGACGATCGCGGTGCCCTCGGGGACGCCGGTCGCGGCGGCCGCCGCCGCGCAGACCGTGCCGAGGAGACTTCCGGGACGTACGACATCGGGCAACAGGGTCTGCGGGACGGCGAGTTCGGCGAGCTCCGGCTCCGGCCAGCGTTCTTCGGTGAGGTGGTAGCCGGTCTTCAGGGCGTGGCTGGCGTCGCTCGCCACCTGGCGGCCCGCGAGGCGCCAGGTGATCAGGTCGGGCTGGTGCAGCAGCCGGACCCCCGTGCCGGCCGCCGCGGGTTCGTGCTCCAGGAGCCAGAGCAGTTTGGGCAGCGCCCAGGACGGCTGCATGGAGCGGTAGCCGAGCTCGTGCCAGACGGCGGCGCCCGCCTCGTTGGCGCGTGCGGCCTGCCCGGCGGCGCGCCCGTCGTCGTACATGAGGCCCGGTGTGAGGGGCGAGCCGGAGGCGTCGGCGAGCAGGATCGTGCCGGAGGTGCCGTCGATGGCGAGGCCGCGGACCCGGTCGGCGTCGATGCCGGACAGGGCCTCACGGCAGGCGTCGGCGAGCGCGTCCCACCACTGTTCGGGGTCCTGTTCGTGCCGGGCTCCCTCGCGGCGGCTGGCGAGGGGCCGGGACGCCGCGGCGAGCACCCGGCCGGTGGAGTCGACGGCGACGCAGCGGGCGCTCTGGGTGCCGAGGTCCAGGCCGAGCCAGACGGCGTCCGGGGGCAGCGCGGCGCCCTGGGGTGGTTGGTCAGGCACGGGGTGCTCCTTGCTGAGGTGCCGTTCGGGGGGTCGTTCGCGGGGCCGATCGAGGTG
>NZ_LIPN01000276.1 GCF_001418325.1 Streptomyces atriruber | reverse complement strand
GCGGTGGGCGGCGGCGAGGGGGCGGTGGCGGTGAAGGTGGGCGGGGTGCGGTGCCGTCCCGTCGGCGCCGGGCGCTGCTCGGGAGGTTCCGGCTGCCCGGGAGGTTCCGGCTGCCCGGCCGGTGCGCGGGTGTCCGCAGCGGCAAAGTCCGCGGGGGCGCGCGGGGCGGGGAAGGGCTCCTGCACCGCGTCCGCCGCGGAGGCGAACCTGTCGTCCAGGGTGTCCGGTGCCGGGGCCGGACCCGTGTCCGGTGCGGCGTCGTCGTACAGCTGTCCCCACCAGTCGTCGTCGCGACCGCTGGGCCTGTCCCCCTGCTGGCTCATGCCCCTAATTTTCCACCGCGGAGGCCGTACGAAAACGGTGCATCCGGAAATTACGGCCATCTCGGCGGCGACAGAGGCCGCCGGGCGGGCCCACCCCCCACAGGAGGACCGCCCGGCGGGGCCGGTGTGGCTAGCGCACGTCGTAGGCGCGGGCCACGGTCTGTGCGACGGAGTTGCCGTGGGCGTCCGTCAGTTCGGTTCTGAGCCAGACCGGCTTGCCGGAAGCGCCCGCGTGGTTGACGGTCGCGCTCCACTTTCCGCGGTGTTCGGCGGTGGTCGCCGCCGTCCACGTCCGGCCCTCGTCGTACGAGTACGACAGCTTCGCTTTGGTGAGCGCGCCGGGCTCGTACCCCGCGTGCCCCGTCACGCCGAGTTCAATCCGCTGTCCGTCCTTCGCGGGCAGGGTCTTGAGTCCGTCCTCCGCGAGGGCGTACCGCGGGAAGAGCATCGGGATGCCCTGTGAGGCCGCGTTCTCGTCGAGGTGCGAGCGGAACGACCAGGTCGTCTCCGTCGACGTCGACCGGTGCCACACCCGTGAGCCGATCTTCGTGGTGGAGAGGGTGAGTTCGTACGCGGAGTCCTCGGCGGGGACGGTGAACACCCCGGACGGCCAGCCCGACTCCCCCACGACCTCGCCGTTCCGTTCGAGCTGCACGGAACCGATGTCGCCGAAGCTGCCCTGGATCCCGCCGTGTTCGGCGTCGGCCCAGAAGCCCGGGGCGACCCCGATCAGGTTCCCCTGGCGCTCACCGGCGAGCGCCGGTCTGCCCGCCGCGTCGCGCGGCGTGCCGGGGGTGAGGACGCCGTCGTACCAGTTCTCGGTGCGGCGCTCGCCCTTCTTGTACGTGCGCACCGGGTCGATCATGAACTCGCCGTACGGGAAGCTGCTGGACACCTGGTGGCCCCAGCCGGTTGTGCCCGCCGAGTAGTACTCGGTGCGCTTGCCGGGCGCCGGGACCGACGCGAGGCTGCCGAAGTAGATCTCCAGACCGGTGGGCCGGACCGCCGACGGCAGGTCCACGTAGTCCGTGGCCCGGCCCATCGCCCGGTACGTCGCCTCGTTCGCGGCGAGGTCCTTGTCCCGCACGCGGTAGGTGCGGTCATCACGGATCTGCCCCGTCTCGGGGAAGGCGAGGTTGTACACGTACGGGCTGCCGGCGGTCGCCCGCCACGTCAGCTCGGCCTTGCCCGAGGCCAGTCGGGACAGGACGTGTGCCGCTTCGTCCGGCTGGATGCCGAGCACCGGCAGCGGGGAGCCGGTGAACCCGGCGGACGGGTACCAGCGGCCGGGTGCCGAGCGGTGGGCGAGGACGGCGACCGCGCCCGCCTTCTTCGCGTCGTCGGCCACGGCGGCCACGTCACCGCTGTCGGGGGCCTTCACCAGAGCGATCTTTCCCTTGACGCCCGCGGCTTCGAGCTCCTGCGCCGTGCCCGACCCGGCGTCGACGACGGCCGCCCTGCCGGTGCCGTCGAGGTTGGCGGAGCCGGTGGACGCGGTCAGGGGGTGCAGCTTCCTGCCGCCCACGACGGCGAGTTCGGAGATCTGGGGCGCCGCGGCGCGCCAGTAGCTGCCGGACTCGAAGGTGCCGTCGGCGGGCTTCCCCTCGACGGACTGGTAGTAGGAGCGGATCGTGCGCGGTCCCGCCGCGGTGCCCGCATGCAGCCAGTTGTCCTTGCCCCAGGTGCGGGCGAAGGCGAGGGTGGCGCCGAGCACCTCGGAGGGCTTGTCCGTCCGGACGGCGAGGCGGTGCGCCTTGCGGGCGTCGAGGGTGATCGTGGTGTCCTTCTTCACCTCCACCTGGGGGCGGGCGAGATGGGCGAGGGAGTCGGTGAGCTTCCGGTCGCCTTCGGCGTCCCTGGTCTCTATGAAGCCGGTCAGGAAGTAGGAGCCGGGGCGGACCTGGTACGTCTGGTCGTTCGCGCCCTCGTTGAAGCGCCGCTCGCCGGTGGCGGTGTCGGTGCCGATGAGGTCGACGGACGACGCCCCGTCAGCAGGCCTGCCGTCGCGGTCGATCAGCTTCACGCGCAGGCTGACCGTCTCGGGCTGTACGTAGAGGGAGAAGGGCGTGGAGACGCGGGTGCCGCCGTCCGCCGTGGCCAGGACGCGTCCCGTGACGTCGCCGTACTGGGCGCGCTTCAGGTCCGCGTCGGGCGTGAGCTTCAGCGGCACCTTGACGGTGGCACCGGCGGGGACGGTCACGGAGCTCCGGGCGAGCCGCGCGACGCCGGAGCGCACGGCGGAGCCGTCGTTGCCGGTGACGCCTGCCACCGACAGCTTCAACTTCACGGCCTTGTCGGTGGTGTTGGTGTAGGGCACGTCGACCGTGGTGCGGTCCGAGGAGTCCTGCGGCCAGCCGAAGCTGCCGCCCTGCACGGCGGGCGAGCCGAGCACCTGCTGGTCGATGGCCGCCTTGGCGTCGAGGCGCCCGCCGCCGGTCTCGCGCGCGTCACCGGGGATGCTGCTGTCGGCGGAGGACACGAGCGCCGCCTTGATCTGCCGGGCGCTCCAGTCGGGGTGGCGCTGCTTGACCAGGGCGGCGGCGCCCGCGACGTGCGGGGTCGCCATCGACGTACCGCTCATGGACTGGTACGCGTGGAGGCCCCGGCCGCCCGCCGCCGCGGCGGAGATGCCGACGCCGGGCGCGGCGATCTCCGGCTTGAGGGTGTGCGAGCCGAACGCGGGCCCGCGGCTGGAGAAGGGGGCGGTGGTGTCGTCGCGGTCGACGGCGCCGACGGTCAGGACGCCGGGCGCGCAGCCCGGCGAGGAGACGGAGTTGAGGGACGGTCCCGTGTTGCCCGCCGCGATGACGAAGAGGGTGTCCTTCGCGGACTGCGCGAGCTCCTCGGTCGCCGTGCTCATCGGGTCGGTGCAGTCCGTCTGCGCCGGGTTGCCGAGGCTCATCGAGACGACGTCGGCCTTCTGGTCGACGGCCCACTGCATGCCTTCGATGATCCACGAAGTGGCCCCGGAGCCGCTGTCGTTGAGGACCTTTCCGTGCAGCAGCTCGGCGCCGGGCGCGACGCCCTTCTTCTTGCCGCCGCTCGCCGCGCCGGAGCCGCCGACGGTGGAGGTGGTGTGGGTGCCGTGGCCCTGGCGGTCCTCATTGTCCGGGGAGTCGGTGAAGTTCTTCGTCGCGCCGATGCGGCCCTTGAGGTCGGGGTGCTCGGCGTCGGCCCCGGTGTCCAGGACGGCGACCTTGGTGCCCTTGCCGTCGTAACCGGCGGCCCACGCCTCGGGGGCGTGCACCTGCTTGGTCGACCGGTCGAGGGTGGCCTCGACCTTGGCGTCGAGCCAGAGCTTCTTCAGATCGCCCGCGGCACGGGACCTGGGGTTCGTGATCTCCGCCCAGAAGGTGGCGGCCTTCTTCTTGTCGGCCTTCAGGGCGACGCCGTCGACGGGTTCGAGGACGGGGCCGCGCTCGGCGCCGCGCGGGGTGGCGGGCACCGCGCGGGCCACGTCGACGGACGCGTCGTACACGGCGATGAGCGGCAGCTTCTTGGAGTGCGCGTCGTCGTAGCCCTGACGGACGAGCCCGGTGACGTTGAAGAGCTCCTCGTCGACCAGGCCCGCGGCGATGGCGTGCACCGCGCCTTCGGGATAGACGTACAGGTTCTTGCCGGACTGCCGCGTCTGGATCAGCGGCGTCGTGCCGTCCTCGGCGGGCAGCGCGGAGGCCCCCGCCCCGTTCCTGCCGTCGGATCTCACCAGGATGCGGTCGCCCGTGACGAGGGTGACGACGGAGCTTCCCCCGCCCCGGGCGGCGCCCTGTGGCGCGGTCCCCGTCAGCGGCGGTCGTTCCGTCGCGGCCGCACGTGGCTCGGCCACGGACGGGGCGGCCGCGGTGACGGCGAGGGCGACGGCGGACGCCGCCCCCAGTGCCGTACGCGAGATCGGGCGCATCGCTCTCCCCAGGGTCGGTGGGTCGGTGGGCATGCAGGACCGCAGGCCAATAGGGCCCAAAGGCCGCATAAGCGGCCGCGGTTGGTGCTGCGGTGGCGTCACCTTGGCAGAGAGACGGGTGGTGCGGGGATGATGGACCGGGGCGGGTTTACGCCGTGGCTGTTTCCCGCCACGACGCCGTCCGAACGGAGCCATCGGGAGGGACGTCGCCGCATGCTGGCAGCGATCGGGCTGGACGAGACGCACGAGTCGGCGTACCGGGCGCTGGTGTCGGTGGGCGCCGCCGACGTGGCGGATCTCGCGCGCAGGCTCACCCTCGGCGAGCCGGAGACCGAGCGGACGCTGCGCCGTCTGGAGCGGCACGGGCTGGCCGCGCAGGCGTCCGGCAGGGCGGGCCGCTGGGTGGCGGCGCCGCCCGGTGTCGCGCTCGGCGCGCTCCTCACCCAGCAGCGGCACGAACTGGAGAAGGCCGAGCTCGCGGCGACCCTGCTCGCCGAGGAGTACCGCGCGCAGGCCACCGAGCCCACCGTCCACGACCTGGTCGAGGTGGTCACCGGCGCGGCGGCCGTCTCACAGCGCTTCCTCCAGCTGCAGCTGGGTGCGAGCGCCGAGGTGTGCGCGCTGGTCACCGGCAGCCCCGTCGCCATCACCGGCACGGAGAACAGCGCGGAGGAGCAGGCCACGGGGCGGGGCGTGCGCTACCGCGTCGTGGTCGAGCGCACGGTCCTGGACCTGCCGACGGGCCTCGTCGAGCTGTCCACGGCGATCGGCCGCGACGAGCAGGTGCGGGTGGTCGACCGCGTCCCGACCAAGCTGGTGATCGCCGACGGCACGCTCGCGATGGTGCCGCTGACCTCGCGCACGGCGGAACCCGCCGCGCTCGTCGTGCACGCCAGCGGCCTGCTCGAATCGCTGACGGGCCTCTTCGAGGCGGTGTGGCGGGACGCGCTGCCGCTGCGCCTCGGCGAGGACGGCAGCACCCTGACCGAGGAGGCGCGCGAGGGCCCGGACGGCACGGACCTGGAGATCCTGTCCCTGCTCCTCGCCGGTCTCACGGACGCGAGCGTCGCCAAACAGCTCGACCTGGGGCTGCGCACGGTGCAGCGCCGGGTGAAGCGGCTGATGGAGCTGACGGGCGTGACGACCCGGCTCCAGCTGGGCTGGCACGCGTACGAACGGGACTGGGTGGCGCGCCGCCCCCAACCAGTGCCGCACCCGGACCGTCCGCACCCCCGAGACCCGCACCAGGACTAACCTGACCTGCGGTTTCGCGCGATCTGCTGCACTCTGGGCAGATGGGAGCATGGGAACTCCTGCTGGTCGGCGTGGTGATGCTGCTCGGCCTGTGCGGAGTGCTGGTGCCCGGCGTGCCGGGGGCGTGGCTGGTGTGGGCCGCCGTCCTCTGGTGGACGCTGCAGGACCCGAACGGACTCGCCTGGGGCATCCTCGTCGGCGCGACGGTCGTGCTCCTCGCCGCACAGGCCGTGCGCTGGCAGCTGCCGCCCCGTCGGCTGCGCGAGAGCGGCGCGACGCGCCGGATGGCGGTCTTCGCCGGGGCGGGCGCGCTGCTCGGCTTCTGCGTCCTGCCCGTCATCGGGGCGATCCCCGGCTTCGTCGGCGGGATCTACGCCGGGGAACGGCTGCGGCTCGGCGGCCGCGGCGAGGCGGTGGCGGCGACGCGGACGGCCATGCGGATGGGCGGGGGCAGCGTGCTGACGGAGCTGTTCGCGTGCCTGCTGATCGTGGGGGCGTGGTTGGGGGCGTTGCTCTGGGG
>NZ_LIPN01000275.1 GCF_001418325.1 Streptomyces atriruber | reverse complement strand
GGGGTTCGAACGGCGGGTCCGGCGGGGGCGGGACGACCGGCGCCACGGATTCCACGGACGGGAAGGACAACGGGAGCTCCACGAGCGGCGGGGGCGGAGGCACCACCAAGCCGCCCGCGCAGAGCGTAAAGGTGCACGTCGTGGGTGCCCACACGCAGTACCAGGGAGTGTGTCCGCCGACGCCCGGTCAGGCACCGTCGTTCACGGCGACGTTCACGGTGGGGCGGGTGCCCACCACCGTCGAGTACCGCTGGGTCACGGCGTCGGGCGAGCCGGGCGACCCGGGCTGGAAGACGCTGTCCTTCTCCTCGGGCGGCGGGAAGACCCGCCAGGTCAACCACGTGGAGACCGCCTACGACGAGGGGGGCGGGACGTATCAGAACTCGATCCGTGTCGAGGTGCGCAAGCCGGTGGCGGCGACGTCGAACTCGGTCGCGTACGCGGTGGCGTGCGAGCAGGAGACCCCGACGGGCGGGGCCTCCTACACACCGAACGGGTAGGTGGAGCGGACGGGGGTCAGGCCGCCGCGGTGAACACGGGGAGGTAGCCACCGGACTGACCGGCGGCGGTGGGGTGGTAGGACTCGCCGATGTTGGTCCAGTTCACGCTGTGCAGCCAGGGGCTGCCCGAGCAGATCTCGTGCCCGGCGAAGGCGGACGCGACGTTGCCGTACGCGAAGCCGTGGTCGGCGGCGCGCTTCTCGGTGGCCGCGTTGAGGTAGTCGGAGGCGTCGTTGATGGCGGCCCGCTCACGCTCGGAGAGTCCGGCGAGGCAGCTGCCGCTCAGCTTGTAGAAGCGGGGGTAGCCGAGCACCACGACACGGGCCGAGGGTGCTTTCGCGCTGATCGCGTCGTAGACCTTGTCGAGGTTGCCGGGGAGCGTGGAGTCGACGAACTGGCGGGCCTGGTTGATGCGGGCGATGCAGTTGCTCTCGGACTGCAGCACGCAGGTGGTCATGACGTCGGCGAAGCCCGCGTCGTTGCCGCCGATGGAGATGGAGACGAGGCCGGTGCCGCTGCCGAGCGGGCCCAGCTGGTTCGCCAGAACATCACCCGTACGAGCGCCCGAGCAAGCCGTGAAGTTGAAGCTGGAGGGTGAATGGGCGGCCGCCCACAGAGCGGGGTAGGCACGGGTGCTGCGCTTGCAGTTGCCGCTTCCGCTGTCGTAGCTGCCGGCGCCGACGCCCGAGGAGTAGGAGTCGCCGAGGGCCACGTAGCCGGTAGCCGCGGCCCTCTGGTCGGCCGACTGGTCCGCGTGAGCCGCTGCCGCGCCGGTGAGCGCGAAGGCGGCCGCAAGGAGGAGCGAGGACATGTATGCCGTGATTCGGGACAATTTCATGGAACCTCCCTTAGCAGGATTTCTGCCTGGACCGTGGTAGCACGCACCCCCGCCCGCCGATAGTGTCCATGTCAATAAATTCGTCAACAATCCCCTTTCCCACGTGGGGAGTTCACCTCCCGGAAGGGTGTGGCGGGGAACATCTGCACACGCTCTCCGCATCTTGACGGGCCGCCGCGGACTGCGCGACATTGAAGCCCGGCATCCGGCGCGTCGGGGGGCAAAGTCGCCAATGCAGACCATCTGGAGCAAGGCACCGTCATCAGACACGGGGCAGCAGACCGGACAGGACGCCGAGAAGGACCTGTTGCCGTTGCTCGCCGGGGCGGCCGTCGCCGTGGGCGGCGTCGGCGCGATGCTCGCGCTCATCGATCTGAGCTCGCCGCTGCGCGGCCCGTTCACCCTTTTCTTCCTCCTCGCCGCGCCGGGCGTCGCGATCGGCGCTGCGCTGCGCGCACTCACGCCGTGGGGCCGGGCCGTGGCTTCCGCGTCCGGGGCCATGGCGGTCAACCTGCTCGTCGCACAGGGCATGCTGGCGCTCCACGTGTGGTCGGTGCGCGGCGGAGTCGCCGCGGTCGCCGCGCTCAGCGCGCTCATCCTCCTGCTGACAGCGGGACGGCAGCTTCGCCGCCGAGCGGCGAGAAGGTGGACCTCCTGACGTGAACATCACCGTGCACCGCCCCGGCGAGCTCACCGCGGCCGACCGGGCGGCGTGGACCGCGCTGCAGTCCAAGGCGCACCTCGACGGCTCTCCCGAGCTCGCCAACCCCTTCCTCTCCCCCGAGTTCGCACTCGCGATCGGACACGAGCGGCGCGGGGTGCGGATCGCCGTCGTGCGCGAGGAGCGCGAGCAGGCCGCGTTCCTGCCCTTCCAGCGGTCCGTCACCGGCGTCGGCAGGGCCGTCGGCCTGGGCGTCTCGGACTGCCAGGGGCTGGTCCACCGGCCGGGCTTCGACTGGGACGCGAGGGAACTGCTGAGGGCCTGCGGGCTCTCGGTGTGGGAGTTCGACCACCTGGTGGGCGGACAGGCACCGTTCGAGGCGAGCGCCTCCGGCACCTTCCCGTCCCCCGTCATGGACATCGACCAGGGCTACGAGGCCTATCTCGGCCAACTCCGCGCCCGGTCACCGAAGTTCACCCGCACCACACTCGCCAAGGAGCGCAGACTCGGCCGCGACCACGGGCCGGTCCGCTACGTCCACGACGAGCGCGACCCCACGGTTCTGGCCACGCTGATGGGCTGGAAGTCCGCGCAGTACCGCAGGACGGGCCGCAGCGACCGCTTCGCGCATCCGTGGATCGCCCACCTGGTGCGCCGGCTCTTCCACACCCGCTCCGACTCGTTCGCCGGGATCCTCTCGGTCCTCTACGCCGGGGACGCGCCGATCGCCGCGCACTTCGGACTGCGCTCCGAGCGGATCCTCGCCTGCTGGTTCCCCGCGTACGACCCCGCGTTCGCGAAGTACTCGCCCGGCCTGGTCCTGCATCTGCGCATGGCCGAGGCCGCCGCGGCCGACGGCATCGCCCACCTCGATCTCGGCCGTGGCCAGAAGGCATACAAGGACTCCCTCAAGACACGCGAACTGACCGTGTCGGAGGGGTGGGTGGCGCTCCGCCACCCGGTGGCGTTCGGACACCTCGCGAGGCGCATTCCGATCAGGGCGCTGCGGAACACCGTGCAATCACGACCGGAATTCTTCGAACCGGCCGACAAAATGCTCAAGCGCATGGGTCGAATTCGATCTAGAAACAGGGAATAAAGCAGTCCGAATGTGGCCGCATAGATTACCCAAATCATGAGAAACGTGGGACCACGTTCCAGGTCTTGCCATACAGTCTCAATCATCAATACCGTCGTACATCCACCCGCAACGGTCCATCACGCAATGCGATCTAGGGGAGGGCTCAAGATCGCGATGGTGCCGGTGCGGGGCGCGGTAGGGGGGTGCCGTGCTCGGTGACCGCTCTTCGACCGAGTCACGTCCCGCGCTATGCCAGCTCACTCGGCATGCACGGAGATCCATTTCGTCATGCTCAAGTGTGAACCCCCCTTTCGAACCGGATCAATTGCCGGACCGCCCCGGGGCGGGCGGTCCACCGGACGAGAGGGACCACCGGACTCATGAGTTCGTTTGTGCGCCCGGCAGATGCCGGACAAGACCCGCTGAAAGAGATCTCCAAGAACTACCGTCCGATCTCCACCCACTTGGCGATCACACCACCGGTGAGTGTCGTCATACCCGCCATGAACGAAGCGGAGAATCTTCCGTACGTCTTCAAGACACTTCCCGACTGGATCCATGAGGTCGTCCTCGTGGACGGGAACTCCACCGACGACACGGTGGCCGTGGCCCGCGACCTGTGGCCCGGCGTGAAGGTCGTCCGCCAGCTCGGCAAGGGCAAGGGCGACGCCCTGATCACCGGCTTCGCCGCGTGCACGGGCGACATCATCGTGATGGTCGACGCCGACGGCTCGGCCGACGGCCACGAGATCGTCTCCTACGTCTCCGCCCTCGTCTCGGGCGCGGACTTCGCCAAGGGATCCCGGTTCGCCAACGGCGGCGGCACGGACGACATGACGCCGATCCGCAAGCTCGGCAACCACGTCCTGTGCTCCGTCGTGAACACCAAGTTCGGGGCGCGCTACACCGACCTGTGCTACGGCTACAACGCCTTCTGGCGGCACTGCCTCGACAAGATCGAGCTCGACTGCACCGGCTTCGAGGTCGAGACCCTGATGAACATCCGGGTCGTCAAGGCGGGGCTCAAGGTCCAGGAGATCCCGAGCCACGAGTACCTGCGGATCCACGGCGCCAGCAACCTCAGAGCCGTCCGGGACGGCTTCCGCGTCCTGAAGGTGATCCTCTCCGAGCGCTCCAACCGCGCGAAGCGCGGCGCACGGCGCAAGAGCGCCCGAGGGCTGCCCCTGCGCACAGGTCAGGGAGAGGCGTCTTGAGCTCGGACATCTCCGTCGTCATCTGCGCGTACACCGAGGACCGCTGGGAGGACGTCCTCGCGGCGGTCGCCTCGGTGCGCGCGCAGTCCCTGACGGCCCTGGAAACGCTCCTGGTGGTCGACCACAACGCCACGCTCCTGGACCGGCTCACCAGGGAGTACCGGCAGACCGAGGACGTGCGGGTGCTCGCCAACGCGGGCCCCCGCGGCCTCTCGGCCGGACGCAACACCGGGATCGCCGCGGCCCGCGGCGCCTTCATCGCCTTCCTCGACGACGACGCCGTCGCCGAGCGGGACTGGCTGCGGCACTTCGCCGAGGGGTTCGAGGACCCGCGGGTCCTCGCCGTCGGCGGCCGCACCCTGCCCGCCTGGGAGTCCGGGCGGCGCCCGGCCTGGTTCCCCGAGGAGTTCGACTGGGTCGTCGGCTGTACGTACAAGGGACTCCCCCCGGGCCGGGTCAGGGTGCGCAACGTCCTCGGCGGCAACGCCTCGTTCCGGCGCACCGCCTTCGACGCGGCGGGCGGCTTCGCCACGGGCATCGGACGGGACGGCGACAAGCGCCCGCTGGGCTGCGAGGAGACGGAGTTCTGCATCCGCCTCACCCGCGCGCGGCCGGACGCGGTGCTGCTCATCGACGACCGCTCGGTGATCCACCACCGGGTGCCGGCCGCACGGGAGCGGTTCCGCTACTTCCGTACGAGGACGTACGCGGAAGGCCTCTCCAAGGCGCTCGTCGCCCAGAGCGTCGGCGCCTCGAAAGGCCTGGAGTCCGAGCGGCGGTACACCACGCGCGTGCTGCCCTCGGGGGTCGGCCGCGGCCTGCGCGACGCGGCGCTCGGCCGCGCGGGCGGCGCGGGCCGCGCCGGGGCCATCGTGACGGGAGTGCTCACCGCGGCCGGGGGGTACGTACTCGGCAGCATCCGTGCGCGCAGGGGAGGCGCCGCGTTCTCGGTGCTCCCGGTGCCCTCGGCGTCCTCGGCCGTGGCGGCCGGCGGGCCCGCCGGGGACGCGCGGAGTACGGGTGGCGAGGGGGCTGCCGCATGAGCACGAGCACGGAATCCGTGCCGATCCTGATGTACCACTCCGTGGCACGCGTGCCGAGCGCCGCGACGCACGGGCTCTCGGTGTCGCCCGACGACTTCGAGCGCCAGATGGAGGTGCTCGGCGAGCAGGGGTTCACACCGCTCACGGCCGCCCAACTGGCTGCCCGCTGGCGGTCGCGGGGCCAGACGCTGCCGGATCGGCCCGTCCTGATCACCTTCGACGACGGCTACGAAGGCGTGCATCGGTACGCGCTGCCCGTGCTCGCCAAGCACGGCTTCGCGTCGACCCTGTTCGTCTCCACCGGCTGGCTGCGCGGGGAGTACGACACCGGGGGCGCCCTGGACCGCATGCTCGACTGGGACCAGGTGCGCGAACTCGCCGCCGCGGGCGCGGAGATCGGCGGGCACAGCCACACGCACCCCCAGCTCGACCAGCTGTCCGACGACGCGCTCCGGTTCGAGCTGCGGCGCTGCCGCGACATCGTCGCCGACGAACTGGGCACCCGGCCCGCGTCCTTCGCGTACCCCTACGGCTACTCCAGCCGAAGGGTGCGCGAACGGGTGCGCGAGACGGGCTTCCGCCAGGCGCTCGCCGTCGGGAACGGCCTGGCCCGCCGCACCCAGGGTCCGTACGCCCTGCGGCGCGTGACCGTGCGCCGCACCACCGGTGCCGATGAGTTCGAGCGGCTGGTGACGGGCCGCGCGATCAGCCGCAACTTCGCCGCGGACCGCGCCCTCACCAAGGGGTACGCGGTGATCCGCAGAGCCCGACAGGTCCGCCGGAAGGCAATCCGTTCCCGTGTCTGACACGACCACGGCCCAGGCCTCCGTCCCCGGTCCCGCCGGTGGCGGAGGCACCCGGCGTTCCGGCAAGCCCGGAAAGCCCGGCAGGCCGCGCAGAATGCGGCTGCCGGGCCGGGGCGGCGGCAACAGCCCGCTGTTCCGCAACGCGTACGCGCTGATGCTCAACACCGGCATCTCCGGCGTGCTCGGCGTGGGCTTCTGGCTGGCGGCCGCCCGGTACTACTCGGAGTCGGCGGTCGGCCAGGGGTCGGCGGCGATCGCGGCGATGAAGCTCCTCGCGGGGCTCACCGCCGTGACGCTGACCGGCGCGCTCGCGCGGTTCATCCCCATCGCGGGCCGCGCCACGGGCAGGCTCATCTTCCGCACGTACGCGGGAAGTTCGGTGGCGGTGGCGTTCGCCGCCCTCGTCTTCCTGCTCACGCTCGACCTCTGGGGACCCTCGTACCGCTTCCTGCACGGGCCCGTCCACGGCATCGGTTTCGTCCTCGCCGTCGTGGCCTGGTCGGTCCTGACCCTGCAGGACGGAGTCCTGACCGGGCTGCGCAGCGCGCTCTGGGTGCCCGTCGGCAACACCGTCTTCTCGGTGGCCAAGCTGGGGCTGCTCATCGCGATGGCCGCGGCGATCCCCACCGCGGGCGTCTTCGTCTCCTGGGTCGCCTCGATCGTCGTGTCGGTGATCCCGCTCGGCTGGCTGGTCTTCCGGCGCCTGGTGCCCAGGCACGTGAAGGCCACCGCCGGGAAGGCGCATCCGCCCACGCTGCGCGAGATCGGCCGCTTCCTGGCCGGGGACTACACCGGCTCGCTCTTCTCGCTCGCCGTGGTCTACCTCGTCCCGGTCATCGTCGCCTCGCAGGTCAGCTCGGTCGACAACGCGTACTTCTACATCACCACCACCATCGGCGGCACGGTCAACCTCCTCGCCATCAACATGGGCGCCTCGCTGACCGTGGAGGGCGCGCACGATCCGGCGCTGCTCGCCGCCAACACCCGCTCGGCGCTGCGCCGAATGGCGACGATCATGCTGCCGGTCTGCGGGATCCTCTTCCTGGCCGCGCCGATGATCCTGCGCATGTTCGGACAGGGGTACGCGGACGCGGCCACTCCCCTGCTGCGCTGGTTCGCCGTGGGGGCGCTGCTGCGGGTCGTCATGGAGACGTACTTCGCGGTGCAGCGCGCCCAGAGCAAGACCTCCGGGATCGCCTGGCTGCAGGGCCTGTTGTGCGTCCTGGTGCTCGGGCTCACGCTGCTCCTGCTGCCGCGGATGGGGCTCACCGGCGCGGGCATCGCGGAGATCTCCAGCCTGGCCGTGATCGTGGCCATCGCGGCGCCGAAGCTGTACCGCGTGGTGCGGGCGGCGCCCTCGGGCCGGGCCGGGGAAGCGGCGCCGGACGGGGACCTGGCCGACCTGGGGACGCCGGACACGCCCGCGGAGCAGGTGCGGGCCGGGGCGGAGGCCACCGGGGCGCCGGGCGGGGGCGGCGCCGGGGGC
>NZ_LIPN01000274.1 GCF_001418325.1 Streptomyces atriruber | reverse complement strand
TCGCGGGGTCTGTTACGAGGTGGGGGACGGGGAGGGCCCCGCCACCGCGTGGCACGCCGCCCGGATGCGCCGCGACCTGCGCCGCATCCGGCACGAGCTGCACGCGAACTCCGTCTCGGTCTACGGCACCGGGGTCGAGCGGCTCGCCGCCACCGCCGCCGAGGCCGCCGAGCGCGGCCTGCACGTCTGGCTGCAGCCGCGCCTCGGGGACGTGCCGGAGCGGGACATCCTCGACCACCTCGCCGAGACCGGGCGGCAGGCCGAGCGGCTGCGGCGGCAGGGCGCTCGCGTGTACCTCAGCGTCGGCTGCGAGTTCGTGCTGTTCGTGCCCGGCATCGTGCCCGGCGCCGATGCCGTGGAGCGGGTCGAGAACATCCTGAAGGGGAACTACGACCCCCAGCAGATGGTCCGGAAGACGCGGCGCTTCATCGGCGTCGCCGCGAAGACCGGGCGCGGCGTCTTCCGGGGGCCGCTGACCTACGGCGCCGCGCACGACGACGACGTCGACTGGTCCCTCTTCGACCTCGTCAGCGTGAACTACTACGGGTACCACGGGAGCCCGGACGGTTACGTCAAGGACCTCACCCCGCACACGCGTTGGGGAAAGCCGGTCGCCATCACCGAGTGCGGTTCCTGCACGTACGAAGGGGCGCCGCAGGACGGCGGCATGGGCTGGTACGGATCCATCGACTACACCAAGGATCCGCCGGAGATCACCGGCGGGCTGAAGCGCAGCGAGGGCACCCAGGCCGCGTACCTCTCGGACGTCTTCGACGTCTTCGAGTCCATGAACCTGCACGCCGCGCTGGTCTACCAGTTCGTCAGCCCCGAGCTGCCGCACCGGCCCGACTCCCCGCGCCACGACCTCGACATGGCCGGTTACGGGCTGACGAAGGCCGTCCGGAAGCGGCCCGACGACCCCGAGTCGCCCTGGCACTGGGAGCCGAAGGAGTCCTTCCGCGTGCTGGCCCGCCGCTTCGAGCGGGCGGAACGCGGTCCGGCCGCCCGCTGACCGGACTTGGCACGCGGAGCACTTCCCTCCCCGACGCTCGTGTGTTTGCCTGGTGGCCATTTCGGCTGTCTGGGGCGGGAGTTGCCGCATGCGGAAGCGGAAGCGGAAGCTGAGTCTGTGGGGCGCGGGGGTCCTGGCCGGGGTGCTGGTGCTCGGCGCCTGCGGGGACCCCGGCTCCGGGGACGCGGCACCGGCCGACCTCCCCGGGGCCACGGATCGCGCGGCGCCTCCCGAACCGTCCGCGGCGCCCTCCGCCACGACCCGGCAGCGGGCGGCGAGGGACGCGCCCGACGCACCGGCCAAGCCCGCACCCAAGGTCCTCTACCTCGGCGACTCCCTCGCCATGGAGAACCAGGACGTCCTGGGCGCGCAGTTGAAGGACCGCCTCGGCGCGCGGTACCGCAGCGCGCCGTACTCGGGGACGACCCTCTGCGACTACCTCGACGGCACGGGCGAGGACTCCCTCGTCCCCGACAAGGACAAGGCGGCCGCCCTGGTGCGGGCGGAGCGGCCCGACTACGTCGTCCTCCAGTTCTGGGGCAACGCATGGGGCTACACGCCCTGCATGAAGGGGATCACGTACGACCAGCAGCGCGACAAGTACTTCGACCGGTACGCGGCGGACGCGCGGCGGCTCGCCGCGCAGATCCGGGGCGCGGGCGGGGTACGGACCCGTGTCGTGTGGGTCCTCCAGGGACCCGACGCGATCACGCCCGACCGCGTGCGGCGCGTGAACTCCATCTACGAGGCACAGGCCCGCGCCTCGGGCGGCCTCGTCGCCGACGCGGGCAAGGCGGTGGCCCCCGCGTCGGCGCGTTACACGTGGGTGGAGAAGCTGCCCTGCACGGCGTACGAGCGGGAACATCCGGCGTACTGCACGGAGCGGGGCGCCGGTCGTACGGCGCTCCACCTCGACGACGACTTCCTGCACTTCTGCCTGGCGCCGACCACGGCCAAGTCCCGTCCTTGCCCGGTTCGTTCGCCGGGCATCCGGCGGATGGCCGAGGTGGTCACCTCGCGGATCGCGGGAGATCTCCGCTAGCGGCGGCGGTCACGAAGCGGGTGAAGGCGGTTCGGGTGACGGTGAAGGTGGGGCCGGTGGGGCTCTTGCTGTCCCGTACGGCGACGGTGCCGTTGCACTGGGCTTGAGCGAGCTCTATGCAGTCGCCGCCGGTGTTGCCGCTGTACGTCGACTTGCGCCACGTGGCGCCGTTGCCGGGGGCGCATTCGATGCAGTCGCCGCCGCTCGTTCCGCTGTAGGTCGACTTACGCCACTGTGCGCCCGTCAGGTGCTGCACGCTGTCCATAGCGTTCCTCCATCACGCGAGCGATCAGTTCTGCCGAGCTGTCCGTCGAGAGAGCGCAGCCCTGCAGTCGAGCGTATCCGACGGAACGCTCCCTGATCACTTGCGGATTGGCAGTCATGTGCCCGGTGTCGTAGCTCTCCGCGTAGAAGAGGTCCGGGGCGTCATCAAAGCGAAGGAGATTGAACGCGCCCATCATTCCCGTGTGCTGACCGACCGAGTAAGGCAACACCTGGATCTGCACCCACGGGTGATCTCGGAACTCCAGCAGGTGTTGCAGCTGACCCCGCATCACGTCCGCGCCGCCCACCTCCTGATGCAGCACTGCCTCGCCGAGCACAACCCACAGGGCAGGCGGGTACTGGCGCTCAAGAATGCGCTGCCGTTCCAGTCGCGCAGCCACCAACTCGTCGGCCCTATCCGGGTGATCAACGCAAAGTAGCGCCCGAGCATAGGCCTGTGTCTGCAAAAGCCCGTACACCAACTGGCACTGGTACGTGGAGATGAAACTCGCCTGCGCCTCCATCTCCGCATACGCCTGAAACCAAGGCGGCAACTGGCTCCGCAACACCAGCCCCACCAACCGCGAGAACAACCCATCCGTCCCCAGCGCCGCGTCCACCCGTTCCGAGAAGTCCCTCGTCGGCACCCTCCTCGTCGTCTCGACCTGGCCGATCAGTGACGCCGTGACGAAGACACAGGACCCCAACTGCGGCTGGCTCAGGCCCGCTGCCTCGCGGAGGCGGCGCAATTCCGAGCCGTAGTAGTCAAGGGGGGACGCGCTGGGGTCGAGGTCGCGCAGTTTGACCATGTGCACAGCGTAATCAGCCGATCGCGCTCAGGTGACGGAAATCACGTAACTCGTCGTGTCACCCGTTCGGCGCAAGCCCGGTCGCCCCGGGCCGAACCCCGTTCGACGCTGTGGGTCCCTGAACGCAACAGAGAAGGGGACCCCATGAGCACCGCGACCGCGCCCGACGCGCCCAACTCGCCCGATCCGGGCAAGAGGCCGGAGCACGACGAGAGCGGCTCCGCGCTCTGGGCGTCCGGCGGCACGATGTTCGCCGGTGTCCTGATGATGGTGAACGGCATCCTCGGCATCTTCGAGGGCATCGCCGGTATCGCGAAGGACGACGTCTACGAGCGGATCGGCGACTACGTCTACAAGTTCAGCCTCACCACGTGGGGCTGGATCCACCTCGTGCTCGGCATCCTCGTGGCCGTCGTCGGCTGGGGCATCCTCAAGGGCGCGAGCTGGGCGAAGGCGACCGGCGTCGCCCTCGCGGCGCTGGCCATCGTGGCGCAGTTCCTGTGGCTGCCGTACACGCCGGTCTGGGCGCTCATCTCGATCGCGATCGGCGTCTTCGTGATCTGGGCGCTCTGCAACGACCGCTCCGACGTCGCCGGGCCCTGACCGGGTCCCCGGCGGGCGCCCGCGCGCTGGCGCCGCTGATCGTCCCGGCCCTGCTCGTCGGGGTCGGGGCGAGTCTGTTGCTGCTCGGGCTCAGTTGGGTCGCCGAGCGGCTGCAGGACGTGCTGTGGGAGCGGCTGCCCGACGCGCTCGGCGTATCCGGGACGTCCGCGGGGTGGATCTTCGGCACGCTGACCGTGGTGGGCCTGGTCGTGGGGCTCGTCGTGTGGAAGGTGCCGGGGCACGCGGGGCCCGACCCGGCGGCCATGGGGCTCGTCGATCCGCCGCTGCCGGTGCGGCTGCTGCCGGGCATCGCGCTCGCCGTGGTCATCGGGCTCGCGGGCGGGGTGAGCCTCGGTCCGGAGAACCCGATCACGGCCATCAACATCGCCCTCGCGTACGCGCTCGGGATGCGGGCCATGCCGCGCTCGCGGGCCGCGGACTGGGTCGGGCTCGCGGCGGCGGGGACGGTCGGCGCGCTGTTCGGCACGCCCGTCGCCGCGGCGCTGGTCCTCTCCGAGATCTCCGTGGGGGACGACCCGCGGCCGCTGTGGGACCGGCTGTTCGCGCCGCTGGTGGCGGCGGGGGCGGGGGCGCTGACGACCGTGCTGGTCGCGCATCCGGCGTTCCGGATCGAGGTGCCGCCCTATCCCGGGGCGCGGCTGGTCGACGTGGTCTCCGCGATGGCGATCAGCTCGGCCGCGGCGGTGGTGGGGCTCGCCGCCGTGTACGCGTTCCCGCTCTTCCACCGGGCGTTCCGGCAGCTCGGGCACCCCGTGGTCATGCTGACCGCCGGCGGGCTCGTGCTCGGTGCGCTGGGCGCGCTGGGCGGGCACCTCACGCTCTTCAAGGGGCTGGAGGAGATGAAGGAGCTGACCGCGCACGCCGACGCGCACGGCGCCGGGAACCTGCTGCTGCTCGCCCTCGTGAAGCTGGCGGCGCTGGTCGTCGCCGGGACGTGCGGGTTCCGGGGCGGGCGGATCTTCCCCGCGGTGTTCGTGGGCGTCGCCCTCGGCATGCTCGCGCACGCGCTCGTCGATGCCGTGCCGCTCTCCCTCGCCGTCACCTGCGCCGTCCTCGGCATCCTGCTCGCCACCACCCGGCAGGGCTGGCTGAGCCTCTTCACGGCGGCCGTGGTGGTGATGGACATGGCGCTGCTGCCGGTGCTGTGCGTGGCGGCGCTGCCCGCGTGGCTCCTGGTCACGGGGCGCCCGGAGATGCTGGTCGAGGAGCCGGACCCGGGCGCCGTCCCGTCAGTGGCCGTCGCGGGCCACCGCGACCCCCAGTGACGTCAGGCCGTCCAGGACCAGGTCCACGCCGACCGCGGCGAGCAGCAACCCGAGGAGACGGCCCAGGAGTTCGATGGTGGCGTGGTGCGTGCGCTGCAGGACGCGGACCAGGACGACCACGCAGAGCAGGTCGATCACGATCACGGTGACGTACGCGCCGACGACCGTGGACCGCCACGTCCAGGAGTCGCGGGCCGCGCCCTCGATCAGTACGGCGGTCATCGCCAGCGGGCTCACCACGTACGGCATGAGCAGCTGCCGCACCCCACTCGCCAGGTCGGGCGCGTCCGTGTCCGCGCCGTCCGAACCGAGGTGGATGCCGAGGACGAGCCCGACGGCGTAGATGAAGAAGATGACGCCGCCCGCGAGCTGCAGTGCGGGCGTCGAGATGTGGAAGAGGTCGAGGAGCCAGGGGGAGGCGATGCCGGTCACCAGGCCGACGAAGACCGCGGCCGCCGACGAGATCAGCGCGATGCGCCGCAGCTCGGCCGTGGGATGGTGCTGCGCGAGCCCGGCGAAGGCGAGCAGCACCTTGGGCGGCCCGACCACGGAGAAGAACGTGATGAATGCGGCGGAATAGCTCAGAGCGGTCATGCGGGCATCCTGCACGCCCCAGGGCCCGTCCTAGAACGCCGCCGGGCCGCCGTTCGCCTCGACCGTGTCCCTTACCGCCCGGATGAACGCCTCCGCGCGGGCGTTCGTCCCCTCCGTGCGGTGGATCAGCGCGACGTCGGCGGACGGCACGTCGTCCAGGGGGACGAAGGTGACGCCGGGGCGCGCGTAGTACTTCTCCACGGACGCGACGACCGGGGAGATGCCCTGGCCCGCCGCGACGAGGGTCATCAGCTCCTGGAAGGACGCGACGGCCTGCCCCCGGCGGATCTCGCGGCCGCTGGGCGTGCGCGGCGGGACGTGGAAGTCCCACCAGTACGCGGGCGCGCCGTTCACGACGCCGAAGAACGTCTCGCCCGCCAGCTCCTCCAGGGAGACGGAGGTGCGTCCGGCGAGCGGGTGGCCGACCGGCATCGCCAGCAGGCGCGGTTCGTTGATGACGACCGGGCCGACGGTCAGGTCCGGCTCCTCGACGGGGAGACAGGTGAACAGCACGTCGACCTCGCCGCCGCGCAGCGCGCCCAGCGGATCCTGGAACTGCGTCTCCCGCATCCGCACCTCGACCGCCGGGCGGCGCTCCCGGAAGAGGGCAAGGATCGGGCCGGTCAGCGTGCCCGCGCCCGCGCCGAGGAAGCCGACGTCCAGCGCGCCGCCGACACCCCGCGCGGAGTCCTTGGCGCGGGCCACGGCCGCCTCCATCTCCTTGTGGAGCGGCGCCAGATCCTCGTACAACTGACGGCCCAGCGGGGACATCCGCACCACGCGGCTGGTGCGCTCGAAGAGCGGGGCGCCGATCTTGCGCTCCAGCTTCTTCAGCGTCTGGCTGACACGGGCCTGTGAGAGCAGGAGGCGCTCCGCGGTGCGGCCGAAATGCAGCTCCTCGGCCAGGGTCAAGAAGGTCTCCAGCTCTTGCCGCTCCACCGCATACCCCCTGTGACCTGCATCGATAAGCCTGAGCGCGTCGATCGTTCCACAGATCGCCGTTGATGGGGGACCGCTCCCGGCGGATCTTTGAGGAGTCAGGACGGCGGCCCGCCGGACGGACACCCTCCCTCTTCAACCACCAGGAGCCCACGATGATTTCGCGTGCCCGCACGACCCTCGCCGTCACCGCCACCGCCGCCGCTCTCGCCCTGACCGCGGGGCTCGCCGTGACCGGCGCCCAGGCCTCCTCCGGCCACGACGAGAAGGGGAAGGAGGCGGGGCAGGGTTCTTCTTGGACCGCCGCCTGGGCGAGCGCCCCGCAGCGGCCCAGCATCGGTTTCAAGCCCAACTGGTCCGAGGCGGGCTTCGACGGCCAGACCCTGCGCCAGGTCGTCCGCGTCACCGAGGGCGGCGACAGAGCCCGCATCCGGCTCTCGAACGCGTACGGGACGTCCCCGCTGCGGATCGCGGGCGCCACCGTCGCCCGTACGGCGAAGGGGGCGTCGGTCGAGCTGGGCTCGGTCAGGCGGCTCACCTTCGGCGGGAAGGCGTCGGCGTCCGTACCGGCCGGTGGGGAACTCTCCAGCGACAAGGCCGACCTCGACCTCGACGCCTTCGAGTCCGTCACCGTCACCCTGCACCTCTCCGGCACGACGGGACCCGCCACCTTCCACGCCCAGTCCTTCGCGACCAGCTACCGGGCGGACGGCAACCACACCGCCGACACCGGGGGCCGCGCCTTCGGGGAGTCGACCGAATCCTGGTACTACCTCTCCGGCGTGGACGTCGGCAGCTCCCGGACCGCCCCGAAGCGCGACGGCGTCGTCCTGTTCGGCGACTCCATCACCGACGGCTTCGCCTCCTCCACCGACCGCAACCGCCGCTGGTCCGACGCGCTCGCCGAGCGCCTCGACAAGGCGGGGAAGCCGCGCCCGGTCCTGAACGCGGGCATCGGCGGCAACCTGGTCCTCAACGACTCGGCCTGGTTCGGGGAGAAGGGCACCAACCGCCTCTCGCGGGACGCCCTCGACCTGCCCGGCGTCGGCACGGTCGTCGTCCTCGAAGGCCTCAACGACATCGGCTTCAGCGAGACCGACAAGCCCACCTACAAGCCCGCCCCGGTCGTCTCCGCCCGCGAACTCATCAACGGCCACCGCAAGTTGATCCGCGAGGCGCGGGCGAAGGGCGTGCGGGTCGTCGGCGCCACGCTGCTCCCCCTCGGCGGCTCCGACCACTACGGCAAGCACGCGGCCGCCGTGAGCGACGCGTTCAACCGGTGGGTGCGGACCTCCGGCGAGTACGACGCGTACGTCGACTTCGACAAGGCCCTCGCCGACCCGCAGGACCCGGAGCGGATCGCCCCCGCGTACGACAGCGGCGACCACCTGCACCCGAACGACGCGGGGTACCGGGCGATGGCCGACGCGGTGGACCTGGAGACGCTGTGATGACCACGCCGACTGCGACCACCACCATGACCGGGCGGCAGAAGCTCGTTCTCGCCCTCCTCCTCGGCTCCCAGTTCATGATCGCCGTGGACTTCTCCATCCTGAACGTCGCCCTGCCGGTGGTCGGCGAAGGGCTCGGCTTCTCCCTCGCCGACCTCCAGTGGATCGCCACCTCGTTCGCGCTCGCCGCCGCCGGTTTCACGCTCCTCCTCGGCCGGATCGCCGACCTGTTCGGGCGCAAGCGGCTCTTCATCGGCGGCATGGCGCTGCTCGGCCTCTCCTCGGCCCTCGGCGGCCTCGCCACCTCGCCGGAGGTGCTGCTCACGGCGCGCGTGCTGCAGGGGCTCGCGACCGCGGCCGTCACCCCGGCGGGGCTCGCCCTGCTCACCACCGCGTTCCGCGAGGGCCCGCTGCGGGACCGGGCGCTCGGCCTCAACGGCGCCCTGATGTCGGCGGGCTTCACCGCCGGCGCCGTCCTCGGCGGGCTCCTCACCGAACTGCTCTCCTGGCGCTGGGCGTTCTTCGTCAACGTGCCCGTCGCGGCCGCCGTCGTCGCCCTCGCGCCGTCCCTCCTCACCGACTCGCGGATCGTCTGCAGACACCGTCTCGACCTGCCGGGCGCGGTCACCGTCACCGGCGGGCTGCTGGCCCTCGTCTACGGCCTGACCCGGGCGGGCGGGAGCGGCTGGACCGAGCCCGTCGCGCTCGGCGCGCTGCTCGCGGGCGCGGGCCTGCTCGTCGCCTTCTGGTTCGTGGAACAGCGCTCGCCCGCGCCGCTCGTGCCCGTCCGCATCATGCGGCGCCGCTCGGTCGTGTGGGGCAACACGGCGGGCCTGATCGCCTTCGCCACCGAGACCTCGCTGGTCTTCCTCATGACGCTCTACCTCCAGGAGGTGCTGGGCTACTCGGCGCTCGCCACCGGGCTCGCGTTCGGGGTCCTCGGGGT
>NZ_LIPN01000273.1 GCF_001418325.1 Streptomyces atriruber | reverse complement strand
GGCGGGGACGGGCTTTCGGAGGCGGGCGGCTTCCGGGAGCGGTTCCTCGCCGTCGGGCACCGGAGCCCGCAGGAGGCTCTCGTGCTGGACGAGTTCGGTGTCGCCGAGGCCGACCGCTGGTCCTGGGACCGGCTCTCCCGGCCGCACCCGTCCACCCCCTTCTCCTCCCCGGAGGCCCACCGCGCCTGGCTCCTGGACCGGCTGCGCGAGGACGTCGCGCAGGCCGCGCTCGGCAATGTCGCGGGCCCGCTGAAGGCCGCGCTCGACGTGCTCCGCGACCTGCGCAACGAGCTCCGCGGCGTCGTCGACCACGGCGGCCTCTCCGGGGCATCGCGCCGCGACCACCTCGACCGCTGGTACACGCCGCTCAACGCCTTCCTCTCCATCGGCCCGCCGCGCCGCCGCATCGAGGAGATGGCAGCGCTGATCGAGGCGGGGGTCCTGACGGTGCTCGGGCCGCGCCTGACCGTGCGGCCCGCGGACGGGGCGTTCCTCGCGCACTCCCCCGACGTGCCGGACTCGGCCGTTCGCGTCACCTCGCTCATCGAGGCCCGGCTGCCCGAGCCGGACCTTCGCCGCACCGGCGACGCGCTGCTCGGGCGGCTCCTGGCGGGCGGGGAGTGCCGCGCGCATGTGGTCGACGGCTATGAAACCGGAGGGCTGGACGTGACCCCTCGCCCCTATCACCTGATCGACCGCCAAGGCCGTCCCCATGCCCGCAGGTTCGCGTTCGGGGTGCCCACGGAAGGGGTGCACTGGGTGACCGCGGCCGGTGCGCGCCCCGGCGTCGACTCAGTCACGCTGTCGGACGCCGACGCGGTGGCGCGGGCCGCCCTGCGTACCGCCGCCGGGACCGCCGCAGCGCCGCCCGGCCCCCGGGCCGAGCCGAAGCGGAACCTCCGATTGACCGAATGTTGAACTTGCAAGCACTAATTAGGTTCCCCTAATCTTGGGCCTCCGCTCGGTTACCGTCCCCAAACCGAAGGAGTCCCCCACCATGACTGGACGTCTCAACAGCGCCCAGCCCTACGCCCTCGGCGCGTTCCGCATAGTGATCGGCCTGCTCTTCGCCTGCCACGGCGCCGCCTCGCTCTTCGGCGTCCTCGGCGGCGCGTCGGGCGGCGGCACGATCGACGTCGGTACCTGGCCCGGCTGGTACGCGGCCGTCATCCAGCTCGTCGGCGGCGCCCTGGTCCTGCTGGGCCTCGGCACCCGCGCCGCGGCCTTCATCTCGTCCGGCTCGATGGCCTACGCCTACTTCAAGGTCCACCAGCCGGAGGCCCTGTGGCCCATGGAGAACGGCGGCGAGGCCGCGGCGATCTTCTGCTGGGCGATGCTGCTCTTCGTCTTCACCGGGTCCGGCGCGTTCGGCCTGGACCGGTTCTTCGCCTCGCGGGCCGAGAGCGGCGACAAGGAGGGCGCGGACGCCAAGCACACGCCGGTCGCGGCCTGACCTGCGGCGCACGCTCCGGCTCGGACGACGGCGCCCCCTTCCTCGTACGTACGGGGAAGGGGGCGCCGACGCCGTACCGCACCCGCACCCGGGCCCGCGCCGGAGGCCCTGCGCGGCTACGCGCCCCACGCGCCGCCCGACTGCTGCGCCTCCGGCAGGGCCGCGAACGGCACCGTGAAGCACGCGGCGCGGTCGCCCGCGCCGCCCGGCTCGTCGTGCAGCACCACGGAGGCGGCCTCGCCGGGCCTGAATCCCCACGCGTGCTGTGCGCTCACCGATCCGGAACCATCCGCTCCGGCGGTGAAGTCCAGCCACACCTCGTTCTCCGCGTTGGCATAGGCCGGGTCCTTCGAGGGCTGGACCGGGTCGACGCGGTGCTGGTAATGGCCGCCCGCCGCCTCCGGCTCCGCGCCGCACGGCCTCTGGTGCACGTGCACGCCGTACGCGTACCCCGGCTTCATGCCGCGGACCTTCAGCGTGACGTTCGTGGCGCCCTCGACGCTGTGCTGCTCGACCTCGATCCAGGACGCCGCGGGCACCAGGCCGGTGTCGTACGTGACCGCAGGCGAGGGAATGAAGGCCGACGGCGGCGCGAAATAGGCCTCGGCACGCGCCCAGGAGCTTCCCGCCGCCACGTCGGCCGCTCCGCCGCCCGTGGCCAGTACGGCCGCCGCCACCGCACCGGCCAGCATCCCTGCCACCATCGCCCGCTCCGTCCCTCGTGCCGCCCGTGTTCCGGCCGCGTTCCGCTTGGGTACTGACTCGTTCGTACGGGACTTCGGGGCCGTACGCCTCATCGGGGGAGGCAGCCGGGTGAACGTGATGTAGGGAACATCTAAGCCCCCAGTGGATCTCCCGCCCTTCGCGCCGCGTACGCTGTACAGCTGTCACCAAGGCCGCCCCTGCCGTTCTCCGCGCGACACAGCGGCAACGCGCTGCCTAACGGGGAGTAACGGGGAGTTACGGTGCTTGAGAGTGTGGGGGCGTTGACCGGCAGTCCGTGGATCTACGCGGTCGTGGCCCTGTCCGTCCTGTTCGACGTCTTCGTGCCCGTCCTGCCGAGCGGGGTCATCGTCATCATGTCGGCGACCGCTGCCGCGGCGGCGGGCACCGGGGCGGCGGGGCAGGTTCCGCACGCCGTGCCCGACATCATGATGCTCATGCTCTGCGCGGCCACCGCGTCCGTGCTCGGCGACATGGTCGCCTACCGGCTCGCCTGGCGCGGCGGCGAACGACTCGACCGCGCGATCGCCCGTTCCCGGCGCCTGACCAGCGCGCAGGAACGCCTCGGCACGGCGCTCGCGCGCGGCGGTGGCGTCCTCGTCGTCATCGCCCGCTTCGCGCCCGCGGGCCGCTCGATCGTCTCCCTCGGCGCGGGCGCGGCCCACCGCAAGGTGCGCGAGTTCCTCCCCTGGTCCGCCCTGGCGGGCGTGGCCTGGGCGGGCTACAGCGTGGCCCTCGGCTACTTCGGCGGCCAGTGGCTGGGCGCGACCTGGCTGGCCACGGGCGTCTCGCTGCTCGCCCTGTTCGCGGCGGGCGCGGGGGCGGCGTTCCTGGTCCGCCGCCCCACGACGGCAAGCCGCCCCACGACGGCGAGCTGACCCGCGACGGCGAGCCGCCCCGCACGGAGGCCCGGCGGCCTCCGACACCTGCGTCCTGCGTCCCCTTACGAGGCCCGCTGCGCCCCGCGCACCTCCAGGCCCGCCAGCAGTTCCGTCGTCGCCTTCGCCACCGCGTCCACCGCGTGATCGAAGACCTCGCGGTTGTGTGCGGCGGGGGCGCGGAAGCCGGAGACCTTCCGGACGTACTGGAGCGCGGCCGCGCGGATCTCCTCCTCGGTGGCGTCCTCGGGGATCGCGGGCGGGCGGAGCGTCTTGATGCTTCGGCACATGCATCCAGCTTGCCACCGCCCACTGACAAGACGGCTCGATGCGCACTGCCGTGACGGCTCGATACGAACTGCCGTGACGGCTCGATGTCCACTGACAAGACGGCTCGATCGTTCGCACGCTTCACTCGCACACGTAATTCGAACAGGAGTACCATTACGGCGTGCCTGCCACCCCATCCCATGACTTCCCGAGCGACCTCCTCGCCGGCCAGGAGGAACTGCACCAGGTCCGCTCCGTGCTCCTGGCCCTGCTCAAACGCCTGCCCTGGTCGGTCGAGCCCCTCGACGGATTCAGCGACACCGGCGGCTGGCGCAAGGTGGAGCGCCCCGCCTCGCCCGGCTGGACCCCGGACGAACAGGCCGAGGTCGAGAAACTCCGTTCCAAGGAGCGGGAGTTGGCGGTCTTCGTGACGTGTCACGAGTACTGGGAACAGGTCTCGGGGCCGGACGCCGTCACCGCACGCGCGGCTCTCAAGCACGCCCACGAAACGCCGGACGACTCCCTCTCCGCCTAGCCATTGACAGCCGCAGACAGCGGGCGTTGACTCCCTATCAGCCACGCACGAGCCCCCTTCGAGCCACGGAGGTGCAGCCTTGAACGTCCTGATAGTCGTCGCGATCCTGGCCCTCTTCGGCCTGGGCTTCAGCCAACCACTGCTGTGGCTGGCCGCAGCGGCGCTCATCTTCTACCTGGCACGCTTCTACGAAGGCGGTTCGTCCGCCAAGAACAGCGGCTCGGGCAGCAGTTCAGGGAGCGGCTCCGCGAGCAGCGGCGGTGGCATGGGCGGGGGCGGAGGCGGCGGGGGCAGCTACCCCAAGACCTACCGCGACTACCGCATCCGCAAGGAACGGATGGAGCGCTGGGACCGCCGGTACCGCAGAACACACCCGGGCTCCCGCTGACAGGGCGGCGTCACACGCATCACCCGCAAGGCGAAGGCCCCCCACCGAAACCGGAGGAGGGCCTTCGCACCGGCACGGGAGCGCCCGCGCGCGGGTGGGGCAACGTCATCGTCAGTGGCGCGGCCCCTGCTTCCGGTCGCGCCAGCCCTCACCCTTGACGCCGCGCTCACCCTTGCCGCCGTCGTACTCGATCTGCTCCTTGCGCACCGTGTCGGAGATCTCCTGCGTCTCCGTCACCTTCTCGGTCTCCAGCCGGACGCGCTCGACCGGCACGGACTCCTTGCTGACCACGGCCTTCTCGGCGTGCAGGGTCACCTCGGCCTCGGCCTCGCCGATGCTGGCGCGCGTGCCGTCGCCTTCGCGGATGGGCTCGCGGACGACGCGCACCTCCTCGTGGGAGATGGGCACGGACGTCTTCACGTCCTCGGTGACGACGACCTTGCGCAGCCGGGCACGCCCGACCACTTCCTCCTCCGTGCCGACCCGCAGCCGCTCCTCGGAGCGGATCATCTCGCCGGACTTGCTGTCGTCCTGCCCCGTCGAGCGGCTCGCGGCGCCCGCACCGACCATGCCGGCACCCGCGCCCGCACCGGCCATCCCGGCCATGCCCTCGTGCTCACGCATGCCCTCACGGCCCCGCTTGCCGGCCGCCGCACCACCAGCCGCGCCACCGGCCGCCGCCTGGGGCCGGGTGAGCCCGTAGTGGGCGTAGAGCTCGTGCTCCTCGCCCGGCTCGATGTGCTGGTCGGCGTCGATGCGGGGAGCGTCCTTCACGGCCTCCTTCGTCGTCGCCACGTGCAGCTGGTCGTCCTGGCGACGGGCTCCGGCGAGCGGGACGAAGCTCTGCTTCATACCGAAGAGACCGGTCTTGACGGTGACCCACTCGGGGCGACCGTTGCGGTCGTCGAGATACACCTGCTCGACGCTGCCGATCTTCTCGCCGGTCCGGTCGTAGGCCGTCATGCCCGCGAGCCCGTCGGAGTTGGTGAAGCCTTCGCCCTGCGTCATGGGTGATCACTCCCTCGGAGCGCGCGACGGGCGAAATCGACTCTCGCCACGACAGCCGCACGCTTCCCCTCCATCGCGCTCCGCCTCGCGGCGCGCCGCAACCAGGAAAGTGACGGAACGTGCACGGAGAGCGCTGCGAGAAGGCCCCATCGGCCCGCCTGAGGCGATCGCCCCGGTCTGCCCCACGGCCACTCGATTAGCCCATTCGAGCTACGTCGCCAGCAGACGGAAAGGGCCCCGCACCGAGATTCGGTGCGGGGCCCTTTCACAGGTGAAACCCGGTGGGCGCGGACGGTTTCGAACCGCCGACATCCTCCTTGTAAGGGAGGCGCTCTACCCCTGAGCTACGCGCCCGGGAACGAGTGGACAGCCTACCTTGCCGCAGGCAGTGCCCCGCAAACCCCTTTTGCGCCGCCAGGAGCTGCCAAGAGCTGCCGGGGGCCGCCAGGAGCCGCCCGCGTCCGGGGGTTAACCCCACCCCGAATCCTGCGGCAGTCCGGATCCTGTCGACTCGGGCGGTTCCGTAGAGTCTGTCGGAGACCAGCAAGATCATTACAGGGGGATCCGTCATGACCGTCCGCACCCGTAGCCCGCGCGCCGGCCGCGCCCTCGCCGCCGTCGGCGGGACCGTGGCCGTCGTCCTGCTCGTCGGTGCGTGCGGGGCCGACGCCGATGACGACACCGAGCCGGACCACCGGACGTTCGCCCTGGCGGGGAAGACGCTGACCGTCGAGTCCAGCGACACCTCGCTCGACCTGGTCCCGGCGGGCAGCGGCGCCAAGGGCGTGAAGGTGACCCGGTGGTTCGACGGGCAGACCGTACTCGGCGGCGACCCCAAGGTGACGTGGGAGATGGACGGCGACCGGCTCGAGCTCGACGTGTCGTGCTCCGGGATCATCGCCAACTGCTCGGCCAGGCACCGCGTGGAGGTGCCGCGCGGAGTCGCCGTGACCGTCGAGAACAAGGACGGCAGTGTCACGGCCGGCGGGTTCCGGGACGCGATGAAGGTGCGTACGAAGGACGGCTCCGTCACCGTCAAGGACGCCCGCGCACCGCTCGACCTGGACAGCTCCGACGGATCGATCACCGTCGAGGGTGCCGAGGGGCCACTCGGCCTGCACAGCTCCGACGGCTCCATCACCGCGCGCGGCATCACGTCCGGGCGGGTGTCCGCCGACTCCAAGGACGGGTCCGTGCGGCTGGAGCTCGCCGCCGTGCCCGACCGTGTCGAGGCCCGCAGCAAGGACGGCTCCGTCGACATAGCCGTGCCGAAGGAGCAGCACGGCAAGCGCGTCCCGTACGACGTACGGACCGAGACCTCCGACAGCTCCGTCGACGTGTCGGTGCCACGGGACGACAGCAGCCCCCACCACGTGTCCGTCCACAGCTCCGACGGCAAAGTCACTGTGCGCAGCGCGAACTAATGGGCCCGTGTATTCGTCTTTAACCGGTGGGAGAATGTGACACCGGGCAGGGCGGATGACAGCACGGGAGAGGGATAGTGACGGCGACACCTTCACAGCCGTACACACCGGACAGAACAGAGGCCGAGAGCACGACGGACGCGGCAGGAGCAGTGGAGGTGGCGGGCCCCGCTCGCACCGCGAAAGCCCCCTCCCGCCGTCCCCACGGGAGCGCGCGCCGCGGCGGCCCCCTGCGTGATGCCCTCGCCCTCGTCACCTTCGTCTCCCTCTCCCTGCCCCTGCTCGCCGTCGCCGTCCCTGCCGCGTTCGCGGGCGGCGGCACCCGGCGCTGGTTCGGCGGGCGCGGCGAGAGCCTGCGCGCCGAGGCGCAGGCCGCGAAGGACGCCGCCGCCGCGGCCTTCTACGAACTGGACACCGCCCAGCGCGACCTGCGCATCTCCATCGAGACGATCGTGGCCGTCGACTCCTCGCCTGCGGCCCAGCGCGCCGTCTCCGACTTCGAGGCGATCGGGCACCGCATCGACGAGGTCAGCCACCAGTACATCAGCGCGGTGGACGCCCACGACCTGGACCGGGACGACCTGGAGTCCTCCGTCGCGGCCCGCGCAAGGACCGAGCTGACCGCCGCGAAGACGGAGCTGGGCAAGACCAAGCAGGACCTGGAGCGCTTCCAGCAGGGCCTCGGGCCGCTGCTCGACAAGGCGGAGACCCAGCTCGCCCGGCTCGCCCCCGCGGTGGAGCGGGCCCGCCAGACCCTGCTCGCCGCGAGCAACGCCCTCGATTCCGTGCGCGCGGCCGGACTGAAGGCCGACGACCTCGCCGCCCGCCTGGCGACCCTCGGCCCCGAGCTGACCAAGCTGAACCAGGGCGCGGGCCGCCACGGCGTGCCGGAGACGCTGCAGCGCGCCGACCGCGTCCTGCGCGACGCCGAGGCCGTGCGCGCCGAGGCCGAGCGGCTGCCCGAGCGGGCCGCCGAGATCGACCGGCGGCTCGTCTCGCTGCGCACCCGCGCGCAGGCGCTGACCACCCGCACCGGCCAGGTCGACCCGGTCCTCAGCGAGCTGCGGCGCCGGTTCGCCGCCGCGTGCTGGCAGGACCTGCAGCACGTCCCCGACCAGGCCGTGGAGAACGTTCGCCGGGCCGAGGCCAAGCTGAAGGAGGCCCAGCAGGCGCGCGACGAGCAGCGCTGGCCGGACGCCACCTCGCTGCTCTCCACGGTCCGTGCGCTGCTGAACACCACGGACGAGGCGGTCTCCGCGGCCGGTGACCGCCTCCAGCGGCTGAACGCGGTGTCGAAGGACCCGCAGCAGGAGATCGAGCGCACCCGGTTCGCGATCCGGGACGCGCAGCGCCTGGCGATGGCGGGCCGCCAGACGCCCGAGCAGCGGCACGCCCGCCCGCTCGACGAGTCCGTGGCCCGCCTGGACCGCGCGGTGGCGTCCCTGGAAGGCCGCCACCCCGACTACTGGCACTTCCTGACCGAGACCGAGGCGGTCCGCACGACCGTGGCGCGCGTGGTCGCGCAGATACGGGAGGAGCGCGGACAAGGCGCCTGAGGCAGGAGCGTGGACAAGGCGCCTGAGGGCGGGCAGGGTGCCTGAGGCAGGAGCGCTGGGCAGGGCCCTCGGGGGGAGGAGCGCGGGCAGGGCGCCCTAGGGGCCGGTGCGGCTGCCGCGCACGCTTGCGGTTGGCAGTCGCCGTCCCGCGGGCGGATCCTGGAGTGGCGTACGGGGCTCGGCGTGCGGACGCACGTCGTCCTCCGCTCGCACCAGGAGGCTGACATGGCCACGCACGTGCTCCGTCCGGGGACGAAGCGGGGGAACCGGCGCCACATCACGCTCGACGAGCACCTGCCCGTCGACCACCGGCTCAACCAGGTCTACCGCGCGGGCGCGGGCCTGATGGGTCTCGTTCTGCTCACGTTCGGCATCCTCGGGCTCATCGACAAGATCGGGTTCTTCGACACCCGCGGTGACTCGGTCGCCGGGCTCAGTACGAACGGCGCGCTCAGCGTCCTGTCGATCGTCGTCGGCCTGCTGCTCCTCGTGGGCATGGTGATCGGCGGCAACTTCGCCTCGACCCTGAACACGGTCCTGGGCGTCGCGTTCATCGTGAGCGGCTTCGTCAATCTCGCCCTGCTGGACTCCAGCCACAACTTCCTGGCGTTCCGGATCCAGAACGTCCTCTTCAGCTTCGTCGTGGGCGTGCTGCTCATGACCTTCGGGATGTACGGCAGGGTCAGCGGCGGGCTGCCGCACGACAACCCGTACTGGAAGGCGCGCCACCCGGATCGGACCGACTGAAACGGCTGTGCGAATGTGGGGAGATGCTCGACTTCCCCACGGCTCTCCGGGCGCGGCGCCTCGTCGCCATCGTGCGCGGCACCGACCCCGACGCCTCCTTCCGTACGGTCATGACGCTGGTGGAGTCCGGCGTTCCCCTCGTCGAGGTCTCCCTCAGCGGCGCCGACGCGCTGGGCGTGCTGCGCCGGGCGCGGGCCGAGCTGGGGACGGACGCCTGGCTCGGCGCGGGCACGGTCCTCACCGCTGACGACGCCCGCCGGGCCGCCGACGCGGGCGCCAACCTCATCGTCACGCCCGGCCTCGGCGCGGGCGTCGACGAGGCCGTCGCACTGGGGCTTCCGGTGCTCGGCGGCGTCCTGACGCCCACCGACGTCATCGCGGCGCGGGCGGCGGGCGTGACGACGCTGAAGATCTTCCCCGCCTCGGCGATGGGCGGTCCCGGCTACCTCAAGGCGCTGCGCGCCCCGTTCCCCGACGTCCCCTTCGTGCCGGTCGGCGGCGTGGACGCGGCGGCCGCGGAGGCGTATCTGAGGCTCGGCGCGGTCGCGGTGGGCGTCGGCTCACCGCTGATCGGCGATGCGGCCGACGGCGGCGACCTGGGTGCGCTGCGGGCGAGGGCGGCGGAGTTCGTGCGCGTCGCGGAGGCGGTGGCCCGATGAGCGACGTCCTGACCCTCGGCGAGACCATGGTCGCCCTGCGCGGCAGCGGCCCCCTCAAGCTGGGCGGCTCCATGGACCTGTCCGTCGCCGGTGCCGAGAGCAACGTCGCCATCGGTCTTTCGCGCCTCGGCCACACCGTCCGCTGGGCGGGCGCGGTCGGCGACGACGAGGCCGGTGAGCTGGTCCTGCGCACGCTGCGCGCGGAGGGCGTCGACGTCACCGCGGCCACCCGGGACGCGGCGGCCCCGACGGGCCTCATCCTCTTCGAACCGCGGCTGCCGGAAGTGACCCGCGTGCACTACTACCGGGCGGGATCGGCAGGTTCACGGCTCACCCCCGACGCGGTCGAAGCGGCCTTCGCCGCCGGAGCGCCGCGCGTCCTGCACCTCACCGGCATCACCCCGGCCCTCGGCCCGTCGGCGGCGGAGGCCTGCCGACGCGCCCTCCGGCTCGCCCGCGAGCACGACACACAGGTCTGCCTGGACGTGAACTTCCGCTCCCGTCTGTGGAGCTCCGAGCAGGCGGCGACCGAGCTGCGCGCCTGGCTCCCCCACGTCGACGTGCTCATCGCCTCCGACGACGAACTGCCCCTGTGCCTGCCGTCGGGGGCCGCCACCACCCCGGAGCAGGTCCTGCTGGACGAGGGGATCCGCGAGGTCGTGGTCAAGCTCGGCGCGCGGGGCGCGACCGTCCACAGCGCCGAAGGACCGCTGCACTCCCCCGCGCGCGAGGTGCGGGCCGTGGACGCGGTCGGCGCGGGCGACGCGTTCGTCGCCGGGTATCTGTCGGCGCTGCTCGACGGCGCGGATCTGTCGACCCGCCTGGACCGGGCGGTCACCACGGGCGCGTTCGCGGTGGCGTCGCGGGGCGACTGGGAGGGGGCGCCCACACGGGCGGAGCTGAAGCTGCTCGGGGCGGGGCCCGGCACGGTGGTCCGCTAGGGACTCGTCACGAGCCACCGTCTGTCAGCAGGCGCCCCTGAAGGGGCGCCTCCTCAGAGGCGCGGGGAACCGCGCGACCAGCCACGAAGCACCCGCGCCCGCACTCGCCCCAGGCACGGCCCCGCGCCGGACAGTGACGTCAGCCGCGGCGGCATCAGCCGCAGCAACCCCCACCACAGCAACCGCCCCCGCCGCCTCCGCCCCCGCGAGGAGCGGGCGCCGAGGCCGAGGAGCCGCCGACCGCCACGGTCGACAGCAACTTCACCGTGTCGCCGTGCCCGGCAGGGCACACCGCGGGATCGGCCGACTCGGCCATCGGGCGGCTGAGCTCGAAGGTCTCACCGCAGGACCGGCACCGGTATTCGTAACGAGGCATGGCCCCAGGCTAGCGGGGCCCCACCGCCCCCAGGAACGCCTTGGCGATCTCCTCGCCCGCCGCGACGCCCCGCTCCGGCAGCACCGTGAGCCCCGTCGCGGTGAAGCCCGTGTCCGCGAGCTCACCGTGCCCCGGCCGCCAGGAGCGGTCCGCCGCGCGCAGCAGGTCGGCGTCGAGCAGCGAGTCGCCCGCGGCGAGGATCTCCTCGGCCCCGGCCCGCCGGGCGACCTCCCGCACGGCCGCGCTCTTGGTGAGCGGCTTCGGCACGGCGTAGAGCTTGCGGCCCTGCAGCGACACGGTCCAGCCACGCCCCTCAGCCCAGACGGCGAGCTCCTTGACCCACTCGTCGGGGAGCAGCGCGCGCTCGACGACGAGGTACGCGAACAGGTCCTCGGCGACGCGCTCCTTGAGCAGCCAGGCGGGGTCGGCGGTGCGCACGAGGTGGGCGCGGACCTCGTCGAGCGAGGCGCACTCCGCGGCGAGGCGGCGGGCGACCGTCGTCCGCCAGTCGGGGTCGCAGACGCCGTCGACGAGCAGGTGCCCGCCGTTGGCGCAGACCGCGAACTTCGGCGCGGGACCCGGGAGATGGATGCGCCCGTACTGTTCACGCGTGCGCGTGGTGGTCGGCACGAAGACGGCCGTGCGCGCCAGCTCGGCCAGGAGCCCGGCGGCGGTCTCGGTGACGTACGACAGCGGCTTGCCCTCGTACACCTCGACGCAGAGCAGGCGCGGCGCCTCCGCGTCCGGCATGGTCAGGCCGAGGGCGGCGGTGGAGTAGATCAGGGTGCGGTCGAGGTCGCTCGCGACGATCCTGGTCACGGTCACTGGGAAACCACCGCCTTGCCGTCCGCGCCGGTGGCGCCGCGCGTGTACTGGGGATGGATCAACCCGACGCAGGTGTACGGGAGTTCGTCGACCTCCTCGACGGGCACGCCCCGCTGCTCGGCGAGCAGGCGCACGTGATCGAGGTCCGCGCCCGCGCCCTTGCGGGCCAGGATCTTCCAGGGGACGCGGCGCAGCAGCACGCGGGTCGTCTCGCCGACGCCCGGCTTGACGAGGTTCACGTCATGGATGCCGTACTCCTCGCTGATCCGCTCGACGGCGGCCCAGCCCTCCCAGGTCGGCGCGCGGTCGGCGGTGAGCAGCTCCTTGACCTGTACGTCGACGGCGTCGGCGACCTCGTCGAAGCGGGCGGCGACCGCGTCGACGAAGTGGCCGGACACATCGGTACCGGCCAGCTCGCGGTAGAACTTCGCGCCGTGGAAGTCGTCCGGGCCGACCAGGTCGGCGCGGAGCACCGTACGCGAAATCAGCCCGGAAACCGTGGAGTTGAGGCAGGCGGAGGGGATGAGGAAGTCCTCGCGGGTGCCGTAGGTGCGCACGCACGAGCCGGGGTCGGCGAGCACGGCGATCTCCGGACCGAATCCGGCGGCGCCGCCCTCCTCCTCGAACTCCCTTATCGCGTCGGCCAGTTCACGGGTGATCGCGCCCTTGCCGGTCCAGCCGTCGACGAAGACGACGTCGGAAGGGTCGTGGTGGGCGGCGAGCCAGCGCAGGGCGTTGGCGTCGATGCCACGGCCGCGGACGATCGACACCGCGTAGTGCGGCAGGTCGAGGCCGTGCCGGTGCGCGGCCCAGCGGCGCATCAGCACGCCGACGGGCGTACCGGCGCGGGCCAGCGAGACGAGCACCGGGCGCGGTGACCGCTCGGCGAGGACGGTCTCGGTGACCGTGCCGACCGCCCGCGCGATGCGGGCGGCGGAGGTGTCGAGGGCGGCGCGGAACAGGTCCTGGTAGCGCTCGCTCGGCTGGTACTCGACGGGCAGCGACTCGGCGTAGTGCGCGCCACCGCTCTGTATCGCCTCCTCGCGCTCCTCCGTCGGCGCTTCGAGCGTCACGTCCGAGAGGTCCTGGAGCAGCCAGCCGACGTCTTCGGGTGCGTACGAGGAGAAGTCGGGGCCGCGGAGGGGCTCGGGGAGCATGCGGGACCTTTCAGGAACGTGCTGAGGTGCGTGTTCAGGTACGTAGGAGGGGACGACGGCCAGCAGGACGTGCCCGGTGTGTGCGGACAGCTGGACCAGCAGTCCGTCCTCGGCGTGCAGTCGAGGGGTGTCCGCGACGGAGTCGACGACGGCGACGATCGCGTCGAAGCCCGCGCCCGCGACGTTGTACGCGTACCGGGTCCCGGGGCCGTCGGCCGGTTCGTCGTGCGCGGGGAAGGCGAGGCGGGTGCGTATCGCGTAGCCGGGGTCGTCCACGGCGAGCACGGGCGAGCGGGTCGTGGTGGAGAACCGCACCTCCGCGCCGGTCCGCCGCTCCAGCTCCACGCCGAGCGCGAGCGGGGCGTACATCAGCTCCTCGAAGCCGAGGACGAGCACACGGCGCGCATCGGCAGGCAGCTCCCGGGCGATCCGCTCGGCCATGCCGGGGAGGGCCTCGTCGAGCCGGGCCCGGTGGTCCGGCGTGAAGCCGTGCCGCCCGCCGTCGGGAACGCCCGCGGGCCAGCCGAGCTCGACGCGGTCGACCCGGCCGCGCTCCCCCCGGGGCTGCGGGACGGTCGCGGCGCCCTCGTACTCGGCGACCAGCGCCTGCCCCTTCGCCAGGACGCCGTCGGGCAGCCGCACCGTGCCGGACGCCGCAGCGACGAGGTCGACGCGCGCGCCGATCTCGCGGGCGAAGTCGGCGAGCCGCCCCTGGTCCTCGGGCGAGCGCATGTCGACCAGCGCCACGATGACGTACCGCTCGCGCGGGAAGCGCTCGTGCAGGGCGCGGACGGTGTTCAGGACGGTGTTGCCGGTGGAGAACTCGTCGTCGACCAGGACCAGCGGCCCGTCCCCGGCGAGCAGCCGCGGGTCCTCCGGCAGCAGCAGGTGCGAGGTGGCGTGCGAGTGGGACTCCTCGAAGCCGCCCGCGCGCTCGACGCCCTCGACGGGGCGCCGGGTGGAGTGCAGGTAGGGGGCGAGGGCGACACCGTCGGCGACCGCGTGACCGAGGCCCGTCGCGGTCTCCGCGTAGCCGAGGACGACGGCGCGGCGGGCCTCGTCGTCGCCGAGGAGGTCCCGCACCCGGACGCCGAGGTCGTGCCCGGCCGCGTACACGGCCGAGGGGTGCTGCGGGACGTGCTTGCCCAGGACGTTCGACACCAGAAGGTGGGCCCGCTTGGGGTTGCGGCGCAGGGCGAGGCCGAGCATGCCGCGCAGCGCCTCGTCGCCTTCGAGGCCGACTCCGAGCCGCTCGGCGACCCAGGTCCCCGACCATTCCGTCGCCTCGGTCTCCGGCACCGCGTCTTCAGTCACGTACGTCATGTTCCTTAGGTTCGTCGGCCGGAGGTTCCGGCCGTTCGGGCGGGAGGCCCGGCGGTTCAGGCGGGAAGCCCCGCGGCGAGCAGCTCCACGAAGCCGACGTCCTCCCTGGCGACGCCGAAGACCTCGGCGCGCCGCAGGGTCCGCTCGGCCCAGGCGCGGTGCGGCTTCACCTCGTTCATCTTGTTCGTGTACGAGGAGCGCAGGACCCCGCCGCCGCACCGCTCCGGACGCAGGATGTCCTCGGCGTCGCTGAACTCCTCGTGGCTGACCACGGAGAGTGCGTGCACGGGCAGCACGTGCGAGGGGTGGATGCAGGTCTTGCCGAGCAGGCCGTTGGCGCGGTCGAGCTCGATCTCGCGGAGCAGCCCGTCCATGTCGTGCTCGATGAGGGCCTGGCGCAGCTCGTCGGCGCGGCCCTCCAGGAAGGGGCTGCGGCGCAGCTGCGGCTTGAACATCCGCTCCTGGACGCGGAAGTACTCCCAGACCGGTCCGGTCACGGTGAAGCCGGTGCCGTCGGCCCTGCCGAGCACGTTCACCACGTCGGCGATGACGGAGGCGACGATCTGCACGTCGTACGCGGTCATGTCCGGTGGCCTGCGCAGTCCGTACGCCGAGCAGAAGTCGGTGACGCCGAGGCGCAGCGCGAGGACCCGGTCGCGGTACTTGTCGACGGTGCGGGCTATCCCGGCGAGGGTCTCGGCGCGGCTCTCCAGGTGCAGCAGCTCGGGCGACTCCAGGACGGGCATGGCGAAGAGCCGCCGCGCCGGGCCCTCGGGCCCCGCCGGGAGCTCGGCCTCCGCGGCCACGAGTGCCTCCAGGAACGGGACGCCCCGCTCCTCGGTGAATTTGGGCAGTACGAATCCGGACAGCAGCCGGATGCTCGTGCCGAGCCTGCGGACCAGGTCCGGTATCTGCTCGGCGGCGCGCACCCGGATGAAGAGCAGGGGCGGCTCGACGCCCCGTTCCGCCAGGTCGGCGAACTGCCCGACCAGGTTCTCCTCGGCCTCGGCGACCTCGGCGTCGTCGATGGAGTCCTCCAGGCAGATCACCATGGAGACCACTCCGCGCCCGGCCTGTTTCAGGATGTCCTCGGCGAGGCGGGGACGGGTGGCCGGGCTGTAGAGCGTGGCGCCCAGGGCGGGCGCGAGCAGGTGGGGCGGGGAGTCCGCGGTGAAGGCACCCGGCTCCCGGTGGAAGAGGCGGTGCCGCACCTCTGGGGCGAGATGCCCGAAATGACGCATGTGAGTCCCTGCTATCGCCTGTTTCGTCGACGTGGGCCGTTCTGATGTGGCCGGTAATAGTACGTAGAGACGGGTGCCGGGGGTTCCCTCCGGGCATGAACTTCAGGTAACCCGGCCATGTCACACATGCTCACCACACAACCGTCGCACGCTCGCACCACCCGCAGGTCAGGAGCCCGGTGACGCGGCCGGGGCCTTCGGCCCCCCGCGTTGTCCCACCCCTGCGGGGGAAGGCAGGATGACCGCATGACGCACGCGATGTTGAAGGGGTCGAACGTCCCTCTGGAAGCCTCGGCGGTCCGCGCCGTGCTGCGCTGGACCCCCGGGCAGGGCGTCCCCGACGTCGACGCGTCGGCGCTGCTGCTCGGCGGCGACGGGCGGGTGCGCTCGGACGAGGACTTCGTCTTCTACAACCAGCCGCGCCACCCCGGCGGCAAGGTCTGGCGGCTCGGCAAGAAGCGGACCTCCGAGGGTCTGACCGACACGATCCAGACGGATCTGGCGGGCATGGACCCGGCCGTGAGCCGCGTGCTCCTGGCCGCGTCCGCGGAGGGCGTCGCCTTCGAGCACGTACCCGCGCTGCGGATCCTGCTGTACGACGCCGCCGTCACCGAGGGCGAACCGCTCGCCCACTTCGACATCACTCCGCAGACCGGCGAGGAGACGGCGCTGATCTGCGGGGAGCTCTACCGCCGCGGCGAGGGCTGGAAGTTCCGCGCGCTGGGCGAGGGGTACTCCAACGGTCTCGAGGGGCTCGCCTCCGACTTCGGGATCTCCGTGGACGACTCGGACTCCGCATCGTCGGAGCCCGCACCCTCGACCTCCTTCCCGCTGCCGCCCCAGCAGCCCATGCCGCAGCAGTCGGTGGCCCAGCAGCCCGTCGCCCAGCCCGCCCCGCAGTCGCCGCCGCAGCCCTCGTACGGCTATCCGCCCGAGCCGCCCCGGCACCCGGCGCCCCAGCCCGCCTACGGC
>NZ_LIPN01000272.1 GCF_001418325.1 Streptomyces atriruber | reverse complement strand
GTAGTCCTGGAAGGTGCGGTGCAGGAAGTCCACGCGTCCGTGCGCCGGTTCCCGCAGCAGCCCCGCCCTCAGCAGCAGCCAGGCGTAGACCTCCTCGCCGCTGCCGTCCAGATTCATCGCGGGTGCGGCTTCTCCGAGGATGTGCACGGCATCCGAACGGTCCATCTCCGAGCGGCTGTTGCGGATCAGCCACCAGGCGAGCTTCTGCAGGAGCTGCACCTGTGTGGCGAACGGCAGCCGGGTGGCCCTGACGTCCCGCTCGACGTCCCTGCGCTCCAGGAGCATCGTCAGAGCGGCCTCGTACAGAGATTTCCTGTCCTGCGGCAGGAACCCGCGCCGCTCGCGGTGGAGGGCACAGAGCATTCCGCACATCAGCGGGTTGGTGGCGAGCCGGTTCAGCTCGGACGCACCCCGCACCGACTCCAGCAGCGCGGTCCCGATGCCCTCGTCCGCACCCGCCGCGCGATGCCAGCGCCGCACGAACGTCGCGACGTCGTCGTAGGCCATCGGCGACAGCGTGAGCTCGGCGAAGTCGGTGGTGTCCAGCCACTTCTCCGGGACGGCGGAGGGGCGGGTCGTGACGAGCCACAGGTTGCCGGGGAACGTGCGCGTCAGGTCGCGCAGCCACCGCTTGGCGTCCTTGCGCCGCTCCTCGGAGATCTCGTCGATGCCGTCGACGAGGAGCACGCCGCGCCCGGCCCTCAGCACGCGCTCCACCCAGCCCGCGGGCTGTTCCCCGGTGACGAGGCAGCCGACGGACGTCAGGAACTGTTCGGGGACGGGCAGTTCGGTGCCGGGACGGACGATCCGCCGCATCGGCAGCACGAACGGCACGCGCCCCATGAGGTGGGTGAGTCCGTGCTGGTACGTCAGGTCGGCGGCCGTCACGGCGAGCCACTGGACCAGGGTCGTCTTGCCCGATCCGGCGACGCCGCGCAGCAGCACGTGGTCGTGCTGGGCGAGGACCTGCTCGGCGGCGACCTGGGCCGCCCCCTCCCAGGCGCGGTCCCTGGTCGCCTCCAGGCTGAGGTAGGCCGTGTCGAGCGGCCACTCGCTGGTCCCGGCGTAGACGTCCAGGCCGTAGATGGTGAGGGTGCCGTGCCGCGCGGTGATGTACGACGCGTACCGCGCCTCGAACGCGGCGTCCTCGGCCGACTGCGACGGCAGCCGCTCGAGGAGGACGTCGACGGCTCGCACCACCTGCGCGAGCTGCTGGCTCTGCCGGGTCTGCTGCCGGGCGATGTAGGTGGAGCGCTGGGTGAAGAAGTTCAGGATGTGCAGGGACGCGGTGTGCAGCAGCCGGTCGAGGAACAGCTCGGCGTCGCGGCTGAGCGCGAAGGTCGCGACGGTCACGGCCGACCGCGAGCGGAGGGTGCGCGCGAACTCCTCGGGGCCGAGCGCCACGGCTTCGTAGTCCTCGATGGTGAGCGTGCCGAGGGCGGCGAGGGAGTGGGCGAGGGCGGTCCTGACGGCGGTGGCCTCGGCGGCGTCCACGGGGAGCTCGCCGGGTCCGGCCGCCTTCAGCGCCCTGCGGACGAGCTCGTCCGCGATCTTCTCGACGTCCTTCGGGGCGACGTCCCGCTTCTCGCCCTTGAACGACACGAGCCCGGAGATCCGCACCGGTTTGGTGACCAGCGCGGCGCCCGGCCGGTCCGTCACGAAGAGCTTCTTCACGAGGGGCGCGACCGCGCTGGACGCGAGACGGGCGCCGAGGGCTCCGGGGTCGACCATGGTTCGAGGTTAGGCCAACGGCGTTTGCCGCGCGGCAGGTTGGCGGCGTCAGTAGGTAGTGGGGCCGTAGAGGTGTACGTCGATGTGGGCGGGGAGGCTGTCCAGGCCGGTGGCCACAGCGGGGACCGTCAGCTCCGTCAGGCTCGGGTGGTGGGCCAGGGCGGAGACGTCGATGAGGGCGTGCCGGTGGGGGCTGCGCTCGGGGTGATTCTGCAGGAACAGGCGCTTGAGACCGGGCGCGAGCGTGGCGAGGCAGAAAGTGGCCCTTGTCCACGACCCGTCGGGGAGGAGCTGCAGGTCGACCAGGCAGGGCAGGGCCAGGTCGGGCGGGGCGAGCGTGAGGGCGCGCGCGGGCAGGTGCAGGGCGAGGGGCCCGGGCAGGGCGGCGAACACCTCCCAGTCCGTCGCGGACAGGGGCTCGTCGGAGCCGAAGGTCACACGCTCCAGCATCGGCCACCGGGTCACGAGGCGCAGATCGTCCAGGGAACCTCGGGAGTCCACGAGGCCGAGGAACCTCAAGGGGGCCTCGGCCGGGAACTGCGCCAAGCTCCACGGCTCGTAGGCGCCGACGACGCTGAGCCCGTCGAGGTGGCCGAGGGCGTTCAGCGCCTCCGCGGTCAGCAGGGTCGGAGGGAACCTGTTGAGCAGCAGGAAAGTGGGCTCGCAGGCCGCTATGAAGCGGGAAGCGGTGTCGGGGGTGACCTCCGGCCTGATGTCCAGCTTCCGCGGGCGCAGCCCGAGCCGTTCGAGCTCGATGACCTGTTCGTCGGTGTGGAGGGTGAAGTGGATGTCGTCGGTGCCGTCGAGCCGGGCGATGATCTGTTCGGCGTATGCCCGGCAGTCGAACCGGTGCCACCCCCACATCAGCTGGCTGCGGACCCCGAGACTCTGATGCTGGGCGAACCGGGCGAGGAAGGGCATCGCCGCATCCGAGTCCAGACGCGTCGCGGTGATGGCCACCAGCAGGGCCTCGTCGTCGCTCAGGCCGTCCGGCCCGGGCAGCAGGTCGAGCACCATCGCCCCGACCTTCGCCAGCGCCTGCGCGTCCGCCACGTCGTGCGGCGGAATCAGCGCCGAGGTCCGCCGCTCCACCTCCTCGCGCACGGCGGGCGCCAGCTCCGCCGCGTGTTCCAGGCAGGCCGCCGCGAGGAGATGGATCCGCTTGCGGGCCCACTCCTCGTGGTGGCCGTCCCCGTGCGTGAGCAGGTCGCCCAGGATCTCCGCCCGTTCGCGTGGGCGTGCCTGTGCCACGGCCATGCGGATGACGTCCTCCCACTGATCGTCTGCCGCGTGCCGGGCGAGTACGCCGAAGTCGCCCTCCTCGACCGCCGCCCGCGCCCCCAGGAAGTCCTGGAAGGTGCGGTGGACGAAGTCGACCGTGTCCGGGCCCGGCTCGCGCAGGAGGCCGCTGCGGTGCAGGAAGTGGGTGTAGACGGCCTCCGCGTCGCCGAGCGGGGCCAGTTCAGGAACCGCCGGGAGTGCGTCCGCGATGATGGACTCCGCCCGCGAACGGTCCATGACCGTACGGCCGTTGCGGATCAGCCAGTACGCGAGCCGCTGCAGGAGCTGGATCTGCGGTTCCTCCCGCAACTCCGGTACAGCCATGTGGCGTTCGCGGTCACGGCGGACCAGGAGCATGGAGAGGGCCGCGGTGTAGAGGTCCTTGCGGCCCATCGGCAGGAAGCCGCGCCGGTCCCGGTGGAGGGCACAGATCAGGCCGCACATGAGGGGATTGGTGGCCAGTCGGCCCAGATCCGGCTTCGACCGCACCGCCTCCAGGAGCTGCGCCTCGTACCCGGCGAGCGCGGCGTCCTCCTCCGGGACGCCGGTGGTCGCCGCGGTGTGCCAGCGCTCGATGAACGTCGCCACCTCCGCCTTCCCCATCGGGGAGAGCGTCAGCTCGGTGAAGCCCTCCTCGGTGAGCCAGTCCTCGCGTACGGCCGACGGGCGTGACGTCACCAGCCAGCGGTTGCCGGGAAACGCGTCGATGAGGTCGCTCAGCCAGGTCCGGGTCCGGTCGCGCTCGGCGTCCGGGATCTCGTCGATGCCGTCGATCAGGACCAGGGCGCGGCCCGCCGTCAGGACGCGCGCCTCCCACCCCTGGGGCTGGCTGCCCGCGAGCGGGCAGCCCACCGCGGCGAGGAAGGCCGGGGGAGCGGGCAGCCGCTCGCCGTGGCGGGTGAGGGTGCGCAGGGGGAGTACGTAGGGGACGCGGTCGTCCAGGTAGGCCATGGGAAGGTGCGCCGCGGCGGGGTCCGGTCCTGCCGCGTCCCGGCGGGTCGCGCTCACCGCCAGCCACTGCACGAGCGTGGTCTTGCCGGAGCCCGCCTCGCCCCGGAGGAGGACCCGGTCGTGGGTGGCGAGGGCCTGGTCCGCGGGGAGCGGGGGCGTGTGCTGGACGACCTCCACCTCCTCCGCGTGGTACTCCGCTCCCGACATGTAGCGCGCCGTCGTCACGCGTCCGGGCTCCACCGCCTCCAGCGACATGTACGCCGCGTCCAGCGGCCACTTCGCCGGGGAGCCCGCCAGATCGATGCCGAAGATCGTCAGCTTGGCGTGCTTCTTCGCGACGTACGCGAGATAGCGCCGCTCGAAGGCGAGGTCCTGCGCCCCGGCGACCGGCCTGCGGGCGATCAGCTCGTCGACCTTCGCGATCAGCTCGTCCTGGCCCCGGCTCTGCGCGACCAGCGTCGCCGCGACGAACGTGGAGCGCTGCGTGAAGAACTGCAGGATGTGCAGGCACGCCCACTCGGTGACCGAGTCGAGGTAGAGGGCGGCGTCCCGGGACAGCCCGGCGGCGGGGTGCGGTCCGGCGGCGGCCGCGCCGCGCAGGAGTTCGCGGGCCAGCTCCCGGTGGCCGAGCCGGACGGCCTGGACGTCGTCCATGTCGAGGTCCCCGAGCGAGAGCAGTACCCGGGTGAGCGCGTCGGCCACGGCCACGGCCTCGTCCCGCGGGAAGGTCCGCTCGCCGGGAGCGGCCAGGGACGCCGCCACCAGCCGCTCCGCGAGGCGCCGCACGTCCCGCCTGCCCAGCGTGCGCTGCTCCCCCTTGAACGACACCAGCGAGGACAGCCGCACCGGCTTGGCCACCAGGCCCGCGCCGGGGCCCTCCCGTACGAAGAGCCTCTTGACCAAGGGGGCGACGGCACTGGACGCCAGGCGGGTGCCCAAGAGCGCGGGATCCATGGGCGGGAGCGTAGTCGGGGTCACATTCACCGCGGGGTGGATCTCGGGGACCGGTGACATGCCGCACAGGCATTTCGTCCGGTACTAGGCGGAATAGTGGATGCGACGGGATCAGCGGCCGGGACCTTCGGCCCGCAACCTCCGGGACCTTGGGCGCGTCCGGCCGCGGCGGGCGGCGCGCTGATGGGGGTGCGGGTCCGGGGTGGCTCCGACGTGCGGCTAAACCCGTGCGACGCGAGGAAACTCCGTTACCGGACTGTGGGGTAATTGTCCGGATTTGGGGGTGTCAAGCGGACTAAATCCCCGCCTCCCGCTACGGCTTTGGGTAGTAGATGGGCGTTTTGGGTGGTGGCCGGGGTGGGGGTTACCAAGGGATGACCGACCCGGCGAAGCGCGGTCGGCGGGTGACGCACCCGCCCCGCCTGCCGGGTCCGTTCATGCCCCCCTCGGTCGTCGCGTCAGGCGTCGCCGCAGTCGTCATCGCAGTCGTCACCACCCCGGAGGACATCCCCATGTCGAAGCGCACCAAGTCCCACCGTCCCGGCCCGTCGCTGTTCCGCACCCGGGCGGCCGTCGTCGCCGCGGGCGTCGGAGCGTCGGCGGTCCTCGGCGCGGGGGTCTCGGTCGCCGCGGGGGACGCCAAGAGCGGTGGGGCGCTGCCCGGCGTCGCCGTGAACTCCGTCCAGGCACAGGCCACCGCCCAGGCCAAGAAGGCCGCGGACGTCAAGAAGGCCGCCGCCGCGAAGGCCGCGGCCTGGGTCGACCCGGTCAAGAACTACACGCTCTCCGCGAGCTTCGGCCTCGGCGGCAGCATGTGGTCCCACAAGCACTCCGGCCAGGACTTCGCCGTGCCGGTCGGCACCCCGGTCGGGGCCGTGCACGGCGGCACCGTCGTCAAGGCCGGCCCGAACGGCGCCGGTGACGGTCCCGCGTACGGCAATGCCGTCGTGATCAAGCACAGCGACGGCACGTTCTCCCAGTACGCGCACCTCTCGCAGGTCGACGTCCGGGTGGGCCAGGCCGTGGGCACCGGTCAGCGCATCGCCCTCTCCGGCAACACCGGCAACTCCAGCGGTCCGCACCTGCACTTCGAGATCCGTACGACGCCGAACTACGGCACGGCCGTCGACCCCGTCGCCTTCCTCGCCTCGGTGGGCGTGAAGGTCTGACGTCAGGCGCCCGTGTGCGCCCGTGTCACCAGATCGATGGCGACCTCCAGGATGGCCTTGCGCTTCTCCTCGGGGTCGCCTTCGACGTCCTTGAGCACGAACATCCCGCCGTGCATGGTGAACAGTGCGCTGAAGCAGCGCACCTGGTCGGACATCGGCGCGTCCGGATCCTTGAGGATCTCGTAGATCCCGAGCATGCGGTCCTTGAAGCTCTCGCCCGTCTTCAGGTCGCGCATCGTCGCCTGGTTCTCCTGCATGAAGCGGAAGAGGGGCGCCGCGTGGATGAGGATCTCGCTGTACCGGGTGAGGGTCAGCTGCTTGGTCTCCAGCGAGACCGGCCGCGGCTGCTCGTGGCCCCAGGCGATCAGCTCGTCGATGGGCCGGGTGAGGTCGTCGAAGATGCTGGTGAGGATGTCTTCCTTGGTCTTGAAGTGGTAGTAGAGCGCCGCCTTCGTGACCTCCAGGCGCTCGGAGATCTCGCGCAGCGACGTCTTCTCGTACCCCTGCTCGGCGAAGAGTTCGAGGGCCACGTCCTGGATCCGTTGGCGCGTGTTCCCGCGGCGCTGCTGCTTGCTCGTGCCTGTGCCCGTGCCCATCGGGGTGCTCCTCGGCTCCACTGAACTTCGAATGAACTTACTTGACGCCCGGCTAGTTAGGGGTCTACCTTCCCTCAGTGTAATCAACTAGCCGGGCGGCAAGTAAGTGTCGGGGTGTCCGGCTGAGTACGGGGAGTGGGGAAACATGCCAGAGAAGACGACCGGGGCGGTCGCGGCGACCGGGGCGACCGGTGCGGCCGCGCAGATGCAGAAGGGCGAGCCGCAGCCGCGCAGCGTGCGTGTCGTGCTGATGGCCCTGATGATCACGATGCTGCTCGCGATGCTCGACAACATGATCGTGGGCCCCGCGATGCCGACGATCGTCGGCGACCTCGGCGGCATGGAGCATCTGTCGTGGGTCGTGACGGCCTACACCCTGGCGACCGCTGCCTCCACCCCCATCTGGGGCAAGCTCGGCGACATGTACGGGCGCAAGGGCTCCTTCCTGACCGCCATAGTCATCTTCCTCGTCGGGTCCGCGCTGAGCGGCATGGCGCAGGACATGGGACAGCTCATCGGCTTCCGGGCCGTCCAGGGCCTCGGCGCGGGCGGACTGATGGTCGGCGTCATGGCGATCATCGGTGACCTGGTGCCCCCGCGGGACCGCGGCAAGTACATGGGCATGATGACCGGCGTCATGGCGGTCGCGATGATCGGCGGCCCGCTGGTCGGCGGCTCCATCACCGACCACCTGGGCTGGCGCTGGGCCTTCTACATCAACCTGCCGCTGGGCGCCGTCGCCCTCGCCATGGTGACCTCGGTCCTGCACCTGCCCAAGAAAAAGGCGCAGGGGCGCATCGACTACCTCGGCGCGGCCCTGCTCACCGTGGGCATCAGCGCGCTCGTGCTGGTCACCACCTGGGGCGGTTCGGAGTACGCCTGGGACTCGGCCGTGATCATGGAGCTCATCGGCATCGGCGTCGCCTCGCTCATCGGCTTCCTCTTCGTACAGAAGAAGGCCGCCGAACCGATTCTGCCGCTGCACATCTTCAGCAACCTGAACTTCTCGCTGATGGCCGTGATCGGCTTCATCACCGGCTTCGTGATGTTCGGCGCGATGCTCTTCCTGCCGCTCTTCCAGCAGTCGGTGCAGGGCGCCTCCGCGACCAACTCCGGTCTGCTGCTCCTGCCGATGCTGCTCTCGATGATGGCCGTCTCGATGGTCGCGGGGCGCGTCACCACCTCCACCGGCAAGTACCGCCTCTTCCCGATCGTCGGCACCGTCCTGATGGTCACCGGCTTCTACCTGCTCTCGCAGATGGACACGGGCACCTCGCGCCTCACCTCTGGCCTGTACATGGCGGTGCTCGGCGCCGGCATGGGCTTCCTGATGCAGATCACCATGCTGGTCGCGCAGAACAGCGTCGAGATGAAGGACATGGGCGTCGCCTCGTCCTCGGCCACGCTCTTCCGCACGCTCGGCTCCTCCTTCGGCGTCGCGATCATGGGCGCGCTCTTCAACAACCGCGTCCACGACGTGATGGCCGAGCGCGCCGGGTCGATGGGCGGCAAGGTCACCGAGACGTCGGCGCAGCTGGACGCCGAAAGCCTCAAGCAGCTCCCGGCGGCCATCCGGGACGCCTACCAGCACGCGGTGTCGGCCGGTACGCACTCGGCCTTCCTGCTCGGCGCCGGCATCAGCGTCGTGGCGCTGCTCGCCTCCTTCTTCGTGAAGGAGGTCCCGCTGCGCGGCTCGGGACCCGCGGACAAGCCTGCCGGGGACGCGGAAGGGGACTCCGTGCGGGCGGCCGGGCAGACGGTGGCGGAACCCGTCTGATCTCCACCGCCCCGCCCTCGGCGGACAACGGCCCCCGGCGCGCACTGCGCCGGGGGCCGTTTCCTGTCTGCGTCTGCGTCTACGCCTACGCCGACGTCGTTCACGAACGGGTCAGAGGTTGTCCGGCAGCTTCAGCACCGGATAGCTGCCCGTGTTCGTGGGCGCGTGCTCCGGCAGCCACAGCACGGCGACCGCGCCCTCGGAGGGCTCATCGGGAGCCGCACCCGCGGGGCGTACGTTGCGGAAGGTGAGCCGCGCGCCGAGCACCCGCGCCTGGCCCGCCGCGATCGTCAGACCGAGGCCGTGTCCGTGCCCCGCCCGGTCGGTGCTGCCCGTGCGGAAGCGGCTCGGACCCTCGTCGAGGAGCGCCTCGGGGAAGCCGGGGCCGTGGTCGCGCACCCGGACCACCCGGCCCTCGACGCTGACCTCGATGGGCGGCTTGCCGTGCTTGGCCGCGTTGGCGACGAGATTGCCGAGGATGCGCTCCAGGCGGCGCGGGTCGGTGGTGACCTCCGACTCGTGCACCACCGTCACCGTCACGTCCGTGCTCAGAACGGCCATCCGCCGGGACACGAACTCGCCGAGGGTGATGTCCTGCAGCTCCGCACGCTCGGCGGCGGAGTCGAGGCGCGCCACTTCGAGCACGTCCTCGACGAGCGTGCGCATCGCCTGCGCGCGGTCCCTGACCAGCTCGGTCGGGCGGCCCGGCGGCAGCAGCTCGGCCGCCGTGAGCAGCCCGGTCACTGGCGTGCGCAGCTCGTGCGCGATGTCCGCGGTCACCCGGCGCTCGGCCTCCAGGCGCTGCTTGAGGGCGTCGGCCATGGCGTCCACGGCGCTCGCCACGTCATCGGTCTCGTCCCTGACGACACCACCGATCGCCTCGCGGACGCTCACGTCCGTCTGGCCCTGGGCCACCTCGCCGGCCGCCGTCGCCGCCTTGCGCAGGCGCCGCGACAGCTGCCCGCCGATCAGCACGCCCAGCGCGCAGCCGCCGAAGACGACCGCGATCGAACCGATGACCAGAGCCTGGTCGAGGTCCTTCATGACGGTGGCGCTGCGGTCGGTGAAACGGGAGTGCAGAGACAGGACGTGTCCGTCCGCGAGCGGCACGGCGGCCCAGATGTCGGGCACGCCGTCGGGCTTCTCCTCGACATAGGTGGCGCGGCGGCCGGTGAGGACCTTCTGCCGCAGCTCCTGCGGCAGCTCGGGGTCGTCGACCTTCGTGCCGAACTGCCGCGTCTGCCGCTGGGACGCGGAGGAGTACAGACGCAGCGCGATCTGGATGCGCTCGTCCTGCACGTCGCGCGCGTTGTCGAGCATCGAGACCCGCGCTGCGTTGTGCACGACCAGGCTCAGGGCGATCGCGACCAGCGCCCCGACCAGGGCGATCGCCGCGGCGATCTTCCAGCGCACGCCCGTGCGCAGGTGCATGCCCGTGCGGAGGCGCCCGCCGGACCGGAACACCTCGCGGACACGCTCGACTGCCCTGCGCCCCCCGTTCATATGCGTCGTCCCCTGAATCCCCCGGTCGCCCGGCGTCCGCTCTGTTCTCTTCTCGGCACGAGTCCGGCTCACGCCTTCAGCTTGTAACCGAAGCCGCGGACCGTCTCGATGCGGTCCTGCCCCACCTTCGTGCGCAGCCGCTGCACATGGACGTCGACGACGCGGGTGTCGCCGCCCCAGCCGTAGTCCCACACCCGCTCCAGGAGCTTGTCGCGGGAGAGGACCGTGCCGGGGGCGGACGAGAACTCGAGCAGCAGGCGCATCTCGGTCGGCGTCAGCGCCACCGGAGCGTTGCCCCTGCGGACCTCCATGCCGACCGTGTCGATCTCCAGGTCGCCGAAGTTCAGCACCCCGCCGTCCTCCGCGGCGCTCTCCTCGTGGCCCGATCCGGCCGAGCCGGGACCGCTGGCGTGCCCGAAGCGGCGCAGGACGGCGCGGATGCGGGCGACCAGGACGGCGCCGTCGAACGGCTTCGTCACGTAGTCGTCGGCGCCCGCCTCCAGGCCGAGCACGACGTCGATGGAGTCCGCACGGGCCGACAGCATGATCACCGGCACGGTCGACTCGTCGCGGATGCGACGGCACAGCGAGACGCCGTCCAGGCCCGGCACCATCACGTCGAGCAGGGCGATGTCCGGCCGGTCCGCGCGGAACGCCTCCAGGCCCGCGAGACCGTCCGGCATGGCGGTCACGGCGAAACCGTCGCGCTCCAGGGCGAGCTGGGTGGCCTCACGGATGACGTCGTCGTCCTCGACGAACAGGACGTGGGTCTGCTCTGCCATCGGGTGCTCTCAGTCCTTCTCGGTGCGTCGGGCGTTCGGGCGTCGGAGTGTCTGTCCACCCGCGGGTGGACCGCGGGTGGACCGCGGGACCGGTCAGTCCGCGGTCGGCTCGGCGCCCACCGCGTTGCCGAAGTCGTTGCGGGTGCGCCCCGACTCCGTGAAGCGGTTCGTCGACCAGCGGTACGTGATCACTTCCTCGCCGGAGGGATAGGCCACCGAGTCACCCGACTCGTACAGCTGCTTCGTCACGACCAGGGCGCCCCGGTCGATCTCCGCGTAGACGGAGGCGGGCTCCTCGGCCTGGAAGACATTCTCGTACTTATCGCCCTCGGCGCGATAGACGTAACTGCCGATCCCCACGGCATCGCCGCACGTCAGCACGTTCACCACGACATCCGAAGCCGATCCGCCGGTCAGGTCCCCGTACGACACGTCCACCGGGTACGCCTTCCCCACACACGGCTTCAGATCACGCTTGATCGCCGGGCTGACCTTCGGGTCCTCCTTGACGAGCCGCACCGCGTCGATCTTCTTCGTCGGCACGGACGCGGAGGGCGAGGGGGACGCCGCCGCGGACCCCACGGGCTCGCTGCGGGCCGGGCCCTCGTCGCGCGCGCCGGAACCGCCCGTCGAACAGGCGGAGAGCAAAAGGCCGAGAGCGGCGAACGTGGCCACCGCCGCGCTCGCCGCCTTCACGCCGTGTCTGGCCCGGGGGCCTAGGCCGCGCAACTCTCCCGCTCCTCACGTTCGAGCGCGCGAGCGTCCAGGTCGCGGCTCTCCAGCTCCTGGCGGAGCCTGGCGAGCGCCCGGTGCAGCGTGCTCTTGACCGTTCCGGCCGACATGCCGAGGGCGGCGGCCGTCTCCTCCGTGGACATCTGCTCCCAGTGTCGCAGGACGACCACGCTGCGCTGCTTGGGTGCCAGCACCTTCATGATGTCCATCAGCAGCGCGCGGTCCGCGTGCTGCTCGGTGGAGTCTTCCACGCTCGCGTCGGGCAGCTGCTCGGTGGGCACCTCTTCGAGCTTGCGGGCCCGCCACCACTCCGTACGGGTATTGATCATGACGCGGCGCAGGTAGGCGTCCGCGAGCCGCTTGTCGGCTATGCCGTCCCAGCGGCCGTACGTCCGCACGAGCGCGGTCTGCAGCAGGTCCTGGGCGTCGACGGGGTCCGGGACCAGGCGCCGGGCACTGCGCAGCAGAGCATCCTGCCGAGTGCGGACGTACTCTTCGAACTCGAGCACCTCGCCGTGCGCCATATCAAACCGCCTCCGTTCCGTCCCATTGCCGACCGCGGTCCTTGCTGTGCGGTACAGGTATGAAGCTACGGAGGCCTTGTCACGAGGTTGTGCGGAGCAGCCAGCGGCGGACGCACGGCTGTACGTAGGTTGTGTAACAGAAGTAGGGCCCGAGTAAATCCCTGCGTTTACCAGGGCCCCGAGGGCCCCCGCCATCGGGTCGAAGGCGGTCAGGCCAGGGAAAGCCGGTCAGATACGGGTAAAGCCGGTCACGTCAGGGGCAGCCGGTACAAACCGTCCGGCAGCGGCTCCACGAGCCCGTCCGCGACCAGCCCGTCCAGCGCGCGGGCCCGCTGCACGGGCTCGTCCCACACCCGGTCGAGCGCGGCCTGCGGCACGGGCGCCACCGCCTCACGGAGCACCGCGAGCAGCTTGCCCCGCACCTGCCGGTCCGTTCCCGCGTACGTCTGCCCGCGGCGGGCCGGACCCTCGTGCGCGGGCTTCCCCGCCGCACGCCAGGCGCACTGCGCGGCGATCGGGCACTGCGTGCAGTTCTCGCTCTTCGCCGTGCAGACCAGAGCGCCCAGCTCCATGGAGGCGGCCGCCCAACGGGACGCGGTGTCCTCGTCCTCGGGCAGCAGGGCGCGGGCGAGCTTGCGCTCGGCGGCGGTCGTCGCGTTCGGCGGGTACTGCACGCCGGTCACGGCCCGCGCGAAGACCCGGCGCACGTTCGTGTCGAGCACGGCATGCCGCTGCCCGTACGCGAACGAGGCCACGGCGGCGGCCGTGTACTCCCCGATGCCGGGCAGCGCGAGCAACTGGGCGTGCTGGCGCGGTACGTCACCGCCGTGCCGCTCCGTTATGGCGACGGCGGCGCCGTGCAGCCGCAGGGCGCGGCGCGGATAGCCGAGCCGTCCCCAGGCGCGGACGGCCTCACCGGGGGCTTCCTTGGCGAGGTCGGCGGGGCGGGGCCAGCGGGCCAGCCACTGCTCGTACACGGGCAGGACGCGGCTGACCGGCGTCTGCTGGAGCATGAACTCGCTGACCATCACGCCCCACGGCCCGGCGTCCTCATGACGCCACGGCAGATCACGGGCATGCGTGTCGAACCACGCGATGACGGGACGGTGCAGGGACTCGCCTGCGGGCTCGGGGGCGTCCCCGGGGACG
>NZ_LIPN01000271.1 GCF_001418325.1 Streptomyces atriruber | reverse complement strand
CGCCGTCGTCGACGGCCACCGCGTACTCGGTGATGAGGGCATCGACGGCCAACCGGTCGATCACGGCGGCGAGTTCCACGCGCTGCGTCATCGGCTCAGTGTTGGGCACGGGAGGTGTTGAGCCAAGGGTCGTGCAGGGACGAAGGGCCTATGCGGCCCGCACCATCTCCTCGCGGACTGCTGCGGCCCACTCCGTCACCAACTGCTCGTACTCTCTGCGCTGTTCGGCGGAGAGGCGGCCGCCCGCGCGCAGCCACAGACCGCGGATCCGCTCGTTCAATTCGACGGAAGACCGCGCGGAACCATGGGGAGGTGGGGTTAAGGGCATGGCGTCAACCCTAGGGGATGGCTACGACAATCGGAACTGTCAGCTACCGCACACTTCCGCCACGTGATCGAAGCGCAGGTCGTGGCCGCCGGGTGAGCGGATGGGCGAGTGGGGCGAGTGAGCGGGCGGGCGGGTGCGGCCCGGTCGTCGGCCATGCGCGGTCGTCGACGGTCAGGAACGGCTCGACCACCACGGTCGCCGGGGTCGCGCCGGCGAACGCCATGACGTCCCGATGCAGATGGGACTGGTCGCAGTAGCCGCCGGCCGCCGCGACGTCGGCCGCGCCGGTGCCCGCGACCAAGCGGTGCACGGCATGGTCGAAGCGGGCCAGCCTCGCGGCGCGTTTGGGCGGAATGCCCATGGCGGACTGAAACCGGGACCACAGGCGCTTGCGGCTCCATCCGAGGTCGTCGGCGAGCCGGTCGACCCGAACGAGCCCCTTGCTGTCGACGATGCGGTTCCAGGCCCAGATCACCGCGGGGTCCACCGGCGTCCGCGCCTCGCGTCGACGGGCGAGGAGCAGCGCCTCCATGAACGCGAACCGCTCCTCCCACGAGGGGATCCCGCCCAGCTGCTCGCGAATCCGAGACGCCGCACGGCCCCACAGGTCTTCGAGGGACACCATGGCGCCGGTCAGGTCGGCCGGGCTGACGCCCAGGATCGTGCCGGCGACGACGGGGGACAGGCGCACCTGTACGCACTCGATGTGCTCACCCCACGCCCGGACGCCGCCTCCGGAGCCGAAGCCGGGTCCGGCGACGAGGCTTCCCCGGTGCAGGCCGTCCGCGCCGTCGTGCACGGTGGACGGGGTGGGGCCGAATTCCAGGATCAGCATCACCGCGGGGTGCGGGACCAGGCGGAGGCCTTCCGTGAGCGTGCCGGGGACTCGTAACCCGGCCATGTCGACACCGGCGAGCCGTCGCGACCGCTGCGGTCGTGCCACGTCCCACGCGGTGGAACCCGCACGTTCACTCGTGGTGGACCCCATCTCTCCAGGCTACGCGGAGCGGGCCGTGCCGACAGGGCTGCACGACACCATCACGGCCTCGTCACGGCCCCGGGCGGGAACATTTGTCCAAGCCGTCGGCGTGGACCTGCGCCGACAGTGGGCTCATGACTTCTTACCCCTCCACCGAGGATTCGTTCCTCCGCCTGGAACACGGTGACCTCTACGTCGGTCAGGACGGCCCCCGCGACGCGCCCGCGCTCCTCCTCATCCACGGTTCGGCCACGTCGAGCCGCTCGTGGGACGCGCTGGTTCCGCTGTTGTCCATGTCGCATCGCGTCATCCGGATCGATCTGCCGGGGCACGGGCGTTCGGCCGAACCGATCGGCCACGACTACGGGATCCCGGAGCAGGGAGGCAGGATCGGCGCGGCGCTGGACCGGCTCGGCGTCGA
>NZ_LIPN01000270.1:352-6694 GCF_001418325.1 Streptomyces atriruber | reverse complement strand
ACCTCGGAGAGAACCCCCCCCATGTCGCACACCACGCCCCACACCGTCGCGGAGCTCACCGACGCCGTCCTGGCGGGCGCCCACGGGCCCGACCCGGCCGACCTCACCGTCACCAGCGCGTTCTGGCTGTACAACACCACGCGGCTGGCCGGCGGCGACGTCACCTACCACAACCACTACTTGCTGCTCCGCGTCGGCGACGCCTTCGGCGCCTGCTCCTTCGAGGCGGGTGAACTCGCCCCGGGCTTCTGCGAGAACGCCTCAGGACGCTCCCTGGACAAGCTGCTCCGCGACGAGGCCGCGCCCGTGCGGACCGCCGCGCTCGACGCCTACTTCGCGCGGGTGCGCCCGCACCGCGACGCCGACGACGCCGAGCGCGTGATGCTCCCGACCGGCACGCCCGAAGAGCGCGCCGAGGCCCGCGACGCCGCCGTCGCCGGGCTGCTCGACATCGAGCCCGGCGCGCGGGTCGCCCTGATCGGCGTGGTCAACCCGCTCGTCGCGGCGATACGCGAGCGGGGCGGCGTCTGTCTGCCCTGCGATCTGAACCTGCGCACGACCGCGTGGGGCGAACCCGTCACCGACGACATGACCGAGGTGCTCGCGGCGGCCGACGTCGTGGTCGCCACCGGCATGACGCTCAGCAACGGCACGTTCGACCTGATCCTGCGCCACTGCGTGGAACACGGCGTGCCGTTGATCGTCTACGCGCAGAGCGGCAGCGCCGTCGCCCGCGCCTTCCTCGGCGCGGGCGTCACCGGGCTCAACGCCGAGCCGTTCACGTTCTCCCAGTTCAGCGCGGACGCCACACCGATGTACCGCTACCGCGCCGCCCTTGCGCCGAACGGAGCGGCGGCGTGAGCACCGATGCCACCAAGGACTGCACGAACGGCGGCGACGCGGACGTGCTGCCGGGCGATCTGCGCATGGCGCGCACGCTGTGGCCGGTGCTGCTCGCCTCGGCGGTCGGACTGCTGCCGTTCACCGTCTTCAGCACGTACCTCGTGCCCATCGCCGACGAGGCGGGCAGCAGTGTCGCGGCGATGGGCGGCCTGCGCGGCCTCGGCGGGCTCGCCGCCCTGCTGGTCGGCACCGCGCTGGCCCCGGTCATCGACCGGGTGCCCCGGGAGTGGGCGGCGGCGGGCGCGCTCGTGGCGCTCGGCGCGTCGGCGGCCCTCGGCGCCAGTGGGGACTTCCTGCTGCTCGCCGTGTTCTGCCTGCTCATCGGCGCGAGTACGGCCGTGCTGAACCCGGCGCTCACCGCCGCGGCCGCCGACCGCTTCGGCACCGGCAAGGCGGCCGGGCGCGCGGCGACCCTCGTCACGGCGACCACGTCCATGACCGCGATGCTCGCCGCCCCGGTCATCGCGCTGCCCGCGCTGTTCTGGGGCTGGCAGGGCGACCTGTTCGCGGTGACCGTGCTGTCGCTGCTGCTCGCGGCGGTCTTCGTGGCCCGGCGGGGACGGCACGCGGGGCCGGGCGAGGAGGCCGCCGCGGCGGGACCGCGCCTGGGCTACCTCGCCTCGTTCAAGGCCCTGGCGGCGGTGCGCGGCATGGTGCCGGTGCTGCTCATCGGGTTCCTGCGCACCGCGGTGTTCATGGGGTACCTGTCGTATCTCGCGGCCTTCTACGAGGAGCGGTTCGACCTCGACGCCGAGCTCTTCGCGTTCGTGTGGACGCTGAGCGGCGCGTCGTTCTTCGTCAGCAATCTCCTCACCGGGCGCATCACCAACGCGGCGGAACCGCGCATCGGCACGGAACGCATGCTGGCCGTCGGGCTCGTCGCCGCGCTCGTCTCGGTCGTGGGCTTCTACTTCACGCACTGGCTGCCGCTCGCCCTCGCCATGACCGCGCTGCACGCGGCGAGCCACGCCGTCGTCGCCGCCTGCGTCGTCAGTCTCATCGTGCGGCGCTGCGGGACGACGCTGCGCGGCTCGGCGCTGAGCCTCAACGCGGCGGGGCAGAGCCTCGGCGTGTTCGCCGGTGCGGCGCTCGGCGGCGCGGGCCTCGGCCTCGCCGGCTACCCCGGCACCGCCGCGGTCTTCGGCGCCCTGGTCGTCGCGGCGCTCGGCGCGGCGGTGCTGGTGCTGCGCGCGAACAGGGCGGACGGGACGGACGGGACGGACAGGGCAGGCAGAGCGGACAGGGCGGACAGGGCGGTCCAGGAGAGGACAGACACCACGTGAGCACCACCAGCCACACCGACCTGCGCCACACGGACCCACCCCCCACCGACCTGCGGGAGCGGCTCTCCTCACCCAGGGTCCTCGTGCTGACCTGCGTCGCCCTGTTCCTCCTGCTGCTCGCCTCCGTGCTCGTGGCCATCGGCCTCGGCGCCGCCGTGGTCACGCCCGCCGACACCGCCCGCCTCCTGTGGGCCGCCCTCACCGGCGGCCGCATCGACGCGGACGAGACGACGACGTACCAGATCATCTGGCAGATCCGCACGCCGCGCGTGCTCCTCGCCGCCCTGGTGGGCGCCGGGCTGAGCGCGGTCGGCGTGGCCATCCAGGCGATGGTGCGCAACGCGCTCGCCGACCCGTTCGTGCTCGGTGTCTCCTCGGGCGCGTCGGTCGGCGCGGTCGGCGTCACGGTCACCGGAGGCCTCGCCGCCCTCGGCGTGTACGCGGTGTCCGCCGGTGCCTTCCTGGGCGCGGTCGTGGCCTCGTTCCTCGTGTACGTCGCCTCCGCCGGCCGGGGCGGGCTCTCGCCGCTGCGGCTCGTCCTGACGGGCGTGGCGATGTCCCTCGGGCTGCAGGCCGTGATGAGCGTGATCATCTACTTCGCGCCGGACAGCGAGGCGACGGCGATGGTCCTGTACTGGACCATGGGCAGCTTCGGCGCGGCGAGTTGGGGCGCGCTGCCCGTCGTCGCCGCGGTCGTGCTCCTCGGCCTCGCCGTGCTCCACCGCTACGGCAGGGCGCTGGACGTCCTGGCGCTGGGCGACGAGACCGCGTCCAGCCTGGGCATCAGCCCCGACCGGCACCGGACGGCGCTGCTCGTCCTCGTCTCGCTGATCACCGGCGTGATGGTGGCCGTGAGCGGCGCCATCAGCTTCGTCGGGCTCGTCATGCCGCACCTGGTGCGGATGGTGGTCGGCGCCACCCATGCCCGGGTGCTCGCCGTCGCCCCGCTGGCCGGTGCGGTCTTCATGGTCTGGGTGGATCTGCTGTCGCGGACCGTGGTGGCCCCGCGCGAGCTGCCGCTCGGCGTCATCACGGCGCTCGTCGGGGTACCCGTCTTCATCGGCCTGATGCGCCGCAAGGGCTATACGTTCGGGGGGCGTTGAGATGGATCTGCGGATCCACGGGATCTCCGTGGACATCGACGGCAAGCGCCTCGTCCACGATCTCTCCCTGGACGTGGGGAGCGGTGAGGTCGTCGGCCTGGTCGGGCCGAACGGCAGCGGGAAGTCGACGGCGCTGCGCTGCGTGTACCGTGCGCTGCGCCCGGCCTCCGGCGCCGTCCTCGTCGGCGGCGACGACCTGTCCCCGCTCTCGATGCGGCGCGGTGCGCAGCTCGTCGCCGCCATGACGCAGGACGGCGCCGTCGACCTGGACTTCACGGTCGAGGAGGTCGTCGCGCTCGGACGCGCCCCGCACCAGCGCGGAAACCAGGCGCTGACCGCCCGCGAACGGGAGCTGTGCGCGGGGGCGATGGAACGTCTCGACATCGGCCACCTCGCCAAGCGCGGGGTCCTGACCCTGTCGGGCGGGGAGCGCCAGCGCGTGCTGCTGGCCCGGGCGCTGGTCCAGGAGCCGCACATCCTCGTGCTCGACGAGCCGACCAACCACCTCGACGTACGCCACCAGATCGAGGTCCTCTCCCATCTGCGCGGCGCCGGGCCCACCGTCCTGGTCGTCCTGCACGACCTCAACCTCGCGGCGGCCGCCTGCGACCGGATCGGGGTGCTCGCGCAGGGCCGCCTCGTGGCGTCCGGGCCACCGGCCGAGGTCCTCACCGCGTCCCTGATGGCCGATGTCTTCGGCGTACGGGCCACCGTCGTCCCGCACCCGCTGACGGGCGACCCGCAGCTGCTGTACGCACTCCACCCCGCACGCCCGGAACCCTCGCTCCCGAACCTCTGAAAGGCACCGACTCCCCCATGTCCCACACCAGATCCATCGCCCTCGCCTCCGCGCTCGCGGCCGCACTGGTACTGAGCGGCTGCGGCGCCGAGATCGACTCGGCCGACGGCGCCGAGGCGTCCGAGAAGAAGGTCGCCGTCAAGCGCTGCGGCGAGTCCGTTCCGTACAAGGTCCCCCAGCGGGCGGTCGCGTACGAGGGCGGCAGCGCCGACAAGCTGTTCAGCCTCGGCCTGACCGAGCACGTGCACGGCTATGTGATGCCGCCCGCCAACCCGCCGGTGAGCGAGTCGCCCTGGGCGTCGGAGTACGCCAAGGTGAAGATGCTCAGCGACGACCTGCTGAACAAGGAGCTCGTCGTCGAGGCGGAGTCCGACTTCGTCGTCGCGGGCTGGAACTCCGGCTTCAGCGACCAGCGCGGCATCACCCCGAAGATCCTCGACAAGCTCGGCATCCAGAGCTTCATGCACACGGAGAGCTGCTTCAACTATCCCGGGCACCCGGAGAAGGTCACCCCGTTCAAGGCGCTCTACACCGACCTGGAGCGGCTCGGAAAGATCTTCCGGGTGGAGAAGAAGGCGGACCGGGTCGTCGGTGATCTCAAGAGGCGCGTGGCGGCCGTGGAGAAGAAGGCGCCCACGGGCGGCGAGCGGGTGCCGGTCTTCCTCTACGACTCCGGCACCGACCAGCCCTTCACGGCCGGCAGTCAGGTGCCGCCCAACGACATCATCAAGAGCGCGGGCGGCAGGAACGTCTTCGACGGCCTCGACGAGCGCTGGACGCAGGTCAACTGGGAGGCCGTGACGAAGGCCGAACCCGAGGTCGTCATCATCTTCGACTACGGCGACCAGCCCGCGAAGAAGAAGATCGAGTTCTTGAAGAAGTCCCCGCACACGAAGGAGCTGCCCGCCGTCAAGAAGAACAACTTCTTCGTCCTCGACTACAACGAGGGCATCAGCGGGCCGCGCAACATCGACGGCCTGGAGAAGTTCGGGAAGTACCTCGGGGAGCTCAAGAGCTGAGCTCAGCCCGCGAAGGCGGTTCCCGGCAGGCCACGGCCCGCGTCCGGCACGACCAGCACCGAACCCGAGAGCGGGTGCGGGCGTTCGAGGCCGGTGCGGGCCGTCGTGACGTACAGGTCACGCAGGTCGGGGCCGCCGAAGGCGCAGGCCGTGGGGCGGCGCACGGGAAGTTCGACGATCCGGTCCAGGCGGCCGTCGGGCGTGTAGCCGCGGATCGCCGCGCCGTCCCAGAGCGCCACCCAGACGCGGCCGTCGGCGTCGACGGTCAGCCCGTCGGGAAAGCCCGCCCGCTCCTCGATGTGCGCGAACGGCCGCCGATTGACGGCGTGTTGACCGTCGAAGTCCAGTACGTCGATCCGTCGCGTCGGGCTGTCCACGTAGTACATGAGCCGCCCGTCGGGGCTCCAGCCCGTGCCGTTGCTGACGGCCACGCCGTCGGCCGCTTCGGTCACGGTGCCGTCGGGGGCGACGCGCAGCAGGCTGCCGCCGCCGGGCGCCTCGTCGTAGCGCATGGTGCCCGCCCAGAGCGCGCCGTCGGGCGCGACCGCCGCGTCGTTTCCGCGGCGGCCCGGCACGGGGTCGCGGACCAGCCAGGTGAAGGGTGCGCCGCCGGGGCCGTAGAGGCCGATGCCGTCGCGGAGGTTGACGACCAGGCCGCCGCCCGCGCGGGGCTTGGCGGCGCCGACGTGCTGTTCGGTGGCCATCACCGTGCGGCGGCCGTCCCCGGGGGCGTACGTGTGGACGCGTGAGCCGAGGATGTCGACCCAGATGAGGCGGCCGGTCGTCGCGTCCCAGGTGGGGCCCTCGCCGAGCGAGGCCTCCGCGCGGACCGCGACGTCGTACGCACGGCTCATCGCGCGCCCCGGTGGCCGAGGCGGACCGACAGGTCTCCGGCGCCCTTGGCGGCGAGGTCGGCCAGTTCGCGCTCGCGCTCCTCGGTCCAGCGGATCATCGGCACGGAGATGGAGAGCGCCGCGACGACGTGCCCGGCGCCGTCCCGCACCGGCGCGGCCACGCAGCTGACGTCCGGGTTGGACTCCCGGTGCTCGACGGCGACGCCCTGCTCGCGGACCCCGGCGAGAGCGGTGAGAAGCTCGTCCGGGTCGGTGATGCTGTGCGGGGTCATGGCAGTGAACTCCCGCCCCCGGACGCGGGATTCGAGCTCGTCCTGCGGCAGTGAGGCGAGCAGCATCTTGCCGACCGAGGTGCAGTGCGCGGGCAGCCGGCGGCCCGCC
>NZ_LIPN01000270.1:0-304 GCF_001418325.1 Streptomyces atriruber | reverse complement strand
CGCCGAGGCGGTAGCGCCCTGGCTGATCCGGTATCTGGACGAGATACGAGCGGGCCGCCAAGGTGGTCAGGAGCTCGTGCACGGTGGTGCGCGGCAGCTGGAGTCTGCGGGTGACCTCGGGTGCGGAGAACGTCCCGTCGCCCTCCAGGAACAGTTCGAGTATGTCCAGCGACCTGGTCACCGCGGGCACCAGTCGTCCCATGAGTTCGGCCTCCCACCCTGCGCGTCCGAAACTTCGGTCGCTGATCGGTATGACGAACACAGGTTAGACACGGCGCAGTTCGCGGCGCAATGGTCGTCGCCC
>NZ_LIPN01000027.1 GCF_001418325.1 Streptomyces atriruber | reverse complement strand
GCCCCGTGCCGCAGCGCGTTGCTGACGAGGTTGGCGACCACCCGCTCCACCCGCCGCGGATCCGTCACCACCTCCACGTCCCGCACCACGTCGACCGTCACGCCCGCCGCGCCCGCGGCCCCCGCGGCGGCCGACCTGCGCACCAGCGCGCCCAGTTCGCACGTCTCGGCGGCGACCTGCTCCCCCGCCGCGTCGAGCCGCGCCACCTCTATGACGTCGTCGACGAGCTCCCGCAGCCGCCCCGCGGACTCCCGCACCAGTTCGGCGGGGCGCCCCGGTGGCAGCAGCCCGGCCGCCGTCACCATGCCGGCCACCGGGGTGCGCAGTTCGTGCGCGATGTTCGCCGTCACCTCGCGCTCGGCCTGCAGCCGGGCGGCGAGCGCGTCGGCCATGGTGTTCACGGCGGCGGCGAGCTGGGTGATCTCGTCCTTGCCATGCAGCGGCAGCCGCGCCGTCAGATCCCCGTCCGCGATGCGCTGCGCCGCCCCGGCCTTCGTCCTGAGACGCCGCCCGAGCCGGGTGGCGACGAGCAGCCCGGCCACACAGGCGAGCGCCGTCCCGAAGCCGCCCGAGATCCACAGCACCCGGTCCAGATCCCGTACGGTCGCCACCTCCCTGTCGTACGGCCGCTTCAGCGCGACGATCTCCTTGCCGTACTTGCTCGCCGCCCACAGCTGCGGAATGCGCCCGCTCCGGTCCAGATAGACGCCCCACTGCCCGTTCGCCACGGCCCCGGCGAGCGGCCCCGGCAGATCGACGGGGTCGATGAGAGTGCGGTCCCCGTCGACCCCGGCCGCGTGGTCCTGCACGGCGGTCTGCAGCCGGTCCCCGATCTGACTGCGCGCGCCCGCGTACTGCGCGTCGACGGTGCGATGGTGCACGAGCAGCCCCATCACCACGGACACCAGCGCCGCGGTGCCCGCGATGGCGATACCGATCTTGGTACGCAGTCCCATGCCGCTCCCCGCGCCCTCAGAGATCCGGGACCGACAGCCGGATCCCCTGGAACTGCACGTTCACCGCCGCCGCGGGGAGGTCCGTCGGCTGCTTCGGCTCGACGGTGGCCCGCCGGTAGTACGCCAAGCGCTCCTGCTGCTCCAGGCCGCTGAGCGTCAGCGTCGCGTCGTAGGGCTCGCCGGAGCACTTGGGGCGGCACCACGGGCCGCCGAGCTTCCCGGTGGCCCGCGCGGTCGGCCCGCCCCAGTCCCGCCAGCTCAACTCCGAGAGCACGACGTCCTCGGTGAGCTGCGCCGACGTCGGCTGCTGCAGCGCCAGTCCGGCGGCGTCGGCCAGATAGACGGGCCCGGCCGCCCGCGAGGGCTGCAGCGCGGGCCCCTCCACCCGCAGCCCCCGGGGCTCCGCGGCACACCCGCCCGCCAGCACGGCGGCCAGCACGGCGCCGCAGCACACGGCAACCCTCAACGGAGACGACATAGATCAAATGTATCCAGAGCAGCGCACATCACACATGGAGAGCGACTGCTCGGGCACAGCAAAGATCCCGCCCGGTTCAGTGAACCGGACGGGATCTCATGTGCAGTGGACCTGTGGGGATTTGAACCCCAGACCCCCTCGATGCGAACGAGGTGCGCTACCAGACTGCGCCACAGGCCCTTGCAACGAGTGAAACTCTAGCATCCCGATCGGGGTGCTCGGAAATCCGGTCCTGGCTGGTCAGCCAGGGAGACCTCACGGTCCCTCACTCGTTCGCCGCGCGCGGCCGTCCGCCGTCCTCGTACTGGTCGAAGAGCGGCGTGCGGCCGCGCTCGCGGGCACGCCGCGCGGACGCCGCCCGGCGCTTGTCGCTGCGACCGCCCCCGGCGTCGGCACCCTCGGCCCCGTCGATGTCACCGGAGCCCTCGGCCGACCGTTCCCGCTCGGCCCGCTCGGCCCGCTCGGCCCGCTCGGCCCGCTCGGACACGGGGTCGGCGGTCGGCTCCGCCGTGCTCGACCGCGCCGAGCTCCAGGCGTCGGGCGCGCCCAGGTCGACGCCGCCGGTGGCGCGCGGGGCGACCGGCGCCGTCACGTAGGTCGGCAGCGGGACCGGGACCGGGTCCCAGCTGTCGCCGCGGCCCGGACCGTGCTGCCGCTCGCGCTGCTGGTCGACCCACTCCGCGTGGTCGGTCTGCTCGACGAGGGCGCGGCGGTCGGCGGCGAGCGCGGAGAGCCCGGTCTCCGTCTCGGGCGCGGGGCCCTCTTCCATCGGCTCGTCGGCGACCGGCTCCGCGCTCGCGGGCCTGCGCCGCGGCTGGCGCTCGCGCAGCCGCTGCGCCGCGTCCTCGGCCCTGCGCCGGTCCATCGTGTAGGTGAAGCGGCGCCGTTCCTGGCCGCGCAGATAGACGATGTACGCGCTCAGGAGCACGGCGGGCGCGGCGGGCGCCCACAGGAAGGCGAGCCCGCCGATCGCGGCGACGATCGCGCCGATGGTGAAGGCGACGAAGAGGAGGACCGTCGTACGGCGGCGTCGGGCGAGCACCTTGCTGCGCCGGGCGCGCGCGGCGGCCTCGGCCGACGCGGCGCGCTGCGCGGGCGTCGCATGGGCCGACGGCTTGACCGGTGCCTTGGCGGATGCCTTGCCCGGCACCTTGGCCGCCGCCCTGACCGGCGCCTTGGCCCGGGGAGCGGGCGCGGGGTGGCGTTCCCGTTCCCGGTCGGGTTCGCGCTCCCGTTCGGGCTCGCGCTCCCGCTCGCGTTCGGGTTCGCGCTCGGACGGGGGCGCGACGAAGGACCGGACGTCCACCGAGCCGGTGATGCCGTCCGGGTCGTCGAGCGACTCCCCGTCCTCGGGCGAGCGCGCTTGCAGGTCCTTGGCGTATCGGCGCTCCATGCCCGCCCGTCCGGACAGCAGCCGGATGGCGGTGCTGAAGCGTTCCGTCGGACGGGCTTCGTTCAGCTCGTCCTGCCTACGGAGCCACATCGGCACCAAGTAGGCGGCCCAGGCCCCGACGATGACTGCGTAGATGAGGCCGCTGCTGCTCACGCTCACACGGTAGAGGGGTTTGCGTGAGGCCATCTGCCAATTGGGCCGGTGTGTCGCACGATCTGGCTGATATCTCGAACTTTTTTTGTGACTGGTGCGATCAACGGGCCGCCGAGAGCGTGAATTTAATGCCTGAGACAAGTCTCATACGCGCCTCAGACGGTCGTTCGGTGCTCAATTTCGAACACGTATTTCATTTCCGTGGATCGAGAACCGGCCTAGGCAGTGTTCCGAGGTCGGGCCTGGTGCCAGCGGCGCAACAACCCTTCCGGTACCTCTTCGGTCGTGAGCGCGAAGACGAGATGATCCCGCCACGCCCCGTCGATGTGCAGATACCGCGGGCGAAGCCCCTCCTCGCGGAATCCGAGTTTCTCCACGACCCGTCGGCTCGGCGCGTTCTCGGGACGAATACAGACCTCGATGCGGTGCAGCCCCACCGAGCGGAAGCAGTGGTCGACGGCGAGCGCGACGGCCGTGGGCATGACCCCGCGGCCCGCCACGGACCGGTCGACCCAGTAGCCGACGTGGCCCGAGCACATCGAGCCCCAGGTGATCCCGGCGACCGTCAACTGTCCGACGAGGCGGCCCTGGTACTCGATGACGAAGGGCAGCATCCGGCCCGCGTTGGCCTCCGCGCGCAGATGACGGACCATCTGCCGGTACGTGGGACGGTGCACGATCGGACCGCTCGGGGTGGGCGGCGGGATCGTGGCCTCCCAGGGGCGCAGCCAGTCCCGGTTGCGCCGGTTGACCTCGCGCCAGGCCCGCTGGTCGCGCATCTTTATGGGACGGAGGGCGACATCGCCGTCCGTCAGCTCGACGGGCCAGGAGGAGCCGTTCAGCTCGCACCCCCCGGCGGACCGGGGTGGTCACCGCCGCGCAGCTGGTCGACGGCGTGCCTCAGCAGCGGCTCCAGAACGGCGAGACCGTCGCGTACGCCTCCGGAGGAGCCCGGCAGGTTCACGATGAGGGTCCGGCCCACGACTCCGGCGAGTCCCCGGGAGAGCGCGGCCGTGGGGACCTTGTCCCTGCCGTACGCGCGGATCGCCTCCGCGATGCCCGGCACTTCGTGGCCGATGACGCGGCGGGTGGCCTCGGGGGTGCGGTCGGTGGGCGAGATGCCGGTGCCGCCGGTGGTGAGGATGACGTCGTAGCCCGCCTCGGCGCCCGCGCGCAGGGCCTGTTCGACGGGGTCGCCGTCGGGGACGACCTGCGGCCCGTCGACGGCGAAGCCGAGCGCGGTGAGGCCCTCGGCGAGGATCGGGCCGCCCTTGTCGGCGTAGACCCCGGCGGCGGCGCGGTTCGAGGCGGTCACGACGAGCGCGCGGTACGGCGCGGGAAGCGCGCCGCCGGTCGACGCGTCCGGGTCCTGGCTCATGCGCGCTCCTCTTCGCGGTGCCAGTGCCCGGACTTGCCGCCCGTCTTCTCCTCGACGCGTACGTCCGTGATGACGGCACCCTTGTCGACGGCCTTGATCATGTCGACGACCGTGAGGGCCGCCACGCTCACCGCGGTCAGGGCCTCCATCTCGACGCCCGTGCGGTCGGTCGTCTTCACCGTGGCGAGGATCTCCACGGCGTCGTCCGCCACGGAGAGGTCGAGCTTCACTCCGGAGACGGCCAGCGGGTGGCAGAGCGGGATCAGGTCCGGGGTGCGCTTGGCCCCCATGATCCCCGCGATCCGCGCGGTCGCCAGGGCGTCCCCCTTGGGCACTCCCTCGCCGCGCAGCAGCTCGATCACGCGTGGCGAGACCAGCACGCGGCCGCTGGCGCGGGCGGTGCGCGCCGTGACGTCCTTGGCGGACACGTCGACCATGCGGGCGGCGCCCGACTCGTCGATGTGGGTCAGTCGCTGCTGCTCAGGGGCTCCGGGGGTGTCCCCCCGGGAAATCGCGGTCATGTGCTTGGCGCTCCCGGTCCGGGCCCCGCGCGGTGCGGCGCGCGGGCCTGTTGTGCGCGACACGGTACCGCGCGGGGGGCCGTCTCAGCCGAGCAGGACCACCTCGACGTCCGCGCCGGGCTCCACCGACGTGGTGTCCTCGGGGATGACGATCAGCGCGTCCGCGTGCGCGAGAGCGGCGATCAGATGCGAGCCGGAGCCGCCGACGGGCGTCACGCGGCCCGCCTCGGCGTCGTACCTCCCGCGCAGGAACTGACGGCGTCCCGCGGGCGAGCCGAGCGCCTTGTCCGCGAGCAGCTCCGCGCGCGCGGTGGGCCGGTGCACCTCGGGCAGGCCCATGAGGGTGCGGATCGCGGGGCGCACGAAGAGCTCGAAGGAGACGTACGAGGAGACGGGGTTGCCCGGCAGTGCGAGCAGCGGCGTGTGGTCGGGGCCGATGGAGCCGAAGCCCTGGGGCTTGCCGGGCTGCATCGCGATCTTGCGGAACTCCACCCCGCCGCCCGCGCCGATGCCCTCCTCCTCGTCCGGGTCGCCGATGGCGGACAGGGCCTCCTTCACGACGTCGTACGCGCCCACGCTCACGCCGCCCGTGGTGACGATCAGGTCGGCGCGGATCAGCTGGTCCTCGATGGTGGAGCGCAGCGTCTCGGCGTCGTCGGCGACGGCGCCCACGCGGTAGGCGATGGCTCCGGCGTCGCGGGCCGCGGCGGTGAGGGCGAAGCTGTTGGAGTCGTAGATCTGGCCGTCCGCCAACTGTTCGCCCGGCTGGATCAGTTCGCTGCCGGTGGACATGACGACCACGCGCGGGCGGGGGCGGACCTTCACCGTGCCGCGGCCGATCGCGGCGAGCAGGGCGATCTGCGGGGGGCCGAGGACGGCGCCCGCGGCCAGGGCGCGGTCGCCCGCCCGGACGTCGCTGCCCCGCGCCCGCACGTGCGCGCGGGCCTCGGCCGGGCGGTGCACGCGGACCTCGCCCGACGCGCCCTCAGGGGCGGCGCTGTGGGCGCGCATGCCGGAGACGGGGCCCTCGCCCAGGCCTCCGTCGGTCCACTCCACGGGGACGACGGCCTCGGCGCCGGGCGGCAGCGGGGCGCCGGTCATGATGCGGGCGGCCTGGCCGGGGCCGACGGTGGGCTGCTCGCCCGCGCCCGCGGCCACGTCGCCGATGACCGTGAGGACGGCGGGGAACTCCTCGCTGACGCCCGCGACATCGGCGACCCGCACCGCGTACCCGTCCATGGAGCTGTTGTCGAAGGGCGGCAGCGAGACGGGCACCGTGACGTCCTCGACCAGGACGCAGCCCTGGGCGTCGAGGAGTTGGAGCTCGATGGGTTCGAGCGGGCGGACGGCGTCGAGGATGTCGTCCAGATGCTCTTCCACCGACCAGAAGGGGTTCTGGCCGGTGGTCGGTGTCGTCGTGCTGCTGCTCAAAGTGCTACATCTCCTCGGTGACGTAACTGCGAAGCCAGGCCTGGAAGTCCGGGCCCAGATCTTCACGTTCGCACGCGAGTCTGACAATGGCACGCAGATAGTCGCCCCGGTCGCCGGTGTCATAGCGGCGGCCCTTGAAGACCACGCCGTGCACCGGACCGCCCACCTTCTCGTCGGCGGCGAGCTGCTGCAGGGCGTCGGTGAGCTGGATCTCGCCGCCGCGGCCCGGCTCGGTCTTGCGCAGTATGCCGAAGATGTGGGGGTCGAGGACATAGCGGCCGATGATCGCGTAGTTCGACGGGGCGTCCGCGGTGTCGGGCTTCTCGACCAGGTCGGTGACCTTGACGACGTCGCCGTCGTCGGTGGCGTCGACGGCCGCGCAGCCGTAGAGGTGGATCTGCTCGGGGGCCACCTCCATGAGGGCGATGACGCTGCCGCCGTGCCGCTCCTGGACCTCGACCATACGGGCGAGGAGCGGGTCGCGCGGGTCGATCAGGTCGTCGCCGAGGAGCACGGCGAACGGCTCGTGGCCGACGTGCGGAGCGGCACACAGGACGGCGTGACCGAGCCCCTTGGGGTCGCCCTGGCGGACGTAGTGCATCGTCGCGAGGTCGCTGGACTCCTGGACCTTGGCGAGGCGCGCCTCGTCGCCCTTCTTCAGGAGGGCCGATTCGAGTTCGTAGTTGCGGTCGAAGTGGTCCTCCAGCGGGCGCTTGTTGCGCCCCGTGATCATGAGGACGTCGTCGAGACCCGCGGACACGGCCTCCTCGACCACGTACTGGATCGCCGGCTTGTCGACGACCGGCAGCATCTCCTTGGGCGTGGCCTTCGTGGCCGGCAGGAAGCGCGTACCGAGACCTGCGGCAGGGATGACCGCCTTGGTGATCCGGGCGTGGGGGGGGTGAGACTCAGTCATGGCGCCACCATATCCGGTGCGTATGTGCGGAATCTGTGGGTCCGGATTATTCGTCGGCTATGGGCCGACCAGGAAGGAATTGTGAGATCCCCATGAGCGGAACCAGCGGTACCGAAGCCGACGGCCAGCCAACCAAGCGCATGTTGCGGCGAGGCTTCCTCGCGGTGAGAAGCGGGTTGACTGAGGATGACGCACGGAAGGCGACGGCGGTTCTCGCCGACCGCGCGCTGGACCTGCCCGAGCTCGCCGACGCGCGGACCGTCGCCGCGTACGTCTCCATGGGCAGCGAGCCCGGTACGCACGCCCTGCTCGACGCCCTGCACGCGCGCGGGACCCGCGTCCTGCTGCCGGTGCTGCTCGCGGACAACGACCTGGACTGGGGCGCGTACGACGGGCCCGGCTCCCTCGTCCGCGTACAACACCCCGGGAAAATCGACCTCTTGGAGCCGTCGGGCGCACACCTGGGGCCGGACGTCGTCCTGGAGGCGGACGCCGTGCTGCTGCCGGGTCTCGCCGTGGACGCGCGCGGGATGCGGCTCGGGCGGGGCGGCGGATCGTACGACCGGGTCCTCTCCCGGCTGGAGCGCGCGGACGCCCATCCCGCTCTCGTGGTGCTTCTGTACGACTCCGAAGTGGTCGCGCACCTCCCCGAAGAGGCGCACGACCGGCCCGTGCACGCCGTCGTGACGCCGTCGGGGGCCCGCCGCTTCCGCTGACCTCCGCCGAGGAGCCCGGGATGCCGAAAGGGCCCTCCACGCGTGCGTGGAGGGCCCTTTCGGACCGATGCCTGTTCAGGCCGGGTCGTGCGCGGCCGTCATGGGCGCAGCACCAGCTTGTCGCTCGTGCTGTCCTCGACCGCCTTGTCCGAGAAGGCCCACGGCAGGAGCTCGCCCTTGGCCCACTTGTTCGTCTGGTCGGTGTAGTGGTCGTTGTACGCGTGGCCCGAAGCGCCGGTGAGGTTGATCCACTTGGACTTGTCGAGGTCCTTGAGGTTCACCACCATCCGCATCGAAGGCACCCACACCACTCCGTAGCCGCCCGCCGCGTTCCAGCCGGTCGCGTTGACCGCGGCCTCGCCGCCGCCGAGGTTCCACGGGCCGCGGTTCAGCACGAACTGCAGCCAGCCGGGACCCTCGGTGCCGAGCGTCTGGTTCTTCAGCGTGAGCCGGTGCAGACGGCCCCAGCTCCAGGTGTCGACGTCCTTGCCGAGCTTGGCCGTCAGGTCCCAGCGCGCGTCCTCCAGGGCCCGCTTGAACAGCTGGTCGCGGGTCTTGGTCTCCTCGTCCGTGCGGGTCGCCGGCGACTTCCACCAGTCGTTGGTCTCGTCGTCGATGATCTTGCGGATCACCTCGTAGTAGCGGTCGCCGCCGTCCGGCTGGGCCGAGTCGGCGTCGCGCTCACCGCACTCACGGACCTTCTTGCCCTCGTCGGCGGGGCCGGTGTTGCCCGCCGGCTCCACACTCAGGCACTGACCCTTGACGCGCAGCTCCTTGGGGAGCTTGTTGCCGATGGCCAGCTTGAGGATGTTGCGCCAGACAGAGTTGAAGTACGCGGCGGCCGCCGAGTCGGCGTCCTGGGTGTAGTCCCAGCCCTCGAGGAGCTTCTGCGCCTCGCGGACGTACTTGTCCTTGACGTCGATCTTCAGGAGCTTGGGCACGAGCAGCTTGGCGATCTCGCTGCTGTTGTCGATCTGCATGAGGCGCATGTCCTCGGTCGAGATCTTGCCGCCGTTCTTGATCTTCGACTGGATGAGATCGTCGATCCGCTGGCTGCGCGCTCCGTAGCCCCAGTCCGAGGTGAGCTTGTACGGGTAGTCGGCCTGGTCGCGGTCGTCGATCACGGCCTGGTTGGCGGTGACGATGTAGCCGCGCTTCGGGTTGTACTCGTAGGGCAGCGCATCCTGCGGGATGTAGCCGGTCCAGCGGTAGGCGCGGTCCCAGCCCGGGGCCGGGAGCGAGCCGTCGCCCTTGCCGCGGGTGGGGATCTTGCCCGGCGCCTGGTAGCCGATGTTGCCCTCGGTGTCGGCGTAGATCAGGTTCTGGGACGGCACTTCAAAAGAAGCGGCCGCCTTGCGGAACTCCGTGAAGTTCTTCGCCTTGTTGAGCTCGAAGACGGCGTCCATGGACTTGCCGGGGGTCAGCGCGGTCCAGCGCAGGGCCACTCCGTAGCCGTCGCCCCGGTCGGGGGCCGCGGTGTCCACGCCGGCCTTCTTGCCGACCTTCACCAGTTCGTCGTCGCGGTCGGAGATCAGCGGTCCGTTGTTGGTCTCGCGGACCGTGATCTTCTTGTCCTTGCCGCCCGCGACCTTGATGGTCTCCTCGCGGGAGGTGAAGGGCAGCACCTTGTCGTCGTACTGGTAGCCGTCCCCGGTGAACTTCTCCAGGTACAGGTCCGTGACGTCGGCGCCGAGGTTCGTCATGCCCCAGGCGATGTCCTGGTTGTGGCCGATGACCACGCCCGGCATGCCGGAGAAGGTGTAGCCCGAGACGTCGTACTGGCACTTCGAGGAGACCGACCGGCAGTGCAGGCCCATCTGGTACCAGACGGAGGGCAGCTGCGGCGCCAGGTGCGGGTCGTTCGCGAGGAGCGGCTTGCCGGTGATCGTGTGCTTGCCGGAGACGACCCAGGAGTTCGAGCCGATGCCGTTGCCGTTCGGGCCCAGGATGGCCGGGACCTCGTCCAGGGCTCCGGAGAGGCCGTTGAGCTGCGACTGCAGCCCGTTGGGCGCCTCCGTGCCGCCCGCGAGGCCCGTACCGGCCGTGCCGCCGGTGCCGGTGCCGGTTCCGCCGGTCCCGGTGCCGGTCCCCGTGCCGGTGCCGCCCGTCCCCGTACCGCCGGTGCCGACGCCGGTGCCCGTGCCGCCGGACTGGGTGCCGGTGGCCTTGGCCTCGGGGTCGTACTCCTTGGTGACGCTGTTGTAGGCGCCCTCCCGCACGACGGGCTTGTTCCGCTTGTACGGGTACTCGGGGTACAGGTCCTTGATCTGCGACGGGCCGAGGCGGCTCGTCATCAGCGAACGGTCGATCTCGTCCTGCATGTTGCCGCGCAGGTCCCAGGCCATGGCCTTGAGCCAGGCCACGGAGTCGACGGGGGTCCACTCCTGCGGCTTGTAGTCGTTCTCGAAGCCCAGCGCCGCGTACTCGACGGAGATGTCCTTGCCGTCCTTGCCGGCGAGGTAGGCGTTGACTCCCTTGGCGTACGCCTGGAGGTACTTCTTCGTCTCCGGCGAGAGCTTGGAGTCGTACTCCTTCTTCGCCACCCGGTGCCAGCCGAGTGTGCGCAGGAACTCATCGGTCTTGACCTGGCTCTTCCCGAACATCTCGGAGAGCCGCCCGGAGGTCATATGACGGCGGACGTCCATCTCCCAGAAGCGGTCCTGCGCCTGGACGAAGCCCTGGGCCATGAAGAGGTCCGCGTCGGACTCGGCGTAGATCTGCGGGATTCCGTTCCCGTCCCGCTTCACGTCGACGGGACCGGCCAGGCCGTCGATCTTGATCGTTCCCTTGGTCTGCGGGAAGGAGGCGCGCACGGTGCTGACGCTCCAGTACGCGCCGAAGCCGATGCCTCCGACGATGGCCAGGACCAGGACGATCACGACGAGTCGGGCTCGGCGCCCCTTCTTCTTGCCGGACTTATGACCGGAAGAGGCGTTGGTGTTGGAGGGCATCGCTGTCCTTGCTGTCCTTACGCGAGCGGCAGGGCGGGCTGTGCTGTCGACTGGGCGACTCTGGGAGCGCAGGAGCAACCATAGGCGCAGGGCGTTGCGGCTCCGGACGCGGAGTCAGGTACCCGACCCCCCTTGAGATCGAATAGTCATTCGACGGCGTCAAGAAAGCGTTAACAATTAGGTAAGGTAACGAAGTACTCCTACGCAGTACTCGGCTTCACGGAGGAAGGAACGGCCCCTGACTGTCCACCACCTCAACCAGCTCCTGCTCGTCTGCTCGCTCGTTCTGCTCGTCGCTGTGGCGGCGGTCCGGATCTCGTCGCGCAGCGGGCTCCCCAGCCTGCTGCTGTACCTGGGCATCGGCATCGCCATGGGCCAGGACGGCGTCGGCGACGTCCACTTCAACAATGCCGAACTGACGCAGGTCATCGGCTACGCCGCCCTGGTCGTGATCCTCGCGGAGGGCGGCCTCGGGACGAAGTGGAAAGAGATCAAACCCGCCCTGCCCATGGCAGCGATCCTGTCGACCGTCGGCGTCGCGGTGAGCGTCGGCGTCACGGCGGCAGGAGCCCACTATCTGGTGGGCCTCGAATGGCGGCAGGCGCTGATCATCGGCGCGGTGGTCTCGTCGACGGACGCGGCTGCGGTGTTCTCGGTGCTGCGGAAGGTGCCGCTCCCCTCCCGTGTGACGGGTGTCCTGGAAGCGGAATCGGGGTTCAACGACGCCCCTGTGGTGATCCTCGTCGTGGCCTTCTCCACGGCGGGACCGGTGGACGACTGGTACGTACTGCTCGGCAAGATCTCCCTGGAGCTGGCGATCGGCGCCGCGATAGGCCTGGCGGTCGGCTGGCTCGGCGCCTACGGCCTGCGGCACGTGGCCCTGCCCGCCTCCGGCCTCTACCCCATCGCCGTCATGGCCATCGCCGTCGCCGCGTACGCCGCGGGCGCCATGGCACACGGCAGTGGATTCCTCGCCGTCTACCTCGCCTCGATGGTGCTCGGCAACGCGAGGCTGCCGCACTGGCCGGCCACCCGCGGCTTCGCCGAAGGCCTCGGCTGGCTCGCCCAGATCGGCATGTTCGTCCTGCTCGGCCTGCTGGTCACGCCGCACGACCTGCTCGACGACACCTGGCCCGCAATCGTCATCGGCCTGGTCCTGACCGTGGTGGCACGCCCCCTAGAGGTCGTCCTCAGCCTGCTGCCGTTTCGCCTGCCGTGGCAGGAGAAGGCCCTGCTGTCCTGGGCCGGACTGCGCGGCGCCGTGCCCATCATCCTGGCGACGATCCCCATGGTGAGCGACGTCGAGGACAGCCAGCGGATCTTCAACATCGTCTTCGTCCTGGTCGTCGTCTACACCCTCATCCAGGGCCCCACGCTGCCCTGGCTGGCCAGGAAGCTGCGCCTCGGCGACTCCTCGGAGGCCGCCGACCTCGGCATCGAGTCCGCGCCCCTGGAGCGGCTGCAGGGCCATCTGCTGTCCGTGGCCATCCCCAAGGAATCCCGCATGCACGGCGTCGAGGTCGGCGAGCTGCGGCTGCCCCCGGGCTCGGCCGTCACGCTGGTCGTCCGCGACGGCGAATCGTTCGTGCCGATGCCGACGACCGTGCTGCGGCGCGGGGACGAGCTCCTGGTGGTGGCGACCGATCCGGTGCGGGACGCCGCCGAGAAGCGACTGCGCGCGGTCGGCCACGGCGGAAAGCTGGCCGGCTGGCTGGGAACCGACGGAGAAAAGCACCAATCGTAGGTGGCGGGGGTCTCATCGGCTGCAATCACAGGTGCTGATGGGACTCTCCCCTGTACGATAAAGGCACCTGATCGAACCAACTCTGCCTGAAGCAGAGCTGGCGCGACCGTATGGCGGTCGAGGAGCCCTCGCAGTGGCACCCGGCATCTACCGCAGTTCCGCGCAAGAGGACAGCTCTCGGCGCCCCCGCACGGGCGCTACCAGGCGGCAGAAAGGCACGGGCCGTGGCATCCACGGTCACCGAATCCCGCCCGGGCTACGGACAGCTCCTGCGCACCCCTCGCGCCTGGACGTTCCTCCTCCCCGGCTTCGCGGCGCGACAGCCGTTCGCGATGCTGACGATCTCCATCGTCCTGCTGGTCCAGCACACCACCGGCTCGTACGGTGCCGCGGGCGCCGTCTCGGCCGCCACCGGCGTCTCCATGGCGCTGTTCGCCCCCTTCGGCGGCAAGCTCGCCGACCGTTTCGGACAGCGCGCCGTCCTGCTGCCCGGCGTGCTGATCCACTCCGCGTCGGTCGTCACCCTGACGGTGCTCGCGCTCTCCGACGCCCCCTTGTGGACGCTCTTCGTGGCCGCCGTGCCCGCGGGCGCCTCCACCCCGCAGATCGGCCCCATGGTGCGCGCCCGCTGGGGCGCCAAGCTGCAGGACTCCCCCCTGGCCACCACCGCGGCCGCCTTCGAGTCGGTCACCGACGAGCTGACCTTCGTCCTCGGCCCGCTCCTCGCCACCGCGCTGTGCACCACCATCGACCCCTCCGCCGGACTCCTCACCGAGGCCGGACTCACACTGGTCGGCGGCCTCCTGTTCGCCGCGCAGAAGAGCACCCAGCCCAAGCCGTCCGCACACCACGACGAGCACGCGCGCGTGGAGCACGTTTCCGCGCTGCGCATCCCCGGAGTGCGGGTCCTGATGGTCACGTTCCTCGGCATCGGCGCCGTCTTCGGCGGCATGCAGGTCTCGCTGGCCGCGTTCACCGAGTCGATCGGCGAGCCCGGCCTGAACGGCGTCCTGTACGGCACGTTCGCGGCGGGCAACATGCTCTCCGGCATCATCTGCGGCGCCATCGCCTGGAAGGTCTCCCCGCAGCGACGCCTCCTGGTCGGCTACACGGCACTGACCCTGATGGCCTCCGGCCTCTGGGCGGCGCACTCCGTGCTGCTCCTCGCCGGACTCGGCCTGCTGGTCGGCGTCTGCATCGCGCCCGCACTGATCACCGGCTACACCCTGGTCGACAAGCTGGTCCCGCCGACCGGCCGCACGGAGGCCTTCACCTGGCTGACCGGCGCGGTCGCGCTCGGTCAGGCGGCGGCCGTGACGGTCGCCGGACAGCTGGAGGACCGCTTCTGGGACGGGGCCGGATTCCTCGTCCCGCTGGGCGGCACGGCACTGGCTCTCGCGGTCCTCGTGACGCTGCGTTCGAGGCTCGTTCCCAGGGCCCCGGGCCGCACCGTGGCGCGTGGCGTCGGTCACCGCGTGCCGGTGGCGGTGGACTGATCCCGCGGAATACGTCACTATGGACCGTCGTTAGCACTCATCGAGTGAGAGTGCCAGGAGGAAGCAAGTGCCGACGTACCAGTACCAGTGCACCGAGTGCGGCGAGGGCCTCGAGGCGGTGCAGAAGTTCACCGATGACGCCCTGACCGTGTGCCCCAGCTGCGACGGACGCCTCAAGAAGGTGTTCTCGGCGGTCGGCATCGTCTTCAAGGGCTCCGGCTTCTACCGCAACGACAGCCGCGGCTCGTCGTCGAGCAGCACGCCGGCGAACGCCTCGTCGAAGTCGGCGTCCGGTTCCTCGTCGGGCGGCTCGTCCACGTCGGACTCGAAGGCTGCTTCGTCCTCCTCGTCCTCGGACTCCAAGTCGTCCGGCTCCTCCTCGACGTCCACGTCGTCGTCGAGCTCGGCCGCGTAGGACTTCCCACACGCTGTTCCGACGACCCCGCCGTCATGTGACGGCGGGGTCGTCGGCGTGCGATGGCGGGGTCGTCGGCGTGTGACGGCAGAGGCGCTGGCGCGTGACGGCGGGCTCGTCGGCGGGTGCCGCCCCGGCTACTGTGTCGGGCCATGGTGAACACGGTGAACGCCGCGCGGGCCGAGATCGGTGTCATTGGCGGCTCCGGCTTCTACTCCTTCCTCGACGACGTGACCGAGGTACCGGTCGACACCCCCTACGGAGCTCCGAGCGACTCCCTCTTCCTCGGCACGATCGCCGGGCGCCGGGTCGCCTTCCTGCCCCGGCACGGCCGCGGCCACCATCTGCCGCCGCACCGCATCAACTACCGCGCCAACCTGTGGGCGTTGCGCTCCGTGGGCGTGCGCCAGGTGCTGGGCCCGTGTGCGGTCGGCGGGCTGCGGGCCGAGTACGGGCCCGGGACGCTGCTGGTGCCGGACCAGCTCGTGGACCGCACACAGGCACGCGCCCAGACGTACTTCGACGGAGTGCCGCTCCCCGACGGCGGCGTGCCGAACGTCGTCCACGTCTCGCTCGCCGACCCCTACTGCCCCGTGGGCCGCGGCGCGGCCCTCAAGGCGGCCCGCGGCCGCGGCTGGGAGCCGGCCGACGGCGGGACGCTCGTCGTGATCGAAGGGCCGCGCTTCTCCACCCGGGCGGAGTCGCGCTGGTACGCGGCACAGGGCTGGTCGGTGGTGGGCATGACCGGACACCCCGAGGCGGCGCTCGCCCGCGAACTCGAACTCTGCTACACGTCGTTGAACCTGGTCACGGATCTGGACGCGGGCGCGGAGACCGGCGAGGGCGTCTCGCACGACGAGGTCCTGCGGGTGTTCGCCGCCAATGTGGACCGACTGCGGGGCGTGCTGTTCGACGCGGTGGCGGGGCTGCCGGAGGGCGGCACGGACCGCGAGTGCCTGTGCGCGAGGGCGCTGGGCGGCGTGGATCCGGGGATCCGGCTGCCGTGAGAGGAGCTGAGTCGCCCTGCGCCGCCCTGAGCTACCTTGACGCCCTGAGCCGCCTTGACGCCCTGAGACGTCTGTGAGCGGGCGGAAGTCCACGTGTGCCAGCGGGCGGAAGTCCACGTTCGGATGAGGGAGTTGTCCACAACCGGCGGGTAGTCCACGGGGCTCAGCGGGGATCGGCGCGGGCCTGCATCGTGAGAGCGGAAGCCGAGCTCCTCGCATCGCAGGCGGTGGTTGTCGTGACGCACGTCCCTTCGCAGACCCGACCGGAAGACCGGGCACGCCCGTCCGAGGGCTGCCCGGTTCCTCCCTTCCCGCCCGTGCGGGTGGGCGCGGGACATCCGCGGCTGCGCCGGCTGCTGCGGCACAGACGACGGGCCGTGGCCGTGGGACTCGCGATGACCGCCGCGGCCCTCGCGAGCACGGCCCCTCGGGAGGCGGCCCCGCGGGAGCCCGTCCCGGCGCACGGGGTCGCGGCCGCGGCGGAGCGTTCCGCGGCAGGGGCGGGCGTGACGGCGGCGGTGACCGCCCCCGTGCGGATCGCGGACGCGGACACGGTGCGCCTGCTCCGCCCCGGCGACCGGGTCGACGTGATCGCTGCCGACGGATCGCCCGCGGGCGGGGCCGAGCCGCGCGTGGTGGCGTCGGGAGCCCGGGTCTCCGCGGTGCCCGAGCCCGGGGAAGGACCCGCCGAGAGCGGCGCGTTGGTGGTGCTCTCCGTCCCGAGGGACACGGCGGCGCGGCTGGCCGGGGCCGGGGCGAGCGCGCGTCTGGCGGTGACCCTCCGATGAAGCGGAACGTTCACGATCGCACTGGAGGGCTGTCAAGTAGCTCGTTCGTGCGAGTCAATTGGACAGGGCGGCCATGGCCTCACGTAGGTTGCGAAGTTGTTTGTTCCACAACCCGCACGTGCAACGAAAGGCCTCGTGGTGAGCGAGAAGAAGGAACCGGGCGTCTGGGAGGGCTTCAAGGCCTTCCTGATGCGCGGCAATGTCGTCGACCTGGCGGTCGCGGTCGTCATCGGAGCCGCCTTCACGAACATCGTGAACTCGGTGGTGAAGGGCGTCATCAACCCGCTCGTCGGCGCCTTCGGGACGAAGGACCTCGATCACTACAGCTCGTGCCTGAAGGCCCCCTGCAAGACGAACGACGCGGGCGAGGTCGTCTCGGGCATCCCGATCATGTGGGGCCCCGTGCTCAGCGCGGTCCTCAGCTTCGTGATCACCGCGGCCGTCGTGTACTTCCTGATGGTGCTGCCCATGGCCAAGTACCTGGCGCGGGCCGCCGCCAAGAAGGCCGAGAAGGAGGGGACGCAGGAGGTCATCGAGATCTCCGAGCTGGAGGTCCTCAAGGAGATCCGCGACGCCCTGGTGGCGCAGCGCGGCTCGGGCCCCCGCGAGGAGTAGCCCGGGCTCAGATGTGGTGGGGCGGCTTCTCGTCGAGGAAGCGCGCGAGGTCGGCGGCGCTGTCGCCGCGGGTCTCGGCCCGCTCGCCCCACCCCCGGTCCGTGTCGTCCGACGACTGCTGCGCCAGCGGGTCGTCGAAGACCAGCGCGTTCTTCGCCTTGGGCTTCGGCTCGTCCGGATCGCGCGGTTCGGGGGCGGGGGCGGTGCTCATGCCTCCAGGGTACGTCGGGCGGGACCGGCCGCCGGATTCATACGGCCTTGAGGCCCTGAGCTGCGAAGATCTCCTTGGCGGCGGCCACCTGGTCCGGGGTGGGCGAGGGGGTGTCGCGCAGCGTGAAGTCCTTGCCGAGCGCGTCCCACTTCCCCTCGCCCAGCTTGTGGAAGGGCAGCACGTCGACGCGCGAGATGTTGCCGAGCGAGGCGGCGAAGCGGGCGACGCCCTCGATGTTCGCCGGGTCGTCGGTCAGGCCGGGGACGAGGACGAAGCGCACCCAGGTCTCCTGGCCGAGGTCGGCCAGGCGGTGGGCGAAGTCGAGGGTGGGCCGCAGGGGACGGCCGGTGACCGTCCGGTAGGTCTCGGGGTCCCAGGACTTGATGTCGAGCAGGACCAGGTCGACGTCGCGGAGCAGGGCGTCGGTGGCGCGTGCGCCGAGGTAGCCCGACGTGTCGAGCGCGGTGTGCAGACCCAGCTCGTGCTTGAGGCGGTGCAGGAGTTCGCCGGTGAAGACGGGCTGCAGGAGCGGCTCGCCGCCGCTGACGGTGGCCCCGCCCCCGGCCGCGGAGATGAACCTCGTGTACTTGGCGGCTTCCGCGATCACGTCGTCCGCCGTGGTCCGCTTGCCGTCCCGCATCCGCCAGGTGTCGGGGTTGTGGCAGTACAGACAGCTCAGGGGGCAACCGGCGAGGAAGGTGACGAAGCGCGACCCCGGCCCGTCGACGCCGGTCGACAGGTCCCAGGAGTGGATCGAGCCGGTGACGGGGCGGTGGGTGGCGGCGGCCGCGGGGGTGACCGCGTCCTCATCGGTCGTGCGGGGGCGCACGGGAATGTCGGTACCGAGCAGGACAGCCATGGCGTAACTCCCGGACTACTGGCAGGACACGGTGTGCGCGGCGCCCGGGGCCGGGGTGAGGGCCCGGCCCCGGGGCCGCGGTTCGGGGGTGGCTCCCCGGAGGGAGCCGGTGGCTCGGAGGGAGCCGGTGGCTCAGAGCGAGCCGTGGAAGGTGCGGTTGATGACGTCGAGCTGCTGGTCGCGGGTGAGCCGGATGAAGTTGACCGCGTATCCGGAGACCCGGATGGTCAGCTGCGGGTAGTTCTCCGGGTGCTCCATGGCGTCCTGGAGGGTCGCCTTGTTGAGCACGTTGACGTTCATGTGGAAGCCGTCGCTGGCCATGAAGCCGTCCAGGACTCCGGCGAGGTTCGCGACGCGCTCCTCGGGGGTGCGGCCGAGCGCGTCCGGAGTGATGGTGTTGGTCAGCGAGATGCCGTCCTCGGCGTCGTCGTAGGGCAGCTTGGCGACCGACATCGCCGAGGCGATGTAGCCGTGCTCGTCGCGGCCGTTCATCGGGTTGGCACCCGGGGCGAAGGGCATGCCCGCGCGGCGGCCGTCGGGGGTGTTGCCGGTCTTCTTGCCGTAGACGACGTTCGAGGTGATGGTCAGCACCGACTGGGTGTGCACCGCGTCGCGGTAGGTGGGGTGCTTGCGGACCTTCTGCATGAAGTCGTGCACGATGCGCTTGGCGATGTCGTCGGCGCGGTCGTCGTTGTTGCCGTAGGCGGGGTAGTCGCCCTCGATCTCGTAGTCGACGGCGAGACCCGTCTCGTCGCGGATCACCTTGACCCTGGCGTGCTTGATCGCCGAGAGCGAGTCGGCGGCGACCGAGAGGCCCGCGATGCCGCACGCCATGGTGCGCAGGATCTCCTGGTCGTGCAGCGCCATCTCGATGCGCTCGTAGGCGTACTTGTCGTGCATGTAGTGGATGACGTTGAGCGCGTGGACGTACGTCTTGGCGAGCCAGTCGAGCATCGCGTCGTACTGCCGCACGACGGTCCCGTAGTCCAGGTAGTCGCCCTCGATGGGCGTGAAGCCCTGCACGACGGTCTTGCCGGACTTCTCGTCGCGGCCGCCGTTGATCGCGTAGAGGAGCGCCTTGGCGACGTTCACACGGGCGCCGAAGAACTGCATCTGCTTGCCGACGGCCATCGCGGAGACGCAGCAGGCGATCGCGGTGTCGTCGCCGTACTTGGGGCGCATCAGCTCGTCGGACTCGAACTGGATGGCCGAGGTGTCGATGGCGACCTTGGAGGCGAACTCCTTGAAGCCCTGCGGAAGCCGCTGCGACCAGAAGACCGTCAGGTTCGGCTCGGGGGCCGGGCCGAGGTTGTAGAGGGTCTGCAGGGCGCGGAAGGTGGTGCGCGAGACCAGCGGGCGGCCGTCCTCGCCGATGCCGGCCATCGACCAGGTGACCCAGGTCGGGTCGCCGGAGAAGCCCTCGTTGTACTCGGGAGTGCGCAGGAAGCGGACGATGCGGAGCTTGATGACGAAGTCGTCGATGAACTCCTGGGCCTCGGCCTCGGTGATGCGGCCCGCGTCGATGTCGCGCTGCAGGTAGATGTCGAGGAAGTTGTCGATGCGGCCGATCGACATGGCCGCGCCGTTCTGCTCCTTCACGGCGGCAAGGTAGGCGAAGTACAGCCACTGGATGGCCTCGCGGCCGGTGGTGGCGGGCCGCGCGATGTCGTAGCCGTACGACAGCGCCATGGCCTTGAGCTCCTTGAGGGCCTTGATCTGCTCGGAGATCTCCTCGCGGCCGCGGATGACGTCCTCGGTCGCCCACTCCTCGCCGAGTGCGGCCCTGTCGGCCTCCTTCGCGGCGATCAGCCGGTCGACGCCGTAGAGGGCGACGCGTCGGTAGTCGCCGATGATGCGGCCGCGGCCGTAGGCGTCGGGCAGGCCGGTGATGATGCCGGAGGAGCGGCAGGCGCGGATCTCGGGCGTGTAGGCGTCGAAGACGCCCTCGTTGTGGGTCTTGCGCAGGTTCGTGTAGATATCCCGGACCTCGGGGTCGGCCTCGTAGCCGTAGGCGTTGAGGGCGCCTTCGACCATCCGCCAGCCGCCGTTGGGCATGATGGCGCGCCTGAGCGGGGCGTCGGTCTGCAGGCCGACGATCAGGTCCTTGTGGTCGGCGGCGGTCCCGTCGATGTAGCCGGGCCTGAAGGCGTCGATGCGGGAGGGAGTCTTCACGTCCACGTCGTAGATGCCGCGCTCGATCTCCGTGGGGAACATCGAGAGGAGCTTCTGCCAGACCTCGGTGGTGCGTTCGGTCGGCCCGGCCAGGAAGGTGTCGTCACCTTCGTACGGGGCGTAGTTCTGCTGCACGAAGTCGCGGACGTCGATGGCGTCCCGCCACAGACCGCCCTTGAAGCCGTCCCAGGCCTCACCGTTCACAGTCGCTTCCGCAGGAGTGGCAGTCATGACCCGCACCTTCCGTATCGCTTCTTCGCTACGCCTCCATTCCACTCCTTTCTGATCGATCAAAGGGTCAGCAATGGTCCTCGATCCGGGACCGGAAGTCCCCTTTCTGCGCACAAAAATCACCTCCCACTACCTCTGAGCTGGGATTTCCATCGGGACTTTGGACCTAAGTTCGCTTGTGAATGCATTCACAAGAAATTCCCGGCCGCCCCGTGGTACGGGACGGCCGGGAATTGCGGATGGTGCGGGATGTCAGCTCGGCGACTCCGCGCCCTTGCGGGCGTAGAACCACCAGGCGACCGCGATGCAGCTGACGTAGAAGCCCACGAAGCCCCACATCGCGCTGGTGGCCGCGAAGTTGGCGAACATCGCCGGGATGAAGAAGAAGCCGTACGCCGCGATGGCGGAGGTGAAGCCGGTGACGGCGCCCGCCTCCATCTCCGACTGCTTCAGCGCCTTCGCGTACTCGGGCGTGCCCTCGGTCAGGCCCTTCAGGTGCTGGTTGCGGAAGATCACCGGAATCTGGCGGAACGTGGAGCCGTTGCCGATCCCCGAGAAGAAGAACGCCAGCAGGAAGCAGGCGAAGAAGCCCCAGAAGTTGCCGTCGTCGCCGCCGGAGGGGAGGAAGTTGATGACGCCGATGATCGAGAGCGCCATGCCGACGAACGAGATGATGGTGACCCTCGCGCCGCCGATCTTGTCGGCGATCCAGCCGCCGGCCCAGCGGGCGAGCGCGCCCACGGCCGGGCCCATCCAGGCGTAGGTTGCCGCGGAGTAGGCCGCGTCGATCGGGGTGAACGTGGTCTTGATCAGCATCGGCAGGGCCGCGGCGAAGCCGATGAAGGAGCCGAACGTACCGACGTAGAGCCAGGTCATCAACCAGTTGTGCTTGCGCTTGAAGATGACCTTCTGCTGGCTGAACGGGGTGGACGCGACCTTGAGGTCGTTCTGGCCGAACCATGCGACGACGGCCAGGATCACCAGGACCGGCACCCACAGGAACGCCGCGTTCTGCAGCCAGACCGGTGTGCCGTCGGCCTTGTGCTGGGCCGAGCCGACCGCGATGACCGAGCTGGTGATGACGATCGGGGTGAGCAGCTGGACGACGGAGACGCCCAGGTTGCCGAGGCCGCCGTTGATGCCGGTCGCGTTGCCCTTGTCCTTCTTGGGGAAGAAGAAGCCGATGTTGGCGAGCGACGAGGCGAAGTTGGCGCCGCCGATGCCGCAGAGGGCCGCGATGGCGATCATCACGCCGTACGAGGTGTCGGGGTTCTGGACCGCGATGCCGAGCCAGATCAGCGGGATGACCAGGACGACCGTGGAGAGCGCGGTGAAGCGGCGCTGGCCGATCATCGGGCCGAGGAAGGTGTAGAAGATGCGGGCCGTGCCGCCCGTCAGACCCGGGACCGCCGTCAGCCAGAACAGCTGGGAGGTGGAGAACCCGAAGCCGACGTCCTTGAGGTTGGTCGCCGTGACCGACCACACCTGCCAGACCACGAACGCGACCAGCAGCGCGGGGACCGCGATCCACAGGTTGCGGGCGGCGACCTTCTTGCCCGTGGACTTCCAGAAGAGGTCGTTCTCCGGCTCCCAGTCGGTGATGGTCTTGCCGGGCCGGTGCTGCGCGGGGTCGTACGACGTGCCCGAGGGCGCGGTTGGCGCTGCTTGAGCGGCAGGCGATCTCATGATGGTTCCCAGTTCGCTCAGGGTCCCGACCTTGCTACGGGGCCTGACGTATCCACCTTCCGGCGCGCGGGCGATCGAAAGCAGAGGCGTAGGACACCTCCCGACCGGGCCGAAGTCCGGGAATGCGAAGGGACTTCAGACCTCGTGCACCGGCAGCACGACCGACGGGTCGTCCAGGCACTCGCCGGTCCGCAGGTCGAACTCCTGCTTGTGCATCGGCGAGGCCACGACGGTGCGGCCGCCACGGGTGCCGAGGATGCCGTGGGCGATCACGTCGGCCCCGGAGAACGGGTCCCGGTTGCCGACGGCGTAGACCCGCCCCGCACCGTCCTTGAAGAGGGCCGCCTCGGTGCCGTCGGGCAGCACCGCCGCCCGCCCGCGGCCCGGCTCCAGGAACTCGGGAGACGGCTGCGCGAGGTGCTGCTCGAAGCGCGCCAAGGCCTGCGGGTCCTCCAGGACCGCCTGCCACTCGTCGCGGTAGGCCGCCGCGTGGCGGTCCATCTGGGCCTCCAGCTCGGCGCAGATGCCGAGCGAGTCGTCGATCAGGACGGACTTCAGGTGGTCGAGGCCGCCGATGCGCTCGAACCACGGAGCGGTCCGCTCCAGACGCTCGCCGGTCCGCAGGTAGTACATGAGGAAACGGTCGACGAGGCTGAGGAGTTCGGTGGTCGACAGGTCGGCGGCGAGGAGGTCGGCGTGGCGCGGCCGGGCGCCGCCGTTGCCGCAGACGTAGAGGTTCCAGCCGTTGGCCGTGGCGATGACGCCGATGTCCTTGCCGCGGGCCTCGGCGCACTCGCGCAGACATCCGGAGACGCCGCCCTTGATCTTGTGCGGGGTGCGCAGGCCGCGGTAGCGCAGTTCCAGGTCGATCGCGAGCCGCACGGAGTCGCCCTGTCCGAACCGGCAGAACTTCGCCCCGACACAGGACTTCACCGTGCGCAGCGATTTGCCGTAGGCGTGGCCGGACTCCAGGCCGACGGCGACCAGGCGGCGCCAGATCGCGGGGAGTTGGTCCGCGCGGGCGCCGGAGAGGTCGATGCGCTGGCCGCCGGTGATCTTCGTGTAGAGGTCGAAGTCGCGGGCGACCTCGCCGATCGCGATGAGCTGGGCGGGGGTGATCTCGCCGCCGGGGACGCGCGGGACGACGGAGTAGGTGCCGTCCTTCTGGAGGTTGGCGAGGAAGAGGTCGTTGGAGTCCTGGAGGGCGGCCTGCTCACCGTCCAGGACGTGGCCGAGGCCCAGTTCGGGGGCGAGGGTGCCGAGGACGTTCCCGACGACGGGCTTGCAGACGGCGCAGCCCTCGCCGCCCAGGCCGTGCTTCGTCATCAGCTCGGTGAAGGAGCGGATGCGCTCGGTGCGGACCGTCTCGTAGATCTCGGCCCGCGTCAGGGCGAAGTGTTCGCACAGGCCCTTCGGGCGCTCGACTCCGGCGGCGGCGAGCTCCGCGTCGAGCACGGACTGCAGCGTGGCGAGGCAGCCGCCGCAGCCCGTCCCTGCCTTGGTGCAGCGCTTGATGCCACCGATGTCGGTGAGGGAGTTCTCGGCGACGGCGGTGCGGACGGCTCCCTTGGTGACGTTGTGGCAGCTGCAGACGACGGCGTCGTCGGGGAGGGCGTCGGCGCCCGGGAGTTCGATGTCCGAGGCGGGCAGGACGTAGGCCTGAGGAGGCGCGGGCAGCGGGCGTCCGGCGTGCGGCACCAGGGTGCCGTAGGCCTCGGCGTCGCCGACGAGGATGCCGCCGAGCAGCTGTCCCTCCGGCCCGAGCAGCAGTTTCTTGTAGACGCCTTCGCGGCTGTCGGAGAAGACAACGGAGACGGCGCCGCCCTCCGCGCCCTCGGGCGCGAACGGGTCGCCGAAGGAGGCGACGTCGGCGCCCATCAGCTTCAGCTTCGTGGAGGTGTCGGCCCCGGTGAAGACGGCGGTGCCGTCCCCCGCCAAGGCATCGGCGGCCGCCTCGGCCATCTGGTAGCCGGGGGCGACCAGGCCGTAGACGCGGCCGTCGGCCCCCTGGGCGCACTCGCCGATCGCGTAGACGTAGGGGTCGGTGGTGCGGCAGTGCGCGTCGACGACGATGCCGCCCCGGTCCCCCACGACCAGCCCCGCCTCGCGGGCAAGGCGGTCCCGGGGACGTACGCCGGCGGAGAAGACCACGACATCGACGTCGAGGGTGCGGCCGTCGCTCAGGCACAGCGCGCGCACGGCTCCCTCGTCGTCCGCGTCGACCCGGCTCGCCCCGACCCCCGTGTGCACGGACACGCCCATCGACTCGATGGTGGCGCGCAGGGCCGCGGCGCCTCCGTCGTCGACCTGGAGCGGCATCAGCCGGGGTGCGAACTCGACGACGTGGGTGCGCAGTCCCAGGGTGCGCAGTGCGCCCGCGGCCTCCAGGCCGAGGAGTCCGCCGCCGATGACGACGCCGGTGGTGCGGCCTTCTTCGGAGGCGTACGCGGAGAGGGTCTCGACGTCGTACAGGGTGCGGTAGGTGAAGCAGCCGGGGGCGTCGGCGCCCGGGATGGGCGGCACGAAGGGGTAGGAGCCGGTGGCGATGACCAGGGCGTCGTAGGGGACGGTGGCGCCGGAGGTCGTGGCGACCGTGCGGGCCGCGGTGTCGATGTGCTCGGCCGGGTCGGACAGGCGCAGGTCGATGCCGTGGCGGGCGAGGAAGTCGTCGTCGCACAGGGTCAGTTCGGCGTCGGTCGCGCCGGTGAACGCGGAGGAGAGGTGGACCCGGTCGTACGCGGGCCTGTCCTCCTCGGCGAGCACGGTCACCCGCCAGCCGGGACCGCCCGGCGCCGCGGGGTCGGCGAGGGCGCCACGCTCCGCGAGCGTCTCCAGGAAACGGTGGCCCACCATTCCGTGGCCGATGAGCACCAGGGTCTGGGTCATGGGAGTCACACTCCGTCGCGCTGGGGGAATCCCCCGCCGAGCCGCTGCGGGAGGGAGATCTTCCCTCTGACGGTAGGCCGGGCGCGGCATGGCGTCGGACCGCTAAGGGCCCTTCCGCGGGGGCCCAACGACCCATGTGGTCAGGCCTTTTGGCGGGCGTTCCCCGGCGGGAGCGGGCGTAGCGTCGTGGGCGACGGGCTGCTCCCCGACCACGACGGCAGCCCGGTGCGGTGCGGTTTCCGGGGCGGGAGTGCGGCGACACCACTGTCCCGTCCCGGACCCGCTCGCACAGAGCGTGGGTTCTCCGGCTTCGGGTGGGGTGGACAGTGCGGCCTCTGGAAGAGCGACGTCTGGAGCGGCGACCTTTGGAAGGCCTGTCCCGGGAAGAGCGGCCTCTGGAAGAGCAGCCCCTGGACAGGGGTTCGGCAGCTCCGCCCCTCGTACTCGTCGTGCACGGCAGCGCCCTGCCCGGCGCCGCCCTCACCCTGCGGCGGCTCTGCGACCAGGTCGAGGGGCTCGGCGGGGTGCGGCCCGCCCTGGGCCACCTCGACCATCCCTCCCCTGCCGCCCCCTCCCTCGCCGAAGCGCTGCGGGACGGCGCCGTCGTCGTGCCCCTCCTCCTCGGCGACGGTTACCACCGCACGGTCGACATCCCCGCCGTCGTCCGCGGCCATGACGGCCCCGGCCGCCGCGGGTGCGTGCTCACCGAAGGGCTCAGCGGCGACCGTGCCGTGGCGCTCGCCCTGCGCGACCGGCTGTACGAGGCGGAGCGGCAAGCGGGGGTGGAGGCCGACGCCGTGGTCCTCGCCGCGGCCGGATCGTCGCGGCCCGGGGGCAACGACGGGGCGCGGGTGGCCGTCCGGCAGTTGCGCGGGCTGCTGCGCGGGACTCCGGTGTGCGGGGCGTACTGCTCCTCGGCCGGGCCGACCGTCCCGGAGGCGGTGGCGCGGCTGCGGGGCGCCGGGTACCGGAGGGTGGCCGTGGCCGCGCATCTGCTGGCGCCGGGGCGGTTCACGGTGGCGCTCGCCGAGGCCGGTGCCGATGCGGTGGCCGACCCGATCGCCGACCACCCGGACATCGCGGCGCTGGTCCTGCGCCGGTACGAGACTGCCTTGCGTCGCCCGGGTGGCCCTGCCGTGCCGCTCGGTGCCGCAGCCTGACTCGGCGTACGCCTTCTGCTGTCCTGGAGGGCATGACGACCTCTCCCGACTCCCCCACCCCACCAGGCCCATCCAGCCCGTCAGACTCACTCGTCTCACCCGCCTCACCTACCTCAGCCACCTCACCGGATTCCTCCTTCAGCAGCCCGTTGCGGCCGCTCCTGGCCCGGGGCCGCGACGAGGAGCACCGCGCCGCGACCCCGCTGGAGCTCTTCTTCGACCTGTGCTTCGTCGTGGCGGTCGCACAGGCCGGTGCAGAGCTGGTGCATGCCGTCGCAGAGGGGCACCCGGGCGAGGGCGTCCTCAACTACGCGATGGTCTTCTTCGCGATGTTCTGGGCGTGGGTCAACTTCTCCTGGTTCTCCTCGGCGTACGACAACGACGACGCGCTGTACCGCGTGGTCACGCTGATCCAGATCGCCGGTGTGCTCGTCTTCGCCGCCGGGGTCTCCAAGGGCTTCGAGGACCACGACTTCCTCCTGGTCTGGCTCGGCTACCTGATCATGCGGGTCGCCCTCACCACGCAGTGGCTGCGCGTCGCCAGGGCGTCGACGGGCGCCGAGCGCGGGACGGCCCTGCGGTATGCGGCGGGCGTGCTGATCTGCCAGGTCGGCTGGTCGGGGCTGCTGTTCCTGCCGGAGGGCGCCCGGCCCTGGCTGTTCCTCGTGATGGCGATCGCGGAGATGTGCGTGCCGGTGATCGCGGAGCGCGCGTACACGACGGCGTGGCACCCGCACCACATCTCCGAGCGGTACGGCCTGTTCACGATCATCGTGCTCGGCGAGACCATCGCGGCGGCGACCGTGGCGGTGAAGTCGGGCATGGAAGAGCACGACGCGCTGGACGAGTTGCTGCCCATCGCCGCGGGCGGCCTCCTCGTCGTGTTCGCCGCGTGGTGGATCTACTTCGTCGTGCCCATCCACGGCCGGCTGAGGAGCAACCGTCAGGCGTTCCTGTGGGGTTACGGCCACTACGTGATCCTCGGCTCGGCCGCGGCGATCGGGGCCGGGATCGAGGTGGCGGTCGAACAGGCCGTCGGCAAGGCGCACATCTCGACGGTGGCGGCGTCCGCCGCGGTGACCGTGCCGACGGCGCTCTATCTGGTCACGGTGTGGGCGCTGCACTCCCGCTACTACAAGGTGGGGGTGGCGCAGCAACTGGTGTTGCCGGTGAGCGCGTTGGCGGTGCTGGCCAGTACGTTCGCGGGCCGCTGGGCGGTGCTGGTGGCGGGGCTGGTCGCCGCGGCGACCGTCGCGACGGGGGTGACGCTCACCACCCGGATGGCGCGGCGCCCGTGACCGGCCCGCGTGGTACGCCTTCTTCATGACACCTGCTTCCGCTGATCCCGCCGGAGCCGACGGTTCCACCGGAGCCACCGATCCCGCCGCGGCCGCGCTCCGGCCGCTGTCCGGCTCTCTGACCGATGTCGCCGGCCTTCGGGTCGGTCATGCCACGTGGACCGGTGACGGCCGGCTCACCGGCACCACCGTGGTGCTCGCCCCCGAGGGCGGGGCCGTCGCGGCCGTGGACGTGCGCGGCGGCGGGCCCGGCACCCGCGAGACGGACGCCCTCGACCCGCGCAATCTGGTGCAGCGCGTCGAGGCGGTGGTCCTGACGGGCGGCAGTGCGTACGGACTGGACTCCGCGTCGGGTGTGGTGGCGTGGCTGGAGGAGCGGGGCCGGGGCGTGCGGGTCGGCCCCGACCCCTCCCACGTGGTGCCCGTCGTCCCGGCCGCCTGCGTCTTCGACCTGGGCCGGGGCGGCGACTTCGGGGCCCGCCCCGACGCGGCGACCGGCCGGGCAGCCGTCGAGGACGCCGCGCGCACCGAGCCGTTCACCCCGGTCGCGGAGGGGAACGTCGGGGCGGGCACCGGTGCGGTGGTCGGCAGGTTCAAGGGCGGCGTCGGCAGCGCGAGCGTCCGCCTCGATTCGGGGATCACGGTCGCCGTGCTGGCCGTAGCGAACGCCGCGGGCTCGGCGGTCGACCCGGGGACGGGGGCGCTGTACGGGCGGTACTTCGAGGGGAAGCGGGTGAGTTACCCGGCGCCCGAGGTCCACGAGGAGGCGACGCGGCGCCTCGCCGAGGCCGCCGTCGAGAACGGGCCGCCCCCGCTGAACACCACCCTCGCCGTGGTCGCCACCGACGCCGAACTGACCAAGGCGCAGGCACAGAAGCTGGCGGGCACGTCGCACGACGGCATGGCACGCGCGGTGCGGCCCGTCCACCTCCTCAACGACGGCGACACGGTCTTCGCCCTCGCCACCGGGGAGCACGCCCTGGCCGCCGGGAATCCGCTCGCCCTCAACGAGGTCCTCGCCGCGGGCGCGGACCTGGTGACGGCAGCGATCACGCGGGCGATGCTGGCGGCGGAGTCCGTGGAAACGCCGGGCGGAACCTTCCCTTCGTACCTGGAGCTCTACCACAAGTAGGGGACAGATAGGAGTATCGGCCTCAAATCGCCCCACCCGGGGGCGCGTTGGGGCCGAAAGGTGTGCTCACACTCACACTGTTCGGACGGAACCTCTCCGGGCACAAGGCCGCTCTTAACTCGTACTGAGTCAGAACACGTACTTGGAGCAGCCCGTGACAAGGTCGGTCATAGTCAACCCCCGGCGCCGTGCCCTGCTGGCCGCCACCGCGCTCGCCGCCGTGGGCGCGCTGACCCTGACGGCCTGCGGCGGCGACGCCGATGCCAAGGACGACAAGAACGGCGGCAGCTCCTCGGCCGCCAAGGGCGCCGACATCACCATCTCGTCGAAGGACGGCGCCACCGACGCCTCGATCAACGCCACCGGCGTCAAGGTCAAGGGCGGCAAGCTGACCAGCGTGAAGATGACGTCGGTGACGTCCGGCACCGCGGTCGAGGGCACCATCTCCGGTGACGGCTCCTCCTGGAAGCCCAAGGCGCAGCTGGAGCGCGGCACGAAGTACAAGGTGACCGCGGACGCCAAGGACGCCAAGGGCAACGCGGCGACCGAGAACGCGACGTTCACCACGATCTCCTCCGCCAACAGCTTCATCGGCACCTACGCGCCCGACGGCGGCGCCAAGGTCGGCGTCGGCATGCCGGTCTCCTTCAACTTCGACAAGGCGATCACGGAGAAGAAGGACGTCCAGTCCCACATCACCGTGACGACCAGCAGCGGCCAGAAGGTCGTCGGCCACTGGTTCGGCAACCAGCGCCTGGACTTCCGGCCCGAGGACTACTGGAAGGCCGGTTCCAAGGTCACGATGAAGATCGACCTGGACGGCGTGAAGGGCGCGGACGGCGTCACCGGCGTGCAGAACAAGACGGTCACCTTCGACATCGGCCGCGCGCAGGTCTCCACGGTCGACGTGCAGGCCAAGAAGATGACGGTCGAGCGGGACGGCAAGGTCATCAAGTCCGTCCCGATCTCCGCGGGCAGCCCGTCGAACCCGACGTACAACGGCAAGATGGTCATCTCTGAGAAGTTCACCCAGACCCGGATGAACGGTGACACGGTCGGCTTCGGTGGGGAGTACGACATCAAGGACGTGCCGCACGCCATGCGGCTGTCCTCGTCGGGCACCTTCATCCACGGCAACTACTGGGGCTCGCCCTCGATCTTCGGCAGCGCCAACACCAGCCACGGCTGCGTCGGCCTGCAGGACGCGCGCGGCGCCGGCGACCCGAGCACCCAGGGCGCCTGGTTCTACAACAACTCCCTGATCGGCGACGTCGTGACGGTCAAGGGCTCCCCCGACAAGACCATCGCCCCGGACAACGGCCTCAACGGCTGGAACATGTCCTGGAGCGAGTGGACGGCGGGCAGCGCGAGCTGACGCACGCGCCCGCGGCGGCCGCCTCCGCCGCACCCCACAACTGAGCGAGCCACGCGGGAACTTCCCGCGTGGCTCGCGCGTTTTCTGGTTCCCGGGCTTCGTGCCCGCGCGTTTTCCGATTCCCGGGCTTCACGCCCGCGCGTTTTCCGGTTCACGGGCATGATGTCGGACCCAGGGACTACGGTATGCACTCACCAGGTGACATGTAGCAACGCCGGGAGAAGCCTTGAGCGTTCCGTACGACACTGCGTACGAGCCACCCGAGTCGCCCGAGCCACACTCTCCGGAGGAGCATCTCGAGCGACTCCTCGGCCGCGCCCTGAACTCCTTCGATCTGCCGGACGAGGTGCTGACCCGCCTCGGCTCCGCCCTCGCCCACGACACCTCGCTGCACTCCGCGCACCACAGCTCGGGGCTGCACCGGGAGACGTTCAGACACACCTGGCTGCTCACCGACGCGTCCGTGCTCACGCTCTGGGAGCTGGTCCACAACACCGCGCCGGGCAACACCCCGACGCACGAGCTCTATGCGGACGAGGAGGAGGCGGGCGTCGCCACCTCGCGGCTGCCGCTGCCGCCCGACCCGCCGGCGTGCGGCCGACCGGTCGTGCTCCAGCTCCCGGCCGACACCGAGCCGCGCCATGCGTACGTTCCGGACGATTCCGCGGACCACGCGCGCAGGCTCCTGCGCCGCGCGGAGAACCCCGACGGCGGCCGGCCGGGCAAGAGCGTCGCGCGGCTGCTGCGCGCCGCGTTCGCGCACCAGATCACCCAGGCCTTCGGCCGTCCGCGGCTGGCCGGTGAAATGCGCATGTGCTTCTCGCTCTACGAGCACGCGTTCCTGCTCTTCGACGGCGGCGAGACCAGCCTGTGGGAGGTCGAGCACACGCTCACGCCCGACGGGCGGCACATGTGCGAGGTGTACGACACCGAGGAGGCGGCCCGCGCCGCGATGGAGCGCAGGGCCCGCGCCTGGACCCGGGAGGGCCGGACGCGCGGCTAGCGCTTCAGGGGCCAGGGACGGGCTTCAGGAGCGGCCCTCGCCGAACTGCCGTACGAGACCGGCGAACGCGGCCCGCTCGTCCGCGGTGAGCTCCACGGCCTCCGTGCGCGGCGGGCCCTGCTGGGTCGGCAGCGCACGGAGCGACGGAGCCTGGCGCCACGCCTCCACGTCGAAACGTTCCTTGCGCATGACCCGCACCAGGCCGACGGCCCAGACGACGGTCGCCACGGCGAGAACGGCCACGCCTATCTGCTGAACGATCGAGACATCCTGGAGCATGCGGCCCAGTAGACAACAGGCGTGGGGTCTTTCGACAGGGGGCAATGGGACTTAGGTCCCGAAGTGACGCAAGTCGCACACTCCGGGACCCGTTGCCCTTCAGGGACGTTCCGATTACGTCCAGGGGGCAGGACGTCCGGACTAGACAGCCGCCGTCGCCTTCGCCGTCACCGGCTCCTCGGCGGGTGCCGTCTCCTCCGCCGCGCCCGAAGGCGTCGTCTTCCGGGTGCCCTTGAGCAGGACCACCACGGCCGTCGAGACGCAGACACCGGCGGCGATCGCGACCAGGTAGAGCAGGGGCCGGCCGATCAGCGGGACCACGAAGGCACCGCCGTGCGGGGCGCGCAGCGTGCAGCCGAAGGCCATCGACAGGGCGCCGGTGACCGCGCCGCCCGCCATCGACGCGGGGATCACGCGCAGCGGGTCGGCCGCGGCGAACGGGATCGCGCCCTCCGTGATGAAGGAGGCGCCGAGGAACCAGGCCGCCTTGCCGTTCTCCCGCTCGGTCTTGGTGAAGAGGCTTCCGCGGACCGTCGTGGCGAGGGCCATCGCGAGCGGCGGAACCATGCCCGCCGCCATCGCCGCGGCCATCACCTTGAGGCTGCCGTCGGTCGGGTGGGTGAGGCCGCCGATCGCGAAGGCGTACGCCACCTTGTTCAGCGGACCGCCGAGGTCGAAGCACATCATCAGGCCGAGAATGACGCCCAGGATGACAGCGTTGGCCCCGGAGAGACCCTCCAGCCAATCGGTCAGCGCGCTCTGCAGCGAGGCGATGGGCTTGCCGACCACGAGGAACATCAGGAAGCCGACCACCGCCGACGAGATCAGCGGAATCACCACGACCGGCATGATGCCGCGCAGCACGGACGGGATCCGGACCCGTTGGATGCCCATGACGACGGCGCCCGCGAGCAGGCCCGCGGCGAGACCGCCGAGGAAGCCCGCGTTGATCGTGACGGCGACCGAACCGCCGACGAAGCCGGGGACCAGGCCCGGCCGGTCGGCCATGCCGTACGCGATGTAGCCCGCGAGGACCGGGACGAGGAAGGCGAAGGCGAGCCCGCCGATCTGGAAGAGCAGCGCGGCCCAGCTGGTGTGGTCCGTCCAGATGAAGTGCTCGGCGACCGACGGCGCCTTGTCGATCTTCCAGCCGCCGATGGCGAAGCCGAGGGCGATGAGGAGGCCGCCCGCGGCCACGAACGGGACCATGTAACTCACGCCGGACATCAGCCACTTGCGCAGCTTGGTGCCGTAGCCGTCGCCGTCGGCCCCGGCGCCCTCCACCGGGGTGGGGCCGGTGGCAGGGGCGGTGGTCTCGCCCCGGGCCGCCTTCTCCCGCACCTCGGCGATGAGTTCGGCGGGGCGGTTGATACCGGCCTTGACGCCCACGTCGACGGTGGGCTTTCCGGCGAAACGGTCCTTGTCGCGTACGGGGACGTCGTGGGCGAACACGACGGCGTCCGCCGCGGCGACGACCGCGGGGTCGAGACGGGTGAAGCCCGCCGACCCCTGCGTCTCGACCGTGATCTCCACGCCCGCCTCACGGGCCGCGTTCTCCAGGGACTCCGCCGCCATGTAGGTGTGGGCGATGCCCGTGGGACAGGAGGTGACGGCGACGATACGGAAGGGCTCTTCCGCGGCGGAACCGCTGTCGGGAGCGACGGGTTCGGCGTCCCCAGCGGCAGGTTCACCGTCCCCGGCCGCCGCTTCGCCGTCCCCAGCAGCCGCTTCCGCGTCCTCGCCGCTGATCAGCGCCGCCGCCTCCGCCGCCGTCGAGGCGGACCGCAGCGCCCCCGTGAACCCCGCGTCCATCAGCTGCCGCGCCAGCGACGACAGGATCGTCAGATGGGCGTCGTCCGCACCCGCCGGGGCCGCGATCAGGAAGATCAGGTCCGCCGGGCCGTCCGGCGCGCCGAAGTCGATGCCCCGCGCCGAGCGGCCGAAGGCCAGGGTCGGCTCGGTGACGTGCGCGCTGCGGCAGTGCGGGATGCCGATGCCGCCGTCCAGGCCGGTCGGCATCTGCGCCTCGCGGGCCGCCACGTCGGCGAGGAACCCCGCCAGGTCGGTCACCCGGCCCAGGGCCACCATCCGTTCGGCGAGCGCGCGGGACGCCGCTTCCTTGCTGTCGGCGGACAGGTCGAGTTCGAGGTCGACCAGGTCCGCGGTGATCATGTCGGTCATCGCGGGCTCCTTCGCACGCGTATCGCCCGGCGGGCGGCGGCTGTTGGGGGGACGGCGGCAGGAGGGTTCATGCGGCGGGCTCCGTCAGTACGCGGTCCAGCGGCACGTCGGCCGTCACGGTGACCGCGTCCGGCGCCAGGTCCGAGGGGGACGGCATCACGCTGCCCGGCAGCTGGACGGCGGCGGCGCCGTGGGCCACGGCCGAGGCGAGCGCGGCCGGTCCGGTGCCGCCCGCGATCAGGAAGCCCGCCAGGGAGGAGTCGCCCGCGCCGACGTTGCTGCGCACGGCGTCGACGGGAGCACTCGCGAAGTGCGCGCCCGCGTCGTCGACCAGGAGCTGGCCGTCGGCGCCGAGACTCGCGAGGACGGCCCGCGCCCCCAGCTCCCGCAGCTCCTCGGCCGCCTTGACCGCGTCTCCGACCGTGGCGAGGGGGCGGCCGACGGCCTCGGCGAGCTCTTCGGCGTTCGGCTTGACGACGTCGGGGCGTTCGGCGAGGGCGGCGAGCAGGGCCGGGCCCGAGGTGTCCAGGGCGATGCGGGCACCGGCGGCGTGCGCGCGGGCCACGAGCTCCGCGTACCAGGAGGGCCGCAGGCCGCGCGGCAGGCTGCCGCAGCAGGCGATCCAGTCGGCGCCGGCCGAGCGCTCGCCGACGGTGGCGAGCAGCGACTTCTGCTCGCGCTCCGACAGTTCGGGTCCGGGGGCGTTGATCTTCGTGAGGGTGCCGTCGGGCTCCGCGACCGCGATGTTGGAGCGGGTCTGCCCGGTGACGGGGACCGGGGCGACCTCGATGCCCTGCCCGTCGAGGAGCTGCGCGACGAGCGCGCCGGGCGCGCCGCCCAGCGGCAGTACGGCGACGGTCCGCACGCCCGCGGCCGCGACGGCCCGCGAGACGTTGACGCCCTTGCCGCCCGGGTCCACGCGCTCGCCGGTGGCGCGGACGACCTCGCCGCGGTCGAGCGACGACACCTCGTAGGTGCGGTCGAGGGAGGGGTTCGGGGTGACGGTGAGGATCATGCGCGTACCGGCTGCTTCCTTGCTCATGCGCGTACTACTTCCGTGCCGCCGCGCTCGATGGCGGCCGCGTCGTCGTCGGTGAGGCCGGTGTCGGTGATCAGGAGGTCGACGTCGGCCAGGTCGCCGAAGCGTGCGAAGTGCTCCTGGCCGTGCTTGGCGGAGTCCGCGAGCAGGACGACCCGGCGGGCCGCCGCGACGGCCGCGCGCTTCACGGCAGCCTCGGCGAGGTCGGGGGTGGTCAGTCCGGCGTCGGCGGAGAAGCCGTTGGCGGCGAGGAAGAGGACGTCGGCGCGGATCTCGCCGTACGCCCGCAGCGCCCACGCGTCGACGGCCGCGCGCGTACGCTGCCTGACCCGGCCGCCGATGAGGTGGAGCTGGACGCCGGGGTGGTCGGCGAGGCGGGCCGCGGTGGGCAGCCCGTGCGTGACGACGGTGAGCGTCGACTCCAGCGGGAGCGCCGCAGCGAGCCGCGCGACGGTCGACCCGGCGTCGAGGACGATGCTGCCCTCCGCGGGCAGTTCGGCGAGGGCGGCGCGGGCGATGCGGTCCTTCTCGTCGGCCGCGGTGCCCTCGCGCTCGGCGAGGTCCGGCTCGAAGTCGAGCCGCCCGGCCGGTATGGCACCGCCGTGCACGCGGCGCACGAGTCCGGCCCGGTCGAGCGCCTTCAGGTCGCGCCGGATGGTCTCGGCGGTGACCTGGAACTCCTCGGCCAGCGACAGCACGTCGACGCGACCGCCGTCGCGTGCGAGGCGCAGGATCTCCTGCTGCCGCTCCGGTGCGTACATGTCCGTTTGCCTCCGTCGCATGCCCGATCCTGTGGTTTCACTCGGAGAGTACGGCCGGATTTCCGGAAAGTAAACAGGTTCGGGCCCGACTCGGACACAAACGGACTTTCACCTCTACGGATGCACCCCTTTGGACCATCGCCTCGGGCAGTCCCTTTGGCCCGCCCCTCGGGCCTACGGCCAGGGGAACGTCTCCAGCGCCGCAAGGCACCGCTCCGCCAGCCCCGCGGGCCCCGCGGGCGCCTCAGGACTCACGTCCCCCGCCGCCCACGTCTCCACCGCCACCCGCACCGCCACACTCGCGACGCCCGCCGCGAGGCGCAGCTCCAGGGGCGGCTCCGGGGGCCGCTCCGGGGACGACCCGGCGGAGGTCCCGCCCCCGGCCCGCTCCGCCAGGACCGCCAGCAGCGTCTGCTCCGACGCATGGCACGCGTCCGCCCACACCGCCCGCAGCGCCGGGCTCTCCGCCGACATGCGCAGCAGCGCGCGCACCCAGGCCAGGGACTCCGCCGCCCGCTCGGTGTCGACCGCGAGCGCATCCCTGACCGCGTGCCGCAGCGCGTCCGGCACGGAGAGGTCCGCCGGGGCGCGGCGCACCGCCTCCGCCCACTGCTGCGCACCCGCCGCGAAGAGCGGCGCGACCGACTCCTCCTTGGTCGGGAAGTAGCGGTAGAACGTGCGCGGCGCGACGCCCGCCGACCGCGCGATGTCCTCGGCGCGGGTGGCCCGCAGTCCGTCCGCGACGAAGAGCGCGGCCGCGGTGCGCGCGATGTCCAGGCGGGTCTCGTTCTTGCGTCGCTCCGTCAGCGAAACGGCAGGCATGTCAGGCATGTCAGGCAGGTTATGCCAGCTTCCGTACGACGGTTCGGAGCCGTCCTGAGGCACGCACTGCCCATGTGACAGAATCTGCCACCGTAAGCCGCGCCGGAGAGTGCGCGGAGGGCACGCGTACGGCACGCGGTGCGAGCTAGAGGTGGCAAACAGCGGTGCGTCGTCGGCAGTTCCTTCTCCACACGGCCGGTCTCACCGGCGCCACCGCGCTCGGCGCCACCGGCCTCAGCGCCTGCTCCGCGGAGACCGACACCCCGCTCAGGCTCCTCGTGGCCAGCTACGACAAGAGCGTGGGCTCCTCGCTCGGCGACCAGTGGGACAGCCTCATCGGCGCCTTCAAGAAGGCCCACCCGGGCATCGACGTCGACCTCGAACGCGTCCCCTTCGCCAAGCTCGACCGCACCCTGGCCCGGCGCGTGAAGGACGGCGACGCCCCCGACATCGCCCAGTCCAACCTGTTCGCGCCCTACGCCGAGGACGACAAGCTGTACGGCGCGTCGGACCTCTTCGACGTCCGTACCGAGGGCGACTTCATCCGCTCCTACGCGGAGGCGGGCATGGTCGACCGCGTCCAGTACGGGCTGCCCTTCCTGGCCAGCACCCCGCGGCTCTTCTACAACAAGGCGCTGTTCAAGCAGGCCCGCATCAAGGCGCCCCGCTCCTGGGCCGAACTGCGCGACGCGGCCGTGGCGTTGAAGGCGATCGGCGTGCCCACCCCGTACGGCCTGCAGCTCGGGCCGGAGGCCGCCGAGGACGAGGCGCTCGCCTGGCTGCTCGCGGACGGCGGCGGCTACGCGGCCCTCACCGGCTACGACTTCGCCACCCCCAGCAACATCGACACCCTCACCTGGCTGCGCGACAACCTCGTGGCGCGCGGCCTGGCGGGCGCCGACCCGAAGTCGCTGACGAGGACGGACGCGTACGCCCAGTTCCTGCGCGGCAAGATCGGCATGATGATCGCGCACCCGGTCCTGATGGGCGCCGCCGACCAGGCCAAGTTCCCCTACGCGCACGCCCCGTTCCCCCGCAAGCTCGGCGGCACGGCGCCGCCGGTGGGGCTCAACGACTGGCTGATGGCGTTCAAGCAGAACGGGCGGCGCGAGCAGTGCGGCACGTTCCTGAGCTATCTGTACGGGCGCAAGTCCGCCCTGGCGTACGGCGGGAGCCAGTCCGCCCTGCCGGTGACGAGCTCGGCGTCAAACGCCCTGCGCAAGGACCCGAAGCAGCGCCCGATGTGGGACTTCATCGACCAGATGCCGCAGGCGCAGTTCCAGCCGACGAACCTCGGCTCGTGGCCGGAGGTCAGGAGCGCGGTGCGCCGGCACATCGGCGAGGCGGTGGCCAAGGGCGGCAGCCCGAAGGCGGTCCTGGAGGCCCTGGACACGACGGCGGCCCAGGCGGAGCTGTGAGCGCTCCGCCGAGGGGCGGTTCGTACCCTCGCGACCTCCGGGTCCGTTGTGGCTGGTCGCGCAGTTCCCCGCGCCCCTGAGCTACCCGGCGCGGGGAACTGCGCGACCAGCGATCACTACGTCAGCGCCGGTTCCTTGTCCAGGGCGGTCGCGTCCGGCGCGTCCTCGGCTCCGCCACCCTCGACGTGCTGCTTCGGCTTGGCGGGCAGCGCGAACATCACCAGGAAGATGACGGCGAGCACGCCCGCCACCCACCACAGCGCGTTCTGGAACCCGTCCACGAACTCCGCGGGGATGCGGTCCGGCGTGACCCGCTCGTCGATGACCCCGAAGAAGACCACCGAGACCAGGCCGAGGCCGAGCGCGGTGCCCATCTGCTGCACGGTGTTGATGAGCCCCGATGCCGAACCCGCGTGCTCCTGCGGGACGTCCGAGAGGACCGCGTCCGTGAGCGGGGCCACGATCAGGCCCATGCCGACGCCCATCACGACCAGCGGGAGCGCCATCTGCCAGGGCGCGATGTCCGCCCCGTACCGCCCGGCCTCCCAGATGTAGATCAGCACGCCCGACGCCATCGCCAGGGCGCCCGCCTGCAGCACCTTGCGGCCGAAGCGGGGCACGAGCTTCTGCACGGAGATGCCCGCCGCCGCCGAGACGGCGATCGAGAACGGCACCCCGGTCAGTCCGGCGCGCAGCGCGCTCCAGCCGAGACCGACCTGCATGTAGAGCGTCCAGACCAGGAAGAAGATGCCCAGCGTGACGCCGAAGACCGTCTGCACCGCGATGCCCGCGGCGAAGCTCTTCACCTTGAACAGCGACAGCTCCACCAGCGGCGAACCGTCCTTCGCGGCCTTCCACTTCTCGTACGCGACGAGCGCGCCGAAGACGGCCAGGGACCCGGCCATCATCACGTACCCCCACACCGGCCAGCCCAGCTCGCGGCCGCGGGTCAGCGGGTAGAGCAGCATCAGCAGACCCGCGGTGACCAGGACGACGCCGACGAGGTCCAGCTTGAGGGCGCGCGGCGCCTTGGACTCGGAGATGAACTTCCGGCCGAGGACGATGCCCGCGATGCCGACCGGCAGGTTGATGAGGAAGATCGGCCGCCACTCGAGGCCGAAGATGTTCCACTCGGTGAGCAGCGCGCCGAGCAGTGGCCCGGAGACCGCGCCGAGGCCGACGATCATGCCGAAGAGGCCGAAGACCTTGCCGCGCTCGTGGGCCGGGAAGGTCGCGTGCACGATGGACAGCACCTGCGGCACCATCAGCGCGGCCATGCCGCCCTGCAGGATGCGCGAGGCGACCAGCATCTCCGGGTTCGCCGCGAAGCCGCAGAGCGCGGAGGCGACGGTGAACCCGGTGATGCCTATGAGGAAGATCCGCTTGCGGCCGTGGATGTCTCCGAGCCGCCCGCCGGTGACGAGCCCCGCGGCGAAGGCGAGCGAGTAGCCCGCGGTGATCCACTGGATCTGGCTGAACGTGGCGCCCGCGTCACGCTGGATGGACGGGATGGCGATGTTGACGATCGTGACGTCGACGAGGTCCATGAACGCGGCGGTCATCACGATCGCCAGGGCGAACCAACGCCGCCGGTCGCCGGGGGCCTCCGGCGGCACGGGAGCGGAAGTGGTGCTGGGTGAAGTCATGCCGCAAGGCTAGAGGCCATATAGGTCAGCTCATGTCCTAGTTCTCCGGCATCCTGGGCGACATGACGACGGACGGTACGACAGCGGCGGGCACGGACACCCCGGCCCGGCTCTTCCAGCTCCTCTCCCTGCTGCAGACGCCCCGCGAGTGGCCGGGCGCCGAGCTCTCCGAACGGCTCGGCGTCAGCAGGCGGACGGTGCGGCGGGACATCGACCGGCTGCGGGACCTCGGCTATCCGGTGCGGGCCAGCCAGGGCGCGGCCGGCGGCTACCGTCTGGTCGCGGGCAAGGCCATGCCGCCGCTGGTCCTGGACGACGAGGAGGCGGTGGCCATCGCGGTCGGGCTGCGGGCCGGGGCGGGGCACGCGGTGGAGGGCGTGGAGGAGGCGTCGGTGCGGGCGCTCGCCAAGCTGGAGCAGGTGCTGCCGGGGCGGCTGCGCCACCGGGTCTCCGCGCTGCAGATCGCGACGACGCCGCTGACCAGCGGGGACGGGGCGAGCATCGCGCCGGAGACGCTGACGGTGATGGCGTCCGCCGCGGCCGGGCACGAGCGGCTGCGGTTCGCCTATCGCGCGGGGGACGGCACGGCGTCGCGGCGGCTCACCGAGCCGTACCGGCTGGTCTCGACGGGGCGCCGCTGGTACCTCGTGGCGTACGACATCGACCGCGAGGACTGGCGGACCTTCCGGGTGGACCGGGTGTCCGAGCCGTTCGCGACGGGGGCGCGGTTCGTGCCGCGGGAGCTGCCGAAGGGCGACGCCGCGGCGTTCATCCGCGATTCGATGTGGCGCGGTCGGCCGACGTACGACCTCGATGTGACCTTCGCGGCGCCCGCGGAGTTCGTCACCGCGCGGCTGGCCGCCACGCTCGGTCCGGTGGAGGTCCTGGACGACCGCAGCTGTCGGCTGCGCTGCCGGGCGTCGGACTCGATCGAGTGGCTGGCGGTCCGCCTCGCGGTCATGGACTGCGACTTCACGGTGCACGGTCCGCGGGAACTGGTGGACTGCATCGGGGACATGAGCAAGCGTCTGTCCCGGTCGGTCTCCGGCGCGGAGCGATCGGAGAAATAGAGTCCCGGCGCCGGGGGGGATGGCGCCGGGACCCGGCCAGTGGGCCGCTCAGGCCGCCGCGTCGAAGCCGGTGTCCCGCGCCAGCTTCTTCAGCTCGAGGAGCGCGTGCTTCTCGATCTGGCGGATCCGCTCACGCGTCAGCCCGTGCTCCTTGCCGACCTCCGTCAGCGTCCGCTCGCGGCCGTCGTCGATGCCGTACCGCATCTTGATGATGGAGGCCGTGCGCTGGTCGAGGCGGCCGATCAGGCCGTCGAGCTCCTCGCTGCGGAGCAGCGAGAGGACGGACTGCTCGGGCGAGACGGCCGAGGTGTCCTCGAGGAGGTCGCCGAACTGGGTGTCGCCGTCGTCGTCCACGCCCATGTTCAGCGAGACGGGGTCGCGCGCCCAGTCCAGGACGTCCGTGACGCGCTCGGGGGTCGAGGACAGCTCCGCGGCGATCTCGGCGGGCTCGGGGTCGCGGCCGTTCTCCCGGTTGAACTCGCGCTGCACGCGGCGGATCCGGCCCAGCTCCTCCACCAGGTGGACGGGGAGGCGGATGGTGCGGGACTGGTCGGCGATGGAGCGGGTGATGGCCTGACGGATCCACCAGGTGGCATACGTGGAGAACTTGAAGCCCTTGGCGTAGTCGAACTTCTCGACGGCGCGGACCAGGCCCGCGTTCCCCTCCTGGATCAGGTCGAGGAGGGGGAGGCCGCTGCGCGGATAGCGGCGGGCGACCGCGACGACCAGGCGGAGGTTCGAGCGGATGAAGACGTCCTTGGCGCGCTCACCGTCGGCGACGAGGGCTTCGAGCTCCTCGCGGTCCGCGGTGACCTTGCTGTCCTCGACCTCGCCGTCCAGGATCTTCCGGGCATACACCCCGGCCTCGATGACCTGGGAGAGCTCCACTTCCTTGGCGGCGTCGAGGAGCGGCGTGCGCGCTATCTCGTCGAGGTACATGCCGACCAGGTCGCGGTCGGCGATCTCCCCGCCTACGGCGCGAACACTGCGTGCCGCGTCGGTCTCGCCGGAGGCGGCGGACTTACGACGGGCGACGGCACGGGTTGCCATGCGTGCTCCCTTGCGATGGTTGTCCTGGTCGGCCCATTTCTGGGGCCTCTGTGGTGGATGGCACACCCTCGGGTGCCCTGCATCCGTTGGAAACAACGACTGGAATCCGGACAGAATTCCCAAGCCGCACATCTTTTTTCCTGACGGTGCAGTACCCTGTGGCGCCACACGGGGCGGCCGGATGCCATCGGGTCGCTCAGAGGTGCAGGTCAGGCCGGGCGTCGAGGCCGGTCCCGAAGCCCTGACGGACCTCTGGAACCGCTCCGCGCGTGAGACGGCCGTCACCTTCGACGCCGTCGCCCACCTGCCGGAAGAGCGCCGCCGTTGGCTGCTCTCCCACCCCTGAAGACGGCCCGCGCCGCCCGTTGGTTGCTCAGGAGCACGATTCCGGTCTCCGCCCTGATCGTGTGCTCGGTCGCGCCACGAGTAGTCCTCCCTGATCGAAATCGGCTCGACGCCCGGCAGGAGCCGCCCCTCGGCCCCCGCCC
>NZ_LIPN01000269.1 GCF_001418325.1 Streptomyces atriruber | reverse complement strand
GGGCGTGGGGGTGGCGGTGGGGTCAACACCGCGATGTTTACGTAAACTTCGGTAGCGCGTACGGTGGCACCCGTCACAGCGGCCGGTCAAGGTTTCTCACACGTAAAGTTCCACGCGGTGTCCGTGGGACGGAGGAGGGGCGATGGGGCTGAGCGAACCGGGAAGTCCGCTTCCCGTTCACGGCGGCGCGCAGCGCGGCGGTTCTGGAATCCCCGGCGGTCGGCGCAAGCAGCGCGTGTCCATGGCCGATGTCGCGAAGCGGGCGGGCGTCTCCTCCCAGACGGTCTCCCGGGTGTCCAACGGTCACCCCGGCGTCGTCGCGGCCACCCGCGAGCAGGTCCTGGAGGCCATGCGCGACCTCGGCTACCGCCCCAACAGCGCGGCCCGCGCCCTGCGTTACGGCCAGTTCAACACCGTCGGCGTCATCCTCCTCAACCTCTCCGCCACCGGCCGCAGCCAGACGGTCGGAGCGATCTCGACCCATGCGGCCGCCGAGGGGTACGCCATCACGATGATCCCCATCGACGTGCCGACCCAGGACAACGTGCTGGGCGCCTTCACCCGGATGGGCGAGCTGGCGGTCGACGCCGTCATCGTCTTCATCGAGGTGCACCTGCTCGACGCGGGAACGGTGACGCTGCCGCCCGGCGTGCACGTCGTCGTCGTGGACACCGACTCCGGCGACCGTTACCGCGTGGTCGACACCGACCAGGTGGGCGGCGCCCGCCTCGCCGTCCGTCACCTCCTCGACCTCGGCCACGACACCGTCTGGCACGTGGCGGGGCCCGAGGAGTCCTACGCGAGCGAGCGGCGCGCCCACACCTGGCGCGCCACCCTGGAGGAGGCCGGGCGCCGGGTCCCGGAGCCGGTGCGGGGCGACTGGTCGGCCGACTCGGGCTATGCGGCGGGCCTCGCGCTCGCCGAACTCCCGGACTGCACTGCGGTGTTCGCCGCCAACGACCAGATGGCGCTCGGTCTTCTGCGCGCCTTCCACGAGCGGGGCAGGTCCGTCCCCGAGGACATCAGCGTGGTCGGCTTCGACGACGTCCCGGACTCCGCGCACTTCATTCCGCCCCTCACGACGGTGCACCAGGACTTCACGGAGGTGGGGCGGCGGAGCGCGGTGGAGGCGCTGCGCCAGATCCGCGAGCGGACGCCCGCGACACCCGGGACGGACCTGGTGCCGACGCGGCTGGTGGTGCGCGAGAGTACGGCGAAGGCGAAGCCGAAGGGGCAAGTGCCGGGGCCGACCCAGGCCCAGATCCAGGCCCCGCCCCCGACGCCTCATTGAGCGGACGACTCCTCCTGCGCGACTCCTCCCGTACCGAGCTCCTCCCCGTACCGAGAAGGAGAAAGATGTCACCGTCCCACCGGCCCAGAGCCGCCCTCGCCATGTCGCGCCGGGCGGCCGACGCCGTCCTGGAGCCGTCGGCCCTCGCCGCCCTCCGGCAGGTGACCACCCTCGAACCGCCGCCCCCGCTGGACGACTTCGGCACCGAGCGCGCGAAGGCCGTCCTCGCCGGGACGGAACTCCTCGTCACCGGCTGGGACTGCCCGCCGCTCACCGCCGAGGTGCTCGCGGGCGCCCCGAACCTGCGCGCCGTGGTCCACACGGCGGGCTCCATCCGCGGCCACGTCACCGCCGCGTGCTGGAAACGCGGCATCGAGGTGTCCTCGGCCGCCGCGGCCAACGCGCTGCCCGTCGCCGAGTACACCGTCGCGATGATCCTGCTCACCAACAAGCGCGTCCTGGAGAGCGCCCGCGACTTCCACGCCGCACGCACGCAGGTGGACTGGACGCGTACTTCGCGCACCACCGGCAACTACCGCCGCACGGTGGGCATCCTCTCGGCGTCCTTCGTCGGACGCCGCGTCATCGAACTGCTGCGGCCGTACGACCTGCGGGTGCTGCTGCACGATCCGTACGCGTCGGAGAAGGAGGCCGCCGCACTCGGCGCGGAGCTCGTGGCACTTGAAGACCTCTTCACGTTCAGCGACACGGTGAGCGTGCACGCCCCGCTCCTGCCCGCCACCCGCGGCCTCGTCAGCCGCGAACTCCTCGCCGCCATGCGCCCCGACGCCGTGCTCATCAACACGGCACGGGGCGCGGTCGTCGACCAGGACGCGCTCACCGAGGCCGTCACGGCGGGCCGCGTCCGCGCCGTGCTCGACGTCACCGACCCCGACGTCCTGCCGCCGGAGCACCCGTTGTGGACCGCGGACAACGCCCTGCTCACCCCGCACCTCGCGGGCTCCCTGGGCAACGAGTGGCGGCGCCTTGCCGAACATGCCGTGGACGAGGTGCGCCGCTGGGCAGCGGGCGACGGCTTCGCGCATCCCGTGCGCCGCGACCGGCTGGCGTACCTCGCGTGAACGGCCGGTCAGGCCGCCTCCCGGCCATCGGCGGCGCGCGCCGCCGGTTCGAGCAGTGACAGGCTCCGCCGCCGTGCGTCGAGAGCGACACGGATGCCGACCGGCATCGGCAGATTCGGGCCCGCGTGTCCGAACTCGACGTTGCCAAGGACCGGGATGTCACGGTCGCCGAGGACGTCGAGGACCAGCTCGGACAGGGTCGGGGACGCGTCGGGCCCACCGAGGCCGTGGATCTCGCGCGGGACTCCCACGACCATGCCGGAGATCCGGTCGAGGATGCCGCTGTGCCGCAGGACCTGCAGATAGCTCCACACATGCGCGGCCTGACCGCCCATCTCCTCCCAGAACAGCACCGCGCCGTCGAACCGTTCGAGCGGCAGCGCGAACCGCGTCGCCTGCGTCAGCACGATGCGATTGAGCAGCCCGCCGATCAGCGGGCCTTCGGCGCGACCGGACCGACCGGCCCGCCAGCACTCCCAGTCAGGGGTGGCGGGCAGTGCGCCGATCGCCTCCGTACTGGTCAGCAGCGTCGTGTAGAGCCTCTCGAGTTCCGCCCTGCGCGCCGCGGGCGCGGTCTGCCATGCCCCGCCGAGGCCGGGCGTGGCCAGGTCGGCGTGGAACCCGACCAGGCCCGTGCGCCCGTGCAGGACCAGGTGCAGCAGCGAGACGTCGCTGTAGCCGAGGATCGGCTTGGGGTCGGCGGCGATCGCGTCGACGTCGATCAGGTCGAGGTAGCCGAGCACCGCCGCGCCGCCGTCGTGCGCGATGACGGCACGCACCTCGGGGTCGCGCAGGAGGGCGTTGAGTTCCTGGGCGAGGTCCTCCGGCGCGGCCGCGTTCCACCAGTGGCGCCGCCCTGCTTCCAGCAGCGGCGACCGGCGTACGCGGAAGCCCATCCGCTCCAGCACGGTCACCGACCGCTCCAGGTCGGCCTCGTACGCGCTGTGGAGCGGTCCGGACAGCGAGGCGATGACGACGAGGTCCCCGGGCGCCAGGGCGCGGGGGCGAAGGGGCGGGGGCAGCGCGGGACGGGTCATCGGTGCAGTATTCCGACGCCTGAAACGGCACGCCAGGCATTTACCGCGCGGCCGATCTGGCCGGATACCCACTTGTGTCCGGGAAGTGGAGGCCTGTTTCGAACCCTGTTTAGGTTAGGCTAACCTCTGCTGCGTGCAGATAGGTGAAGAGACCGCAGCGGCCACGCGCCCCCGAGGTCATGAACTGTCGGCCACGGGCGTCACCGTGGCGTACGACGGCGTCGACGTGGTCCACGACGCCTCGATGACGCTGCGCCCCGGCGAAGTGACCGTCCTGGTCGGGCCGAACGGCAGCGGCAAATCGACCCTGCTGCGCACCCTCGCGCGGCTGCAGCGCGCCCGGACCGCGGAGCTCGTCATCGACGGCGACACCGACGGCCTCGCACTGAACGCCCGCGCGTTCTCCCGCCGCGTCGCCCTGCTCACCCAAGGGCGCCCCACGCCCAGCGGCCTGACGGTACGGGACGTCGTCGAGTTCGGCCGCTACCCGCACCGGGGCCGCTGGGGCAAGGCCGACCCGGGCGGCCGGGCCGCGGTGGACCGCGCGCTCGCCATGACGGGCGTCGCGGACCTCGCCGAGCGCGGCGCCGAGCACCTGTCCGGCGGCCAGCTCCAGCGCGTCTGGCTCGCGGGATGCCTCGCCCAGGAAACGGGCGTGCTCCTGCTCGACGAACCCACGAACCACCTCGACCTCCGCTATCAGGTCGAACTCCTCGACCTCATGCGGGACCTGGCGGACGACCACGGCATCGCCGTCGGCGCCGTCCTGCACGACCTCGACCAGGCCGCGGCCGTCGCCGACCGGATCCTCCTGCTCGACGAGGGGCGGGTCGTCGCGGACGGCGCCCCCGAAGACGTACTGACTCCGCAGCGGCTCACCGACACGTACGGCATCCGCATCGAAGTCGACACCGACCCCCTCACCGGCCGCCTGCGCACCCGCGCCATGGGCCGCCACCACTCGCGAAGCGAAAGGCTCAGCACCACCTCATGAGACGCCACCTGATCACCGCGGCGGCCGCCACCGCCGCGGCCCTCGCCCTGTCCTCCTGCGGCACCACCGAGCCCGCCGCCGACGACGCGAAGAAGAACGCCGGGGCCATCACCCTCACCGACGGCACCGGCGCCGAGGTGAAGCTGCCGAACGGTCCCGCCAAGAAGGTCGTCGGCACCGAGTGGAACGCCGTCGAGAGCCTGATATCGCTGGGCGTCGCCCCGACCGGCGTCGCCGACGTCAAGGGCTACAAGGCCTGGGACAGCGCCGTGCCGCTGAAGAACGACCCCAAGGACATCGGCACCCGCGGCGAGCCGAGCATGGACAGCATCGCGTCCCTGAAGCCCGACCTCATCATCGCGACCACCGACCTGCCGGCCGCCGCCGTGAAGCAGTTGCGCAAGATCGCCCCGGTCCTCAACCTGCGCCCCGCCGACGCCGCGGACCCGATCGGGCAGATGACCGCCAACCTCGACCTCCTCGCCGAGGCCACCGGCACCACGGAGCAGGCCGGGAAGCTCAAGAAGGACTTCGAGGCGAAGCTCGCCGAGGGCAAGAAGGCGCTCGCCGACGCGGGACGGAGCGGCGCGAAGTACGCCTTCGCCGACGGCTACGTCACCGGCAACCAGACCTCGATCCGGCCCTACACCGACGGCTCGCTCATCGGCGCCGTCAACAAGAAGCTCGGCCTGAAGAACGACTGGACGGTCAAGGGCGACAAGGCCTACGGCCTCGGCGCCACCGATGTCGAGGGCCTCACCAAGCTCGACGAGGACGTGCACTTCGCCTACATCGGCAACGACGACGACAAGGGCAGCAACCCGTTCACCGGCGTCCTGAAGAAGGACAAGGTGTGGACCTCGCTGCCGTTCGTGAAGAAGGGCAACGTACACCGGCTGCCCGACGGCATCTGGATGTTCGGCGGCACCGAGTCGATGAACCAGTACGTCGACTCCGTCGTCAAGGCGCTGAAGAAGTAGCACCATGGCCGTCACCGCAACCACCCCCGCCACCCGTCCGTCGGCAGCCGCGTCCCGGACGGGCGCGGTCGCGGTGACGGCCGCGCTGCTCCTCCTCGTCACCGCGCTCGCTGTCGTCGACATCACCCAGGGCACGGCCGCCGTCGGACCCGCCGAGGTCTGGAAGGCCCTCACCGGCCGGGCCGACACGGCCGACAGCTCCGTCGTCATCGCCTCCCGGCTGCCCCGCATGACCGCCGGGCTCCTCGTCGGCGCCGTCCTCGGCATGGCGGGCGCCGCCCTGCAGGCCGTCAGCCGCAACGTCCTCGCCTCGCCCGACACCCTCGCCGTCAACGCCGGTTCGTACGCGGCGCTCGGCGTCGCCGCCGCCACCGGCATCTCCCTGCCGTTCCTCGCCTCCTCCGGCATCGCGTTCGTCGGCGGCCTCGCCGCGGCGGCCGTCGTCCTCGGACTCTCCGGCCTCGGCACGGGCACGGTCCGCCTCGTCCTCGCGGGCAGCGCCCTCACCCTCGGCCTCACCGCCGTCACCGAGGGCCTGCTCCTGCTGTATCCGCAGGAGACGGAGGGCCTCTACAAGTGGAACCAGGGCAGCGTGGCGCAGAACGGCTTCGACGGCGTGCTGCAGATGGCACCCGTCGCCGTCGTCGGCCTCGCCGGTCTGCTGCTGCTCGCCCGCAAGGTCGACGCCCTGGCGCTCGGTGACGACGCGGCGCGCGGGGTCGGCGTACCGGTCCGCGCCACCCGCGTCACCGCCGTCGTGCTCGCCGCGCTCCTCTCCGCGTCCGCCGTCACCCTCGCGGGCCCCATCGGCTTCGTCGGCCTGTGCGCCCCCGCCCTCGTGCGCCCCCTCGCCCGCAAGTTCCGCGCGTTCACCCGCTCGCGCGGGAGCCTCCCGGTCGCCGGGCTCACCGGCGCCGCCCTCGTGCTCGGCTCCGACGTGCTGCTGCGCGCCGTCGTGCCGTCCGACGTGGCGGTCGCCGTGCCGACGGGCGTCGTCACCAGTCTCGTCGGCGCCGTCTTCCTGGTCGTCATGGCCGCGCGGGTGCGGGACTCGGCCGGCGCCGCCCCGCCCGACCGGCTGCGCATCAGGAGCCGGGGCGTCTTCATCGGCACGACCGCCGTCCTCGTGGCCGTCCTGGTCGGCCTGACCATCGCCGCCGTCCTCGTCGGCGACAGCAAGCTGCTGCTGGGCGACGTCGTCAACTGGACGCAGGGCAGGGCGGGCCAGACCGTCTCCTTCGTCCTCGACACCCGCGTGCCGCGGGTCCTCGCCGCCCTGTTCGCCGGAGCGGCACTCGCTGTCGCCGGCACCCTGGTCCAGGCCGTGACGCGCAACCCGCTCGCCGAGCCGGGCGTCCTCGGCGTGACGAACGGCGCCGCGCTGGGTGCCGTCCTGCTCGTGACGACGGTGCCCGCGGCCGGGTCGTGGACCGTCGCGGGCGGCGCGTTCGTGGGCGCCGCGGTCAGCGCGCTCCTCGTCTTCGGCCTCGCGGCACGGGGCGGGTTCCGGCAGAATCGGCTCGTCCTCGTCGGATTCGGTGTCGGCACCGGGGCGACGGCCGTCATCAGCATGGTCATCATCCTCACCGACCCGTTCAACGCGACGAAGGCGCTCACCTGGCTGGCGGGCTCCACCTACGGGCGGACCCTGCCCGACGTGGCGCCCCTCGCGATCGTGCTGGCCGTGGGCCTGACCGTCGCGGTCGTCCGGCGCACCGAACTCGACCTGGTGTCGCTCGACGAGGACACGCCCCGGCTGCTCGGCCTGAACCTGAGCCGCGGCCGCCTCGGTTTCCTCGTCCTCAGCGTTCTGCTGAGCGCCACCGCGGTGGCAGCCGCGGGCACGATCGGCTTCGTCGGGCTCGTCGCACCGCACGCGGCACGGGCGCTCGTCGGCCGCCGGCACGTGCGCGTCGTGCCGGTCGCCGTACTCCTCGGCGCCGTCCTCGTGTGCGCCGCCGACCTGGTGGGCCGGACGGTGATCGCACCGGCGCAGCTCGGCGCGGGGCTCATGACCGCGGTGATCGGCACGCCGTACTTCCTGTATCTGCTGGTGCGCAGCCGCCGTTGAGCGGGCGGTGGCGGACGGGGGCGGTGATGGCCCCGCGATAGAGTGGGAGACCTCCGGGGCCCGCCCAGTGCTGTCCCCGTCCCCCACGCGGGATGTGTTCCTCCCGCGACTCCCAGCCGTGTCGGGGCCGATGACGCCCCCGGGCGGAGACCGACGCCCGAGCACGACAGGTAGCCCTTCTTGCCCACGCCCCCGCCCGCGCCCGCTGCGTCCGCCACGCGGCCCGCACCGTCCCTCGCCTCCCGGCTGCGCGGTCTGCGCCCCGACTGGCTGTCCGACCCGAAGGTCTGGCGCACCGAGATCCTGGCGGGTCTCGTCGTCGGCCTGGCCCTGATCCCCGAGGCGATCTCGTTCTCGATCATCGCCGGGGTCGACCCCGCCATCGGCCTGTTCGCGTCGTTCACGATGGCCGTCACCATCTCCGTGGTCGGCGGCCGCCGGGCGATGATCTCCGCGGCGACCGGCGCCGTGGCCCTGGTGATCGCCCCGCTCAACCGCGAGCACGGCTTCGGCTACCTGGTGGCCGCCGTCATCCTGGCCGGTGTCTTCCAGATCGTCCTCGGCGCGCTCGGCGTCGCCAGACTCATGCGGTTCGTGCCGCGCAGCGTGATGGTCGGCTTCGTCAACGCCCTCGCCATCCTGGTCTTCATGGCACAGGTGCCGGAGATGCACGACGTGCCGTGGCCGGTCTACCCGCTGCTCGTCGGCGGTCTCGCGCTCATGGTGTTCTTCCCGAAGGTCACCAAGGCGGTTCCGGCGCCGCTGGTCTCCATCGTCGTCCTGACCGCCCTCACGGTCGCCGCGGGCATCGCCGTGCCGACCGTCGGCGACAAGGGCGAGCTGCCCTCGTCCCTGCCGGTGCCGGGCCTGCCCGACGTGCCGTTCACGCCGGACACCCTGACCGCCGTCGCCCCCTATGCGCTCGCCATGGCGCTGGTCGGTCTGATGGAGTCCCTGATGACCGCCAAGCTCGTCGACGAGATCACCGACACCCACTCCTCCAAGACCCGCGAGTCCGTCGGCCAGGGCATCGCCAACATCGTCACGGGGTTCTTCGGCGGCATGGGCGGCTGCGCCATGATCGGCCAGACCATGATCAACGTACGGGTGTCCGGCGCCCGCACCCGTCTCTCCACGTTCCTGGCGGGCACGTTCCTGCTGGTGCTGTGCGTCGTCTTCGGGCCCGTGGTCTCGGACATCCCGATGGCGGCACTGGTCGCCGTGATGGTGATGGTGTGCTTCGCGACCTTCGACTGGCACTCCATCGCCCCGAAGACGCTCCGGCGGATGCCCGCGGGCGAGATCGCCGTCATGGTCATCACCGTGGTCTGCGTGGTCGCCACCCACAACCTCGCCGTCGGCGTCGTCGTCGGCACGATCACCGCCATGGTCATCTTCGCCCGGCGCGTCGCCCACTTCACCGGCGTCACCTCCGTCGCCGCCCCCGACGGCGCCAGCGTGGTCCACTCCGTGACCGGCGAGCTGTTCTTCGCCTCGTCGAACGACCTGGTCACGCAGTTCGACTACGCAGGGGACCCGGACCGGGTCGTCATCGACCTCTCGGCCGCGCACATCTGGGACGCCTCCACGGTCGCCGCGCTCGACGCCATCACCACCAAGTACGAGCAGCGCGGCAAGACCGTCGAGATCATCGGCCTCAACCGGCCGAGCGCCGAGATCCACGAGAGACTGAGCGGCGAACTCACCGTCGGCGGGTAGTGGAGTAGACCAATGTCGTGAACGGCTTCAATCGATGGGCCGCGGTGGGCCGCGTCTTCGCAGGTGAGGGGCCATAGCGCCAGGTGGGGCCGTAAAAGTCCCCATGGCGGTCCACCTGCTCAGCGTGGTATAGACGTATGAAAGAAATACCTTCGGCCCGCCTCGGCCGACAGGCGGCATACCGCCGGAAGGTCTGTTCACGTGCAAGCTTCCGATCACGCCCCCGTTCCTGATCACGCTTCCGCTCCCGAGAGCGGTACTGCTGCGGCGCACCCGCACAGGACGCCGTGGCTGCCGAGCCCCCGCACCGCGCGCAGGCTGCGGCGCGCTGGCATCGCGAGGGTGCTCGTCACCGGGTGCCTGGTCCGCGTGAGCCTGCGCGGCGAGATCACCTCCCGCCAGGCCGACTCGCTCGCGGCGCAGCTGCGCGGCCTGGTCCAGGACGGCTGCCGCCATCTGATCGTGGACCTGTCCGAGGTCACCTACCTGGCCCGGGAGGGCGCCGGGGTCTTCTTCGGCACGCTGCGGGCGCTCAGGGAGGTCGGCGGCTCCCTCGCCGTGCGAGGAGCCTGCCCCCGGTCCGCCGCCACCCTGCACTGCCTGGGCATGGGCCGTCTCGCGGAGTAGGCGGCGGAGTGCGGTACGCGGCCGTCAGGCGTCGACCGCGTTCCGGCGCGTGAACCGGTGCCACCAATGCCGCCGCCGAGGATGAATGGCCCGGCCCAGGCGCCGCCCCAGGACGAGGTAGCCGAGCAGCGCGCCCGCCGTGTTGAGGATGACGTCGTCGATGTCGAAGGTGCGCCCCGTCACGAACGCGCCCTGCGCCAGCTCGACGAGCACCATCGTCACCGCCGTGGCGATCCCCACGCGCACGAGTCCGCGCGTGCGGGGGAGCACCACGGGCAGCAGCACTCCGAACGGCACGCCCAGCAGGATGTTCCCGCCGAGCTGTTTGACGGTGTCGCGGAACGCGGGCTGGCCGAGGTACGCGTCGATGGAGTCGCCCGGCGTGAAGTTGCTGTGGGTCAGCGCCTCCGAGCTCGCGGACGGCTCCAGCGTCAGCCGGGCGAGCACCACGGCGAAGCCGACCATGCAGGCGAAGGCCGTCAATATGATCGCGACCCGGGCCGGCCGCGACAGGGTGGCCGCGCGTCGGCTCTCTTCGGAACGTCCTGGTCGTGCCATCAGCGCCTCCGGGGAAGGACCGGGTCCACGTATGTGCCGGGCGTTCGGCCCGGGCATGTTCCTCAAGCCGGTTCGACGCGGCCGAACAACCCCGCGTGCCCCGGCGGGAGCTGGGTCAGGATGCGGCGCAGCAGCGCGTCGTCCGCCACGTCCGCGAGCGTGCCGAGCACGGAGGTGACGACGCGGCGCGCCCCGGCCGTGTCATCACCCGTTCGTGCGGCCACCGTGTCGACGAACTCCTCGGCGGACAACGGCTCACCGGCGGGTTCCGCCTCCACCACGAGGGCCCCGCACCGGTCGGGCAGCAGCCGGGCCAGGTCGGTGCGGTCGTCGCCCACCAGGTGCGCGCCCAGGACGAGCAGCACGTTCTCGACGGCCCCTGCCGCCTGCTGACGACTGGTGAAGCTTCCACGCTCCTGGACCCGGTCGAGCAGCGCTTCCAAGGATGTGTCCATGCTGAAGTCCCTCTCGTGGCATCAACCGCTGATCCGGTACCCGGAGCGGGCCACCTGATGCCTGATCGGATTCCCCGGACTACTCCGTGTGGCCGCGGGCCCGCTCCACCTCGACCGTGAACTGCGCCCCGGCGAGCAGCGCCAGGTTGGACACCCACAGCCACACCAGGAAGACGACGATGCCCGCGAGGGAGCCGTACAGCTTGCCGTAGGTGCCGAACACGGTGGCGTACAGCGTGAACAGGCCGGAGGAGAGCAGCCAGAGCAGCGCGGACACCAGCCCGCCGGGCAGGATGTGACGCCAGCCGCGGGCCTCGGGCGGGGCATTGCGGAAGAGGACGAGCACGAGCAGCGCCACCAGACACACCAGCGCGGGCCACTTCAGGACGGCCCAGGCGGTCTGACCGGCGTCACCGACGCCGATGCCGTGCCCCACGCTCGCGGCGACCGAACCGCTGAGCACGAGCAGCAGCGCGCTGGCGACGAGCAGGGCGAGCAGCATGACCGCGGTCATCACGACGCGGTGCCCCTTCCGCCAGACGGGGCGGCGGTCCTCGACCCCGTGCATCGCGTGCAGCGCCCGACGGAACACGGCCGCGTAACTGGACGCGGACCACAGCGCGCTGACGGCGCCCGCGATCACCACGGTGAGCGCGGCGGAGCGCGCGTCCGCCATGTCGCTGAGCGCCTGGTGCAGGGCGCGGCCCGATTCGGCGGGGGCCCAGTCCGTGACCTCGGTGATGAGTGCCTGGGTCGTGGAGGGGCTGACCAGGCTGATGAGGCTGACGGTGACGAGCATCGCGGGCAGCAGGGCGAGGATCGCGTAGTACGTCAGGGCGGCCGCCCAGTCCGACACGTCGTCGTCCCACATCGACACGGGGGTGCGGCGCAGGGCGGTGCGCCGCAGGGCCCACGACGACGGGGCGTCGGAGCCCGATTCGCGGCCGTGCGGCGCCAGGGCCGGCGTGCCGTGGACGGCGGACGGTGAACGGTCCATAGGGCTGCTCTTTCTTGCCTGTTCTCGTGCACGTCGGCGGCGCGGATGCCGCTTTGTGTTCCCTCACTCTGCTTCCCTGCCTGCGCTGTTTCGTGCTTCGCCGTGCGCGGGAGGAAGTGCGGCAGGCCGTGGCGGGGTCCTGGCGGGCCCGGGGGAGGGGCGCGGTACGACAGAAGCCCCGGACTCCCACGTACGGAGTCCAGGGCTTGTCTGGAGCGCTGGGCAGGCCTTGCACCTGCATTTCCCCGCAGGAAGCGGGGCGTCTTTCCTTGGACGACCAACGCCTGTCCCCCGACCGGAAGTCCGGCTTGAGGAGGCGATATTGATCTTATCCCATCACGGGGGCTGCTCCGTACCACCGTGCTTCGCGCTCACTCGCAGAAGACCTGCACCGTGGAGTCGGAGTCCCTGACGTCGACGGTGACGTCGTCGAGCTGGTCGACGAGGTCCTCCAGGTGCTGCGGCTTGAGCTCGGCGAGGTCGATCGGCACGCCCGACCTGGCCAGCTCCGAGTTGACCTTCGTGAGTGCGGCCGGAGGGAGGAGGCTGGTGAGCCGGACCCCGGCGCGCAGCAGTTGGAGCGGGACCCGGATGTTGACCCGGCTGCGTCCGTCGCCGCCGGAGTCGTCCGGGGCGTCCACCAGCACGCGCAGGTACTTGGGGCGGCGCGACTTCGGCCGGGGCGCGGCTCCGGGCGAGGGCTCGGACCGGTCGCGTTCCAGGGCGCCGATCAGCCGCTCGGCCTCGTCCGCGGTGATCTTGCCCTCGGCCAGCATCTCCAGGACCTGGCGGCGTTGCTCGTTCATCGTCGTTCTTCCCCTCCGGCTCATCTGTTCTGCCTCATCTGATGCTCACCAGGAAGGCCATGGGGCCGTCCTCGATCTCGAACCGGGTGCCGGGCAGCGCCCACAGCAGCCGCCCCGCGCCGCGCAACGCGCCCAAGGGAGGCATCCCGTTGACGAAGCACGCGACCACCGCGCCCAGCACGGCGAGCGGCAGCAGCGGCGACAGCACCAGCGCGACCGGCAGGACCGGGACGAACAGCCGCCGCCGGTGACCGTCGGAGCGGCGGTAGCGGACCGTCACCAGTTGGGGGATCACGGGGAGCCCTCCAACTCGGCGAGTGCCTCCTGGGCACTGATGTCCCCGCGTCGCAGCCGGTCGACGACGTCGGCGGCGCCGGCGCCGCCGGTGGGTGCCGGGTCGGTCTCGACGAAGTCGAGCTGCTCGGAGATCCGGTTCAGCCGGGACTTGATCGTCGGGTAGCTCACCCCGAAGGTCCGCTCCATCTCCTTGATCGAGCCGTGCGACCGCACGAACGCGGCGATGAACACCTGGTCCTCGACGCTGAGCCGGGCCAGTTGCGGAGGCTCGAACTGCCCCTCGATCGCGATGCCGCTGTCGACGAGCCGGGCCCGCTCGACCACGAACGGCCGTCCCTGCGTCAGGTCCGTCAGCTCCTGCCACTCCACCCTCGGCTCCCTCGCCCTCGTCGTCGCGTCTGCCCTTCATTTGTAGCTTGAGTTTTTTAAGGCTGCAACAGTCAGAGCTTAATTTTCTCAATGTTGCATCGGCTCTGCCTCCCGCCGAAGTCGGAAGCCCGTTCTACTTCAACTCGCCGCTCTTTCAAGCCAAGTGGGAGACAATGGGCCACCGGCCCGCCTGCCAGCGCCGTTCCGGCCCGATCCGCCAGCAATCGAGGTGTCCCGTCCCATGAGTGCCACGCCCCGGACCGAGTCCTTCGTCCACCCGGCGCTGTTCTACCGGGGCCGGGAGGAGTACCTGGCGGGCACCGTGCCGTTCGTCCGCGAGGGGCTCGACGCGGGGGAGGCAGTGGCGGTGGCGGTCCCCGGGGGCAATCTCGCGCTCATCCGGGACGCGTTGGGGGAGCGGGCCGCTCAGGTGCGGCTGCTCGACATGACGCAGGCGGGGCGCAACCCGGGCCGGATCATCCCGCGCGTGCTGCGGGCCTTCGCCGACGCCCACCCCGGCGGGCGGGTGCGCATCATCGGCGAACCCATCTGGGCAGGCCGCACCTCGACGGAGTACCCCGCCTGTGTGCAGCACGAAGCGCTGATCAACCTGGCGTTCCAGGGGCGCGAGGCGACGGTCCTCTGCCCCTACGACGAGGCGCGCCTGTCGGCCATCGCCCTGGCCGACGCCCACACCACCCACCCCACGATCATCCGGTCCGGTGAACAGGGCACGAGCGCGTTCTACGCCCCCGCAGCGGCGGTCTTCCGCTACAACCAGCCCTTGACGGCCCCCGACGCCGTGCCGCAGGCGTCGTACGCGAAGCAGTCGCTGTCCGAGGTGCGGCATCTCGCCGTCCTCCGCGCGGCCGAGCTCGGCGTGCCCGGATCCCGCCTGGAGGACTTCGCCCTGGTCGTGGCCGAGTTGACGACCAACAGCGTGGTGCACGGAGGGGGCCGGGGCGCGCTGCGGATCTGGACCGAGGACGGCCACGTCGTCGTCGAGGTCCGGGACGCGGGTGTCCTCACCGATCCGCTCGCGGGCCGCTGTCCCCCGGTCGGGGACCAGCGCGGGGGACGCGGTCTCCTCCTGGTGCACGCGCTCGCCGACCTCGTGCGCGTCCACACCGACCCGGTGCTGGGCACGACCACCCACTGCTACTTCCAGTACGTCCGGCGCTCCTGACGGACCGGCCCCGGGTGCCCCGTCAGAACCCCGTATGGAATGCACCCCGCGGCATGAAGGACCCGTAAGGGACGGGCTCCCGGGGTTCTCGGCGGACGGAACCTGAGAGCACCTGCCCACGACGTGCCCATGAGGGGCCGTCGGGGTTCGTGGGGTCCCCGGGGTCCGTGAAGGAGTGCGCGCAGATGTCCGTCCTGACAGCAGGATCCGGTACCGCGGTCACCGCGGAGGCGGCGCCGGACCCCGGTGAGAAGCACCGGCTCACCGCCCTGACCGGGCTCGCCGCGCTCTCCCTCGACGCGATGGCGTCCGTGGCGTACGGGCCGGAGGCGATCGTCCTCGTGCTCGCCGCGGCAGGCGGCCACGGCCTCGGGTTCACCCTTCCCGTGACCCTCGCCATCGCGGGGCTGCTCGCCGTCCTCGTCGCCTCGTACCGCCAGGTGATCGCCGCGTTCCCGGACGGCGGCGGCTCCTACGCCGTGGCCAAGCGACACCTGGGGCGCCGCACGAGCCTGGTCGCCGCGGCCTCCCTCGTCCTGGACTACGTGCTGAACGTCGCCGTGGCCGTCACCGCCGGTGTCGCCGCGCTGACCTCCGCCTTCCCCGAGCTGTACGGCGACCGGCTGCTGATCTGCCTCGTGGTGCTCGCCCTGATCACCGCCGTGAACCTGCGCGGCATCGTCGAGTCCGCGAAGATCTTCATCGCTCCCACCGCCGTCTTCGTCGTCGCGATCCTCACCCTGATCGCCGTCGGCCTGTTCCGGGACGCCCCCGTCTCGACCGCGGCCGCCGAAGGACACGCCTCCGTCCTCGCGGACAACGCCACCACGGTGGGCGCCCTGCTCCTCCTCAAGGCCTTCGCGTCCGGCTGCTCGGCGCTGACCGGCGTCGAGGCCATCGCGAACGCCGTGCCCTCGTTCCGTGAGCCGCGGGCCAAACGCGCCCAGCACGCGGAGGTCGTCCTCGGCGGACTGCTCGGCGTGATGCTGATCGGTCTCGCGGTGCTCATCTCCCGTTTCGGCCTGCGACCGGCCGAGGGGGTCACCGTCCTCGCCCAGCTCGCGGACGCCTCCCTCGGGCACAACTGGGCCTTCTACGTCATCCAGTTCGCGACCATGGTGCTGCTCGCGCTCTCCGCCAACACCTCGTTCGGCGGGCTGCCCGTCCTGCTGGAGCTGCTCGCCCGCGACAACTTCCTGCCGCACGTCTTCGCCTTGAAGGCCGACCGCCAGGTGCACCGGCACGGTGTGCTCGCGCTCACCGCCATCTCCGCCGCGCTGCTCGTGTTCTCCGGCGGCGACACCAACACGCTCGTGCCGCTGTTCGCGATCGGCGTCTTCGTCGGCTTCACCGTCGCGCAGACCGGCATGGTGCTGCACTGGCGGCGCGAGCGCGGCACGAACTGGCGCGGCAAGGCGCTCCTCAACGGCTTCGGCGCGCTGCTCACGGGCGTCAGCGCGGTCGTCGTGACCGCCACCAAGTTCCACGACGGGGCCTGGCTGATCGTGGTCGCGCTGCCGCTGCTCGTGCTCTCCTTCGAGACCGTGCACCGCGCGTACGCGAGGATCGGCGAGCGGCTCGGCATCGGCCGTGTGCCCGAAGCCCCGTGCCGCGCCCGCTCGTTGGTGGTCGTCCCGGTCGGCGGTCTGTCGAAGCTCACCTGTGAGGCGCTGAACACGGCGGTCTCGCTCGGCGACGAGGTACGTGCGGTGACCGTGACGTACGACGAACCGGCGGACCGGGAGGCGGCGGCCGCGCTGCGCCGCGACTGGGAGCTGTGGAACCCGGGCGTCGACCTGGTCGAACTCCCCTCCGCGCACCGCACGGTCGGCGGTCCCGTGGCGGCGTACATACGGAATGTCAGCACAACCCACCCCGACATCCGGGTCACGGTCCTCATCCCCGAGACGGAGCCCGCGCGCCTCTGGCAGCGGACCCTGCAGAACCGGCGCGGCGCTGTCGTCGCCCGCGCCGTGCGAAAGAACACAGACGCGGCGATCTGCCGTCTCCGATTCCGCCTGACTTGAGCGATCCGTCTGCCCTGATCTGCACGGATTCGCCCGACTGTCCATCTTCGGCCGCCTGTTGCCGTGGCCCGCGGGTGCCCGAGTAGGGTCGGGGGCTGCGTGACGGCCGACGACCGCACACCGGCCTCCCTGGCCCCACCCGGCCCCACCCGGGACGGGGCGCGGCACCGGAATGCGGCTTCCGACGTCTCACGTGAACCACGAGTCACACCAGCGGTACGGCGGGTCCCCGGGCCCGTACCCCCCACACAAAGAGCCGCGCCTGCGCGGCCGCAGATCAGGAGCACCAGTGCAAGGCACCCCCCACATAGCCAGCACACCGCACGACGGGCGATGGTCGTTCGCCCCGCCCTGCCCGCCGGACCCGGCGCGCCACCAGATGGTGTCGGCGCGCGCGGCGCCGGTGACGGGGCGCCCCGAGGCCGTCGACCCGCAACTCCCCGTCTTCATCGACGAGTCGGGATGGCGCAGGCGCACGCTGCAAGGCATGGCGCTGGTCGTCGGCTGCGGCTGCCTCGGCTATCTGCTGTTCGTCGGCACGATGATCAGTGGCCTCCGGAACCCCGTCGGCACGCACCCGCCGAGCACGAACGGCCCGGCATCCTCCGCCCCGGACCACGGCACGTCCCCCCGCAGCCAGGGCCACACCCACGGCAACACCAACCACCCGGCATCCGCCACGAAGGGCTCCTCCCCCCGCCAGAACGACCAGCCCCCCGGCACCAACCGTCCGGCCCCCGGCGCCGACCGTCTGGCGCCCGGCACCAACCGTCCGGCGCCCGGCGCCGAGCGCCCGGCG
>NZ_LIPN01000268.1 GCF_001418325.1 Streptomyces atriruber | reverse complement strand
GGTCGACGCGCAGAGCGGCAAGGGCGACGTGTCGGTGGTCCGCACCGACAACAAGGTCACCCCGGACGCCTACAAGTCCGGCTCCATCGACGGCGCGTGGGTGCCCGAGCCGACCGCCTCCAAGCTCGTCGCCGAGGGCGGCAAGGTCCTGCTGGACGAGAAGACGCTGTGGCCCGACGGCACCTTCGTCATCACGAACATCATCGTGTCGCAGAAGTTCCTCACCGCGCACCCCCGGGTCGTCCGGGCGGTGCTCAAGGCGTCGGTGGACACCAACCGGTGGATCCACGCCCACCCCGCCCGGGCCAAGGCGGCCGCCAACGAGCAGCTGGCGGCCGACGCGGGCAAGGCCCTGCCCGACCGGGTGCTGGACCCGGCGTGGCAGTCGATCGACTTCACCGACGACCCGCTGGCCGCCACCCTGCGCGCCGAAGCGGCCCACGCCGTCAAGGCCGGCCTGCTCGACGAGCCGGACCTGACCGGCATCTACGACCTCACCCTGCTCAACCAGATCCTCAAGGCCGCCGGCCGCAGCCCGGTCGACGACGCCGGCCTCGGCGTCACATAGCCCGTTTCGATGAGCTCGGAGGTGAGCTCCCAGGAGGTGACGACCATGACCACGACCTTCGCCCAGGCGGGCGACGGCACCGCGACGGCCCGCCACGCCGTGCGCATCGAGCACGTCTCCAAGTCGTTCCCCGGCCCCGCCGGGCCGCAGCTCGTGCTGGACGACATCAGCCTCGATGTCGCACCCGGCGAGTTCGTCACCCTCCTGGGGGCCTCGGGCTGCGGCAAGTCCACCCTGCTCAACCTCGTCGCCGGCCTCGACCGGCCCACCGGCGGCACCATCACCACCGACGGCCGGCCCGCGCTGATGTTCCAGGAACACGCCCTGTTCCCCTGGCTGACCGCCGGCAAGAACATCGAACTGGCCCTGCGGCTGCGCGGCATCGCCCCCCAGGGCCGCCGCGAACGCGCCGAGGAGCTCCTGGAACTCGTCCGCCTCAAGGGCGCCCACGGCAAGCGGGTGCACGAGCTGTCCGGCGGGATGCGCCAGCGGGTCGCGCTGGCCCGCGCACTGGCCCAGGAGAGCCGTCTGCTGCTGATGGACGAGCCCTTCGCCGCCCTGGACGCCATCACCCGGGACGTGCTGCACGACGAACTGACCCGCATCTGGCGCGAGACACGGCTGTCGGTGCTGTTCGTCACCCACAACGTGCGCGAGGCCGCGCGCCTGGCCCAGCGCGTGATCCTGCTGTCCTCCCGCCCCGGGCGCATCGCCCGCGAGTGGGCCGTGGACATCCCGCAGCCGCGCCGCATCGAGGACACCGCCGTCGCGGAGCTGTCCATCGAGATCACCGAACAACTGCGGGGGGAGATCCGCCGACATGGCCAGTTCTGAGACGAGCACCGTCAAGGACGGCAACGACCTCGCCGGCCTCGACGCCCTGGAGACCCCCCAGCAGGTCCGCACGCCGTTCACGACGACCCTGCGGGAGAAGGTCCTGCCGCCCCTCACCGCCATCACGCTCGTCCTGGCGGTGTGGCAGGCACTGATCTCCTTCGGGGTCGTCGACGACCCCAGCAAGCTGCCCTCCCCGGGCGCGGTGTGGGACGTGGCGCACCAGGCGTGGCTGGAGGGCGAACTCCTCGGCTACATCTGGACGTCCGCCTCGCGCGGCCTGCTCGGCTTCTGCCTGGCCCTGCTCATCGGCACCCCGCTGGGCCTGCTCGTGGCCCGGCTGAAGTTCCTGCGCGCGGCGCTCGGCCCGATCCTGTCCGGCCTGCAGTCCCTGCCCTCGGTCGCCTGGGTGCCGCCCGCGGTGATCTGGCTGGGCCTGAACAACTCGATGATGTACGCGGTGATCCTGCTCGGCGCGGTGCCCTCCATCGCCAACGGCCTGGTCTCCGGCGTCGACCAGGTGCCGCCGCTGTTCCTGCGGGCCGGGCGCACCATGGGCGCCACCGGGCTCAAGGGCACCTGGCACATCGTGCTGCCGGCCGCCCTGCCCGGCTACGTCGCCGGACTCAAACAGGGCTGGGCGTTCTCCTGGCGCTCGCTGATGGCCGCCGAGATCATCGCGTCCTTCCCCGACCTGGGCCTGGGCCTGGGCCAGCTCCTGGAGAACGGCCGCAACGCCAGCGACATGGCCATGGTCTTCGAGGCCATCCTGCTCATCCTCCTGGTCGGCATCGCCATCGACCTGCTCGTCTTCAGCCCCCTGGAGCGCTGGGTATTGCGCAGCCGCGGCCTGCTGATGAAGCACTGATCCGCCCGTCCGGCCGCGGTCCGATGACCGTCAACTCACCCTCGACTGCGGCTAGAGACCCCGCTGCGACGCTCATCCGGAATGCAGGAGAAAGGGCACACCGGATGGCTTTCAATGACGGGCGGGCTACGGTGATCGCAGACGGTTTGAGCTCCGCCGGATCCATGTGCGAAGAATCAGCGGCCGGTGATGCGGGCGGCCCCGGAATCATCCCGGGAATCGTTCCCGGAACCGGCCAGGGAATCGTTCCCGGAATCGGTCCCGAGCACATAGGGAAGACACCGGTCCAGGAACTCCCGGTCCATGCTCTGTCGCCCGGAATGCATCTGCGCCAGGGCGGAATCAACGCCGCGTACCTGCAACTGCTCATCGACGCGTCGGGCCGTTCCCAATTGCCGCCCGTGCTCGTCCAGAAAGACGGCTGGCGGATTATCGACGGGCTGCACAGGCTGGAGGCCGCGAAACTCTGCGGCGACCACAGCATAAAAGCCCGCCTGATCGACTGCACGGACGCCGAAGCGCTCGTCATCGCCATGAAGGCCAACAGCTCGCACGGACTTCCGCTGTCGAGGGCCGACCGCATGTGCGGGGCCGAACGCGTGCTCATGGCCCATCCCGAATGGTCCGACCGCGCCATCGCCAGCGTCACGGGACTCAGCGCGAAGACCATCGCCTCCCTGCGCGACCGCTCCGCGTGCGCCACCCCGCCGGGCGGCCAACGCCTGGGCCTGGACGGGAAAATGCGCTCGGTGAGCGCCGGCGAGGGCCGCCGTCGCGCCGCCGCCTACCTCACCGCCCATCCCGACGCCACGCTCCGGGAGGTCGCCCGGGAGACCGACGTGTCCCTCGGCACGGTCCACGACGTCAGCGCCCGGCTGCGCCGGGGGGTGAGCCCGGAGCGGGGCGGGCTGCGGGGGACCGGGGCC
>NZ_LIPN01000267.1 GCF_001418325.1 Streptomyces atriruber | reverse complement strand
GCACAGCACCCCGCCCCCGCCCGACCGCAGACACCCCACGGGCAGCCGCCGCACCTCCGCGAGCGGCAGCGACCAGCGCAGCCGCACGGTGGCGTCGGCGAGGTCCGAGGGCCCGTGGTTCCGCGGCACGAACCGCACCCGCACGACGCCCGCGCGCAAGGTCACGTCCCCGTGAAAGGCGAGGTCGACCTCACGCCCGCCGCCTCCGCCGGCGGCGCCTCCCGCACCGGCCACCGCAGCCCCCTCGCTCCCCACCACGAGGACCACCGCAGTCACCCCAGCGGCCACCACCACACTCAGCCGAGAACCGCGCACCACAACCTCCACCACCACACCGCACGACCGGAACCACACCTATTGCCCCGATACATGCCACTGCGCCCCCGCAAGAACACCGCATGCCACCCTGTTGACCATGCTCATCGCCCGCTCCGCCGCGCTCTTCGTCCTCGCCGCCCTCTTCGAGATCGGCGGCGCCTGGCTCGTCTGGCAGGGCGTGCGCGAGCACAAGGGCTGGGCGTGGATCGGCGCGGGCGTGATCGCGCTCGGCATCTACGGTTTCGTGGCGACGCTCCAGCCCGACGCCGAGTTCGGCCGCATCCTCGCCGCGTACGGCGGGATCTTCGTCGCGGGATCGATCGTCTGGGGCACGGTCGCGGACGGCTACCGGCCCGACCGGTGGGACGTCGCCGGAGCGCTGATCTGCCTCGCGGGAATGGCCGTGATCATGTACGCGCCGCGGGCCCGCTGAACGCCCCGCATATCCTGACGAGCGGACCGACCGACGGACCCGCCGACCCACCGAGCCCTGCCCGAGGAGCGCCCCATGACCGCCGCCGCAGCCGCCACCCGCATCGCGATCATCACCGGCGCGAGCAGCGGTATCGGCGCCGCCACCGCCCGCGGTCTCGCCGCCGCGGGCTACCGCGTCGTCCTCACCGCGCGCCGCAAGGACCGCATCGAGGCCCTCGCCGCCGAGCTCAACGACGCCGGGCACGACGCGGTCGCGTACGCGCTGGACGTCACCGACCGCACGGCCGTGGACGAGTTCGCCACCGCCTTCCGCAAGATCGCCGTCCTGGTGAACAACGCGGGCGGCGCGCTGGGCGCGGACCCCGTCGCCACCGGGGACCCGGCCGACTGGCGCCAGATGTACGAGACGAACGTCATCGGCACGCTGAACGTCACCCAGGCCCTGCTGCCCGCGCTCACCGCGAGCGGCGACGGCACGGTGGTCGTCCTCTCCTCGACCGCCGGGCACGGCACGTACGAGGGAGGCGGCGGTTACGTGGCCGCCAAGCACGCCGAGCACGTCCTCGCCGAGACCCTCCGCCTGGAGATCGTCGGCACCCCGGTCCGCGTCATCGAGGTCGCCCCCGGCATGGTCAAGACGGACGAGTTCGCCCTGACCCGCTTCGGCGGCGACGCCGACAAGGCCGCGAAGGTCTACGCGGGCGTCGCCGAGCCGCTCACCGCGGACGACGTGGCGGACACGATCACCTGGGCGGTCACCCGGCCGCCGCACGTCAACATCGACCTGCTGGTGGTCCGCCCGCGCGCCCAGGCGTCCAACAGCAAGGTCCACAGGGAGTCGTGACGATGCGCCTCCCCGGCGACGACCCCGGCCGCCCCGCGTACTCCGCCGACTCCCCCGACCCCCTGGAACGCCTCACCCACGAACACGAGGCGCGCGCCCTCGCCGAGGAGGCGAAGAACGAACGCCTGGTGTGGTGGTACCTGGCGTACTTCCTCTTCGGCATCCACATCGTCGCGTTCGTCATGATCTACGCGGTGAAACACGCGAAGTAGGCGTTCCGCTCCGCGCGTGCGCAGATCGCGAGTCACCCACACCAGTGAACGCGTCCTATCGCCATGCCAGTTGATGTTCGGTCTGCCTAGGCTCGGGCCGACAACATCACATGAGACGGCCCCCAGCCGGGATGCGACCCCGAGCCGAGGGCCTGACCACACAGGAAGGCCTAGAGCTTCCTCATGGCTGAACACGAGCCTAGCGCTCCGCCGTTCATGGACCTCAGCGTTCCCGAGTACGCCTACATGTTCGGCTTCTTGCAGGCCGATGGGCATCTCGCGCCAGGCCCCGGACAGAAGGGGCGTCTGTCCGTCGAGATCAGCGTGCGGGACATCGAGATCCTGCGCGAGTTCCAGCGGCTGACCCCGTACAACAGCACCGTCAGCGAGCGGACCCGTACGACGAACTTCGCAGAGACACACACGTCGGCCACCTGGACCTTGTGCTCCCTGGAGGCCAGGACCAAGCTCAACGAACTCGGCCTGCCCTACGGCCGCAAATCGGAAAGGATCACGCCCCCGCGCGTCGAGTTCTCACGACGGGACTACCTCCGGGGCGTCATCGACGCTGACGGCGCCGTCGGCTACACCGGCCAAGGGCTGCCGTTCGTCTCGCTGACCACGGCAAGCACAGCGGTCGGGGTCTACCTCTGCAGATATACGCGCATGCTCACCGGCGCCGAGCGCCTGATCAAGCGGAACGCACGCGACAACATCTACAACATCGTCTACACCAAGGAACCAGCCATGGAGCTGGTGAGAGACCTCTACTACCCGGGGTGCCTCGCCCTGGAGCGCAAGCGGGCCGCTGCCTCGACGCTGGCGTCATGGGTCCGCCCGGCCGACATGAAGCACGCCCCGCCCCGTCGCCGCTGGAAAGAATGGGAAGACCGGATTCTGCTGCAACACGGCAATGCCGAGACCTCGGCCACGGAGCTGGGACGGACGGTCCAGAGCTGCAGTCTGCGCCTTTGGCGCCTCCGCAGCGGCCGTGTCCCCCTGCCCTCGAACGATCACTGAGCCACTGACCAGCGGGGTCCGTGCCGGTAACAGCACAGGCCCTGCCCGCTTCACCCCTTGACGCAGACGACCTGCTTGAGCTTCGCCACGACCTCCACGAGGTCGCGCTGATGGTCCATCACCTGCTCGATCGGCTTGTAGGCCGCAGGGATCTCGTCCACGACGCCCGAGTCCTTGCGGCACTCGACGCCCCGCGTCTGCTCCTCCAGGTCCTTCGTCGAGAAGCGGCGCTTGGCCGCGCCCCGGCTCATGCGTCGGCCTGCGCCGTGGGAGGCAGAGTTGAAGGCCTTCTCGTTGCCGAGTCCCTTCACGATGTACGTGGCGGTGCCCATCGAGCCGGGGATGATCCCGAGATCCCCTGTGCCTGCCCGGATCGCGCCCTTACGTGTCACCAGCAGGTCCATGCCTTCGTACTGTTCCTCCGCCACGTAGTTGTGGTGGCAGCTGATCTCCGGCTCGAAGGTCACCTTCGCCTCCTTGAACTCCTTGCGGACCACGTCCTTGAGGAGCGCCATCATGATCGAGCGGTTGTACTTCGCGTACTCCTGGGCCCAGTAGAGATCGTTCCGGTACGCCGCCATCTGCGGGGTGTCCGAGACGAAGACCGCGAGATCACGGTCGACCAGCCCCTGGTTGTGCGAGAGCTTCTGGGCGACGCCGATGTGATGCTCGGCGAGTTCCTTGCCTATGTTGCGCGACCCGGAGTGGAGGGTGAGCCACACTGCACCCTCAGAGTCGAACGAAACTTCGAGATGGTGGTTTCCGGAGCCAAGCGTTCCCATCTGCTTGACCGCCCGCGCCTCGCGGAACTTCACCGCCTCCGCGATCCCCTCGAACCGCCCCCAGAAGTCGTCCCACCCCGCCGTCGCCATCCCGTGGAAGCGCCCCGGCTCGACGGGGTCGTCATGCATGCCCCGCCCCACCGGAATCACCTGCTCGATCCGCGACCGCAGCCGGGAAAGATCACCCGGAAGGTCGTTCGCGGTCAGTGACGTCTTGACCGCCGACATGCCGCAGCCGATGTCGACGCCGACCGCGGCCGGGCAGACGGCGCCGCGCATGGCGATCACCGAGCCGACCGTCGCGCCCTTGCCGAAGTGGACGTCCGGCATGACGGCCAGGCCCTCCACCCACGGCAGTGTCGCCACGTTCTGCAGCTGGCGCATCGCCGCTTCCTCGACCGAGGCAGGGTCCGCCCACATCCGGATCGGTACCTTCGCACCGGGAACCTCTACATACGACATATCGTCCTCATTCCCCCGTGATCAACCACAAGCCTTGAAGCGCAAATACCGGCGCCAAGGTCAACGAAAGGGGTGACGGACCGGCGTCCACGGCAGCGCGTGCGATACACATTGTGTCCACCGGCCGCCCACCAGCGGCAACCCAATATCCAGGCAGAGCCAGGTGAGAGGAGCCATCACGGTGCAGCTGAGGGCCAGGGCCTGCGTACCGGGCGTCGCCGCACTCCTCGCGGCGCTGCTGACCGGCTGCTCCGGCGGGTCGGGCCTCGGTGACGAGAGCGACGACTCCAAGCCGGGCGGCAGCGGCAGTTCGAACGCCCCGGCGGAGCCCGGCAAGTACCGCACGCTCCCGGAGCCCTGCGGCGAGGTGGACGAGGACACCCTCGACGCGATGCTGCCCGGCATCCCGGAGATGGAGGACCCCGAGCAGCGCGAGAAGGCGTACGAGGGCACGCCCACGGTGACGTACGACACGGACCGCCGCGTGGGCTGCAACTGGAAGGTCGAGTCGACCGGCGCCTCCCACCACCTGCTCATCGACTTCGAGCGCGTCGTGTCGTACGACGGCACGGTCAGCGACGACGCCCGCGCCGCGGAGGTCTACGCGACGAAGCTGCGGGACGCGGGCCTCTCCCGGCCGTCCGGCTCCCCCACGGAGAGCGGGGACGAGGGCGAGGACCAGGAGAAGGACAAGGGCTGGAGCGGGGACAAGGACAAGGGTGACGGCGCGGGCGGTGCCTCCCAGGCCGGCGACAAGCCGCAGGGCGGGAAGAACGCCCGGGCCGACGACGACAAGGGCAGCCGCAAGGGCAGCGACAAGGACACGAAGGGCGCGAAGGGCTCCGGCGAGGGCCAGGACAGCGCCGCCGACGCCTCCGGGACCGCCACCCCGCCCCCCGGCCTGGAGCCCCGCAC
>NZ_LIPN01000266.1 GCF_001418325.1 Streptomyces atriruber | reverse complement strand
TTCTCGGTGCGCACCGAGAACGGGCCGATGTCGAACGAGGCGGGCTTGACCGTGTGGAAGTCGAAGACCTCGCTCATCGAGGACGCGGAGGGCGTGTCGGCGTACGCGGTGGTGAGGCGCTGCTCGGTGCCCTCGGGGCCGTAGACCGGGATGGGGGCGCAGCGGCCGCCCTCGTGGCGGTAGTAGCGGGCCACGAAGTACGCGCACATGTCGATGCAGTGATCGGCGTGCAGATGGCTGAGGAAGATCGCGTCGAGGTCGTACAGACCGATGTGGCGCTGCAGCTCGCCGAGGGCGCCGTTGCCCATGTCGAGCAGCAACCGGAAGCCGTCGGCCTCGACGAGGTAGCTCGAGCAGGCCGAGTCCGCGGAGGGAAACGACCCCGAGCAGCCGACGACGGTGAGCTTCATGAAGCTGGAACCTCCGCGCTGGCAGGAGAGCTGGGGAGTGTGCGGTCCGTCGAGCGTAAGGCGCAAAAGGCCTGGTCGCTCCTCCGTCGCGGGCCGTTGTGGGGGAACTCACCTGCACTGTCACCGGTTCGGGGGGCTTGTGGGACCGGGGGGAAGCGGCAGGCGGTGCGGGATGCGCGCCGGTACCGTCGTGTGCATGGACACGTCGTGGTGGCTCGCGCTGGCCGCAGTGCTGGTGCTCGCGCTCGTCGTCACACTGGTGGACGGCTGGGGGCGCGGACCCCGTAAGCGGAGTTCCCGGCCGCCGGGCGGGACCCGGCCGCCGCGGGGCCCCCGGGGGCGCTCGCAGGCGCCTCGGCCCGCCGAGATCTGGTGGGCGCGGGTGCCGTACGAGGACGGTCCGGGCGGGAAGGACCGGCCGTGTCTGGTCCTGTCGGTGCACGGGGACCGGGCGCTGGTCGCGAAGATCACCAGCAAGTACCACGACGAGCGGGCCGGGGTGATTCCGCTGCCGCCGGGTGCGGTGGGCGACGTGGAGGGCCGCGCGAGCTTCCTGGAGACGGACGAGTTGCGGGACGTGCCGGTGTGGGAGTTCCGGCGCAGGGCGGGGGTGGTGGATCCGGTGTTGTGGGATCAGGTGAAGTACCTGGCGGGCTGAGCCCCGGGATGCCGCTGCCCGGGCTGGTTCTCCAGCCCGGGCAGCGGCGTATCGAGCCCGTCCGGCGTTTGAGGTCGGACTCGGCGGAGCCGGTGAGGAACGGTCCCCCGGGGCGGCCGGAGCCCTACGCCCAGAGCTGGCCCTGCAGCGTCTCGATGGCCGCCTCGGTCGTCGTCGCGGTGTAGACGCCCGTCGACAGGTACTTCCAGCCTCCGTCGGCGACGACGAAGACGATGTCGGCGGGCTCCCCCGCCTTGACCGCCTTCTTGCCCACGCCGATCGCGGCGTGCAGCGCGGCCCCCGTGGAGACGCCCGCGAAGATGCCCTCCTGCTGGAGGAGTTCCCGGGTGCGCGTCACGGCGTCGGCCGAGCCGACGGAGAAGCGGGTGGTCAGGACGGAGGCGTCGTACAGCTCGGGGACGAAGCCCTCGTCGAGGTTGCGCAGGCCGTAGACGAGGTCGTCGTAGCGCGGCTCGGCGGCGACGACCTTGATGTCCGGCTTCTGCTCGCGCAGGTAGCGGCCGACGCCCATGAGGGTGCCGGTGGTGCCGAGGCCCGCCACGAAGTGGGTGATCGACGGGAGGTCGGTGAGGATCTCCGGGCCGGTCGTGGCGTAGTGGGCACCCGCGTTGTCGGGGTTGCCGTACTGGTAGAGCATCACCCAGTCCGGGTGCTCGGCCGACAGCTCCTTGGCCACCCGGACCGCGGTGTTGGAGCCGCCCGCCGCCGGGGACGAGATGATCTCGGCGCCCCACATGGCGAGCAGGTCGCGCCGCTCCTGCGAGGTGTTCTCCGGCATGACGCACACGATGCGGTAGCCCTTGAGCTTGGCCGCCATGGCGAGCGAGATGCCGGTGTTGCCGGAGGTCGGCTCCAGGATCGTGCAGCCGGGCGTCAACCGGCCGTCCTTCTCGGCCTGTTCGACCATGTGGAGGGCGGGCCGGTCCTTGATGGAGCCGGTCGGGTTGCGGTCCTCCAGCTTGGCCCAGATGCGGACGTCTTCCGAAGGGGAGAGCCGCGGCAGGCGTACGAGCGGCGTGTTGCCGACCGCGGCGAGCGGGGAGTCGTAGCGAGGCATCCGGGATCGGGCCTAGACCATGCCGCCGGCGACGGCCGGCAGGATCGTGACGCTGTCGCCGTCGGCGAGCTTCGTGGAGATGCCGTCGAGGAAGCGGACGTCCTCGTCGTTGAGGTACACGTTCACGAAACGGCGCAGCTTGCCGTCGTCCACAATGCGCTCGGCGATGCCCGCGTGCCGCGAGTCGAGGTCGGTGAAGAGCTCGGCGAGGGTGTCCCCGCTGCCCTCGACGGCCTTGGCGCCGTCGGTGTAGGTGCGGAGGATGGTCGGGATGCGGACCTCGATGGCCATGCTGAGGGCTCCTGTCGGGAGTCGAGAAGTGCAGGTGGTGGGCGCGCGGCGGCGCTCTGCTTGCGGTGGTACGCCGGGTGCACGGAGGTGCGGCGCCGCGGCCCGCGGCCGTGCGGCGGGCCGGTTCAGCGGGTACAGATGTCGCTGGCGAGGCGGCACAGGTCGACGTGCAGCCGCGCAACGAGCAGCAGTGCGCTCGGCGTCTCTTCGCTCACGTCATGGGGAACCATGCGGTCATCGTATCGATTCCCGGTCCGGATCCCGGAATGTGATCTCAGCTGATGGACGGCATCCGTTCAGGATGCGGGCGGCGGCAGATAGACGACGGTCGGGGCACCGGTCAGCGGATGCGTGCTGACCTCGGCCGTCACGCCGTACACGGTGGCGAGCAGCTCGGCGGTGAGGACCTCCTTCGGCGCCCCGGAGGCCACGAGGCGGCCGCCGTCGAGGACGTAGAGGCGGTCGCAGTAGTACGCGGCAAGGTTCAGGTCGTGCAGGGCCAGGAGGTTCGTGGTGCCCAGGTCCCGGACGAAGGAGAGGATCTCCAGCTGGTAGCGGATGTCCAGGTGGTTGGTGGGCTCGTCCAGGACGACGAGGGTCGGCTCCTGGACCAGCGCGCGGGCCACCAGGGCGCGCTGGCGCTCGCCGCCGGAGAGCGAGGGGAAGGTGCGGTGGGCCAGCTCCTGGACGCCGACCCGGGCGAGCGCCGCCTCGACGAGCTCGTCGTCAGCCGCGGTGTCCGCCTCCCAGAACCGCTTGTGCGGGGAGCGGCCCATGGCGACCACCTGCCGGACGGTCAGCTCGAACGCCGCCTGGCCGTCCTGCGGCACCGTGGCCAGGCGCCGGGCGCGCGCCTTGGGGGTCATGGTGTGCAGGTCGTCGCCGTCGAGGAGGGCGCGGCCGCCGGTGGGGCGCAGCGTGCCGTACACGCAGCGGAGCAGCGTCGTCTTGCCGCTGCCGTTGGGGCCGACGACGCCGACGGTCTCGCCGGGGGCGGCGGTGAGGTCGACGGCGTCCACGAGGAGCCTGCCGTCGACCTCGTACGAGAGGCTCTCGGTGCGCAGTTCACCGTCGGCCGGAGGCTGGGTCATGCCGGTACTCCTTCGTTGCGTCGCCTCAGCAGCCACAGGAAGAACGGGCCGCCGGTGAGCGCGGTGAGCACGCCGACGGGGATGTCCTGCGGCGCGGCGACGGTGCGCGCGGCGAGGTCGGCGGCGACCAGGAAGACCGCGCCCATCAGCGCGACGACCGGGAGCAGCGCGCGGTGCGCGGCCCCGACCAGCATGCGGGCGGCGTGCGGCACCATCAGGCCGACGAATCCGATGGCCCCGCTGTAGGCGACCAGGACGCCGGTGAGGAGCGAGGCGAGGACGAAGACGCCGACGCGGAACCGGACGGCGTCCAGACCGAGGACGGTGGCGCCCTCCTCACCGGCGAGGAGCAGGTCGAGGGGGCGGGCCAGGGACATCAGGAGGGCCGTGCCGACGGCCAGGGTGGCGCAGGGCAGGGCGAGCATGTCCCAGCGGGCGCTGCCGAGGCCGCCGAGCGTCCAGTACAGGACCTCCTTGAGGTGGTCCGCGCTGTCGGCGGTGACCAGGATGAGGCTGGTCAGGGCGGTCAGGATGTACGAGACGGCGACGCCCGCGAGGATCAGCCTGCCGGTGGCGAAGCCGCCGCTGCCGCCGCGTGCGAGGGCGTAGACGAGGATCAGGGAGATCAGGGCGCCCACGAAGGAGGCGGCCGGGATGGTGACGGTGGTCGACAGGGCGGCGCCGAGGCCGAACACGGAGCCGAGCACGATCGCGCAGACCGCGCCGACGGAGGCGCCCGAGGAGACGCCGAGCAGGAACGGGTCGGCGAGGGGGTTGCGGACGAGTGCCTGCAGAACGGTGCCGATGACGGCGAGGCCCGCTCCGACGGTGGCTCCGAGGATGACCCGCGGGAGCCGCACGTCCAGCACGATGGTGCGGAACGGGGAGGGGTCCGCGCGGCCCGTGAGGATGTCCAGGACGTCGGCGGTGGGGATGCGGACGGAACCGAGGGCCAGTCCGGCGAGCGTCGCGGCGGCGAGGGCGACGGCGAGCACCGCCACGACGGCCAGGCGCCGCCCCCCTGAGCTCCGCCGATCGCCCTTCGGGCTCGTCGTCGAACGCCGGACGGGCAGGGAACCCTGCCCCGCGGGCCTGCTCTCCCGCAGCTGGGTGTGCTGGCCGCTCACAGCTGCGCCGCCAGCTTCCTCACCGCCTCGGGTGCTCGTACTCCTGTGACCATGTCCGACAGCGGCAGCACCGCGAAGCGCTTGTTCTTGACGGCAGGGACGTCCTGGAGGACCGGGTCGTCGAGGAGGCGCTTCTTCTTCTGGGCGACGGTCGTGGCGCCGTAGTCGAGGATCAGGATGGTCTCGGGCCTGTTCTTCACGACGGACTCCCAGGAGGCGTCGCTGAAGGACTTGTCCACGTGGGCGAAGACGTTGCGGCCGCCCGCCCTCTTGATGATGTCGTTGCCGATGCCGCGGCCGCCCGCCGTGAACGCGGTCTTGTCGCCGCTGTCGTAGACGAAGACGGAGGAGGGCTTCTTCCCCTTCGCCCTCTCGGCGGTGGCAGCGAGTTCGCGCTGCGCGCCGCTGACCCACTTGTCCGCGCGGGCCCGCACCCCGAAGGTGGAGCCGACCTCGCGGACCTCGCGGTAGACGTCGTCCATGGAGACGGGCCGCTTCGCGCAGCCCTCGACGTTGAGGCGGCTGTCGATGCCGGACTTGGCGAGCGCGGATCGGCTGCGGCCGTCGCCCGCGAGGAAGGCGCTCGCGTATCCGCCGTACACGTAGTCGGGGTTGGCGGCGAGCAGCTTCTCGTAGGAGGGGTACTCCTTGGCGAGCACGGGGACGGAGTCGTACGCCTTCTCGTACTTCGGCAGGACCTTGTCGTCGAGGTAGGCCGTGCCCGCGAGGTGGTCCTTCAGGCCGAGTTCCAGCATCACCTCGGTGGTGTGCTGGTTCATCGTGACGGCACGCTTCGGCGGTGCGTCGTACGTCGTCTTCACACCGCAGTTGGTGACGGTGTACGGGAATCCGGCGGCCTTGGCGGCGGGCTTCGTGTCACCGCCTGAGTCCGACGAGGAGCACGCGGCGAGCGGGACGAGCAGGGCCGCGGCGGCCAGGGCGCGTATCGGGCGGGACATGGCTGAACTGCCTCCTCCAGGGGATTTCCGCGTCCCCTGCGTTGCACGGAGGAGGACGGCAGGTCAGTTCCTGACTCCCCCGTCCCGGCCGGCGCCTGCCGGGGGGACGGGGTCACAGTGGCGGGACCGTGCCGGGTTCGCACCGGCTTCCTGGCTCCTGCCGCCCTCTTGAGTAAAGCTCAGTATGCCTCGACGACCTTTACTTCTTCCTCGGTGACCTCGCCGTCCACGATCCGGTACGAGCGGAACTGGAAGGGGCCCGCGTCGTCGGTGTCCGCCGTGGAGACCAGGACGTAGTGCGCGCCGGGCTCGTTGGCGTAGGTGATGTCGGTGCGCGAGGGGTACGCCTCGGTGGCGGTGTGCGAGTGGTAGACGATCACCGGCTCCTCGTCGCGGTCGTCCATCTCACGGTAGAGCTTGAGCAGGTCACCCGAGTCGAACTCGTAGAACGTGGGCGAGCGCGCGGCGTTCAGCATCGGGATGAACCGCTCGGGACGTCCGGTGCCCTCCGGGCCCGCGACCACGCCGCACGCCTCGTCGGGGTGGTCCTTGCGCGCGTGCGCGACGATCTGGTCGTGGAGGGCCTGGGTGATGGTCAGCATGGCAGCCAGGATAAGCAGAGGGGCCCGCGCGTACCGAAGTGTGGTACGCGCGGGCCCGAATGCTGGACAGGGGCCTTGGGGAGCCTCAGTCCTTGGAGAGGGAGTCGCCCGAGGAGACGCCGCCGGAGGCGCCGACCTTCTGCTTGTTGAACGCCGCGGCCTGCGGGTTGCGGCTCTTCAGGACCAGGTACGACACCGTGAGGATCGCGGCCCAGACCGGAGCGGCGTACAGCGAGATCCGCGCGTCCTTGTCGACGCCCATCATCACGATGACCATGCCGATGAAGAGCAGGGCGAACCAGCTGGTGTACGGGGCGCCCGGGGCCCGGAAGGTGGACTGCGGCAGCTCGCCGCGGTCGGCCTTGCGGCGGTAGCGGATCTGACAGGCCAGGATCATGATCCAGGCCCACATGCCGGAGATGGTCGCGAAGGAGACGACGTAGTTGAACGCCTCGCCCGGCCACTGGTAGTTGATCCAGACGCCGACCAGCATGAACGCGGCGGAGGCCGTGGTGCCGATCAGCGGCAGGCCGTTCTTCGTGAGCTTGGTGAAGAACTTGGGGCCCTGGCCGTTCATCGCCAGGTCGCGCAGCATGCGGCCGGTGGAGTACATGCCGGAGTTGCAGGAGGAGAGCGCGGCGGTGAGGACCACGAAGTTCACGATCGCGGCGCCGACGCCGAGACCCATCTCCTCGAAGGCCGCGACGAACGGCGAGACGCCGGGCTTGAAGGAGGTCCACGGGACGACCGAGAGGATCATGATCAGCGCGCCGACGTAGAAGACGGCGATGCGCCACGGCACGGTGTTGATGGCCTTGGGCAGGACGGTCTTCGGGTCCTTGGACTCGCCCGCGGTGACGCCGACCAGCTCGACGGCGAGGAAGGCGAACATCACGATCTGCAGGGTCATCAGCGTGGAGCCGATGCCGTTGGGGAAGAAGCCGCCCTGGTTCCACAGGTGGGCCACGGAGGCGGTGTCACCGGCGTCGGAGAAGCCGATGGTGAGGATGCCGACGCAGATCAGGATCATGCCGATGATCGCGGTGACCTTGACCATCGAGAACCAGAACTCCAGCTCACCGAAGAGCTTCACGGAGATGAGGTTCGCGCCGTACAGGATGACCGTGAAGACCAGCGCGTAGGCCCATTGCGGGAATGAGTCGTGGGTCCAGTACTGCATGTACTGGGCGGCCGCGGTCACTTCGGTGATGCCGGTGACGACCCAGAAGAGCCAGTACGTCCAGCCGGTCACGAATCCGAAGAACGGGCCCATGAACTCGCGTGCGTACTCCGAGAAGGAGCCGGACACGGGCCGGTACATGAGGAGCTCGCCGAGCGCCCGCATGATGAAGAAGATGACGAGGCCCGCGATGGCGTACGCCAGGATGAGGCTCGGTCCGGCCTTGTGGATGGCCTTGCCCGCGCCGAGGAACAGGCCGGTGCCGATGGCACCGCCGATCGCGATCATCTGGATCTGCCGGGCTCCGAGCCCGCGCTGGTATCCCTCGCCCTCGCCGGACGAGCCGTGCACGACCCCATTGCCGTCGTGCCCGTCGTGGTGCTCTTCGACCTGCACTGAGGTCATGGTGACGCCTTTCTCCATGCTGATCCGCGCCCGCACATCTGCGTTGTGGCTGCGGATCAGGTCCTGATCCCCCCGGATATGGATGGAGTGCTACCGGCGGTCTGCCGGCTGAAGCGCCCTCGGCGACATGGGTGGCGTCGCCGAGCGGTCGTGAAGATTTATCACGGTGGCAACAGTGAGGGAATGAGCCACTTGTGGTGCACACCACAAGGAGAAGCGGACAAAGCACCCTTGACACCGCAAAGCCGGGCAATGACTTGATGGGATCGTTATCCGGATTTGAGGCTCCGCTGAGCGAACCACCCGCGGAGCGAACGGAACCTGTCCACTACAACAAATTTCGCTGCATTCTGCACGGATTCTTGCCCGGAATCAGTCCAGCAACGTCCCGACCAGCGTTTCCTGCAGTCCGCCGAGCCAGAGGTAGGCCATCACCATCGGCTTGCGGGGGTCGGAGTCCGGGAGGCGGTAGAGCAGATCGGCGTCCTCTTCGTCGCTCACCTCAAGGCGCGTGCCGATCGCGAGGCGGAGGTCGTTGAGGGCTCCCAGCCAGTTCCGGGACTCCTCGACCGACAGTTTCAGGACAGCTCCGCCCTCGCCCGACGGCGCCATCGAGTCGAGCGAGCGGATCACGACCAGGGCGTCGTCACGCTTCTTGGCCCGCAGGTCGTTCTCCGTGAACCGCCGGAATTCCGCCGAATACGCCCGCAGTTCGTCCGCGTCGCTCGCGCCGCCCTCGCTACCCGGGCCGCCGTACGCGTCGGGCAGCAGGCGCTGCATCACCGGATCGGCGGGCGGCTCGCTGGGCCCTTCGGCGAAGAGCTCCGCGAGCGGGTCGTCGGAGACCTCGCCGCCGGGACCCGGACCGATCAGCTCCAGGAGCTGCACGGCGAGGGAGCGGATGATCGAGATCTCGACCTCGTCGAGCGCGACGGCCGCGCCGCCCCCGGGAATCGGTTCGAATTGTCCTGGCATCAGATGCGTCGCTACTTCCGGTCCGCTGCGTCCGGTCCGCTACTTGCGGTCCTGCTGAAGGGTGGCCCAGAGCCCGTACCCGTGCATGGCCTGCACGTCGCGCTCCATCTCCTCGCGGCTGCCGCTGGAGACGACCGCGCGGCCCTTCTGATGGACGTCCATCATCAGCTTCGTGGCCTTCTCCTTCGAGTACCCGAAGTACGTCTGGAACACATACGTCACGTAACTCATCAAATTGACCGGGTCGTTGTGCACGAGGGTGATCCAGGGGACGTCCGGCTCGGGGACGACGAGCGCCTCTTCGTCCGATTCCGGGCGGGTGATCTCTGCGGGAGCCGTACTCACCTGCCCCATGCTGCCACCCCGAAGGGGCCCTCGCACAAATGGCCTCTCGCGCGCCCTTCGAAATCGTCAGAGTGACGAGATTGGGGGTAGCATCCCTCGTATGAACACAGCGGACCTTGGCCTGCCGGTGGATGTTCCCTCGACAGCGCTCTTCACGGACCAGTACGAGCTGACGATGCTGCAGGCCGCGCTGCGGGCCGGCACCGGCGACCGGCGCTCCGTCTTCGAGGTCTTCACCCGCAGACTCCCCGAAGGCCGCCGCTACGGAGTGGTGGCCGGAACGGGCCGGGTCCTGGACGCCGTGGAGAACTTCCGCTTCGACGCCGACGTCCTCGGCTTCCTGCGCGAGCGCGAGATCGTCGACGAGCCGACCCTCGAATGGCTCTCCGGCTACCGCTTCGGCGGCGACATCTGGGGCTACCCCGAGGGCGAGGTCTACTTCCCCGGCTCGCCGATCCTGCGGGTCGAGGGGTCCTTCGCGGAGTGCGTGCTCCTGGAGACGGTGATCCTCTCCATCCTCAACCACGACTCGGCCATCGCGGCCGCCGCCTCCCGCATGTCCTCGGCCGCAGGCGGCCGCCCGCTGATCGAGATGGGCGCGCGCCGCACCCACGAGCTGGCGGCCGTCGCCGCCTCCCGCGCCGCGTACGTCGGCGGCTTCGCCACCACCTCGGACCTGGCCGCGGGCTTCCGCTACGACATCCCGACCGTCGGCACCAGCGCCCACGCCTTCACCCTGCTGCACGACAACGAACGCGACGCGTTCCGCGCCCAGGTCGAATCGCTGGGCCGCGGCACCACGCTGCTCGTGGACACCTACGACGTGACGGAGGCGGTCCGCACCGCCGTCGAGGTCGCCGGGCCCGAGCTCGGCGCGGTCCGCATCGACTCCGGCGACCTGCTGCTCGTCGCCCACCGGGTGCGCCAGCAGCTGGACGAGCTCGGCGCGACGGAGACGAAGATCGTCGTGACCTCCGACCTCGACGAGTACGCCATCGCCTCGCTCGCGGCGGCGCCCGTCGACGCGTACGGCGTGGGCACCCAGCTCGTCACCGGCTCGGGGCACCCCACCTGCTCCATGGTCTACAAGCTGGTGGCCCGCGCGCACTCGGCGGACCCGGACGCCGCCCTGGAGCCGGTGGCGAAGAAGTCGCTCGGCGCCAAGTCGTCCCTGGGCGGCCGCAAGTGGGCCGCGCGCCGGACCGACGCGTACGGGGTGGCCGAGGCCGAGGTCGTCGGCACCGGCGCCGTGCCGGCCGGGCTCGCCGACCGGCAGCTCCTGGTCGAGCTGGTCAAGGGCGGCGAGGTGGTCGCCCGCGAGCCGCTGGACGCGGTCCGCGACCGGCACGCCGCCGCGCGCGCGGGGCTCCCCCTCTCGGCGACCCAGCTGTCACGGGGCGAAGCGGTCATTCCGACGGAATACGTCTGACATCGCGGGGAGGGACCGGCCCGGCCCGCCGTGGCCCCCTCCCACAACGTGGTTGAAGTCTCTACGCTCGGTTCATCCGGCCGAGTCCCCCGCCGTCCCCACCACCCCCCGTACTGCCGAGCCGAAGGACACCCGCCATGCGCCGCGCCCTGATCGTCGTAGACGTGCAGAACGACTTCTGCGAAGGCGGCAGCCTCGCGGTCGCCGGCGGTGCGGACGTGGCCGCCGCGATCACCGAGCTGATCGGCCAGGCCCCGGCGGGCTACCGCCACGTGGTGGCGACCCGGGACCACCACATCGACCCCGGCGCCCACTTCTCGGACCACCCCGACTACGTCGACTCCTGGCCGCCGCACTGCGTGGCGGGCACGGAGGGCATCGGCTTCCACCCGAACTTCGCGCCCGCGGTCGCCTCCGGCGCGATCGACGCGGTCTTCGACAAGGGGGCGTACTCGGCGGCGTACAGCGGCTTCGAGGGCGTCGACGAGAACGGGGTCTCGCTGGCCGAGTGGCTGCGCGAGCGGGAGATCACCGAGGTCGACGTGGTGGGCATCGCGACGGACCACTGCGTCCGGGCCACGGCGGTCGACGCGGCGCGGGAGGGGTTCAGGGCCACGGTGCTCCTGGACCTGACGGCGGGGGTCTCGGCGGCGACCACGGAGGCGGCGATGACCGAGCTCCGCTCGGCCGGGGTGGAGCTGACGGGCAAGCCCGTCGTGTGACCACCGGCCCGGTGGGGGCCGGTCGCGCAGTTCCCCGCGCCCCTGGGCAGTGCTGCTCACCGCCCGGCCGGAGGTGCCCTCAGAACGGCACCCCGGACCCGCTGGAGCGGGGCGCGCGGCCCTGTCGCCGCAGCGCCCGGATCGGGTGCCAGAGTTCCGCCGCGTCATCCGGCGCCGTGCGCCATATGAGGCCGTCCGGATGGTGCAGCACGGCCGTCACCTCGTCCGGAGTCGGTGGTTCCGCGTTGCCCCGGAGGTAGACCGCCCGCAGGCCCAGGTTGCGCAGCCGCGTCAGGGCCCTCGCGCGGTTCACGGCATGCACGATCATCCTGACCGTGCCGCCGGCCGGCGACGGGTTCGGCAGGGTCAGCGCCACCACCACGCTGCCGTTCGGCAGCTTGCAGAAACCTCCTGCGGACATGCTTGGTCACACCCCCGTGAGACATCGTGGGACATCGCACGAGACCCCTGGCCGGACCCCGCGTCAATAAGAAATCCACAGGACGCACCTAAACACGATCGGCCGCCGCCCGCTAGAGGGCGACGGCCGATCATGGCTTGACCTGCGAAAACGCTAATTACTTCTTAGACGGACCCACCTGGACCGTGATCGTCGAGCCGTCCTTGGGCTGCTTGATGATCTTGATCTGAGTGTTGGTGTCAGTGACCTTGACACTTCCGGTGGGGTTCTCCTTGTACCAGTAGGTGCCCTTGTGGTCGTCGAAGACCGGGACGCCCTTCTGGGACTTGATCTTCAGCGCGACGTCCGCGTTGTGGAGCGTCACCTTGTCGGTCGCGTACTTGCTGAAGGGCGCGTCGAACGGCTGGATCTTGTTGCGCAGAACCGTGCCGTCCTTCCACTTCAGCGGCTTCGCGTGGGCGTCGACCGGAAGGATCAGACCCTCGCCCGGGTGGGCGCTGGTGTTGTTGTCCTTCTGCGAGGTGTCCCACTGCCAGACCATCAGGCCGGTCTGGTACGGGTAGTGCTCCACCCAGTCGGGACGGATCTTCGAACCGAAGTTGTACGGGCCGACCTCAAGGGTCTTGTCGTACGAGACGTACTGACGGTTCTCGGCGAGGTAGTACTGGTCGTACTTCTTGGTGAAGGACTCGCCGATGCGCGAAAAGCCCTTCGACGCCCAGCCGTTGTCGTCGCCCTCGGCGCCGTCCTCGAACAGCTTGGCGCCGTCCGCGGTGATCGCGAGCGCGTCGGCCGCGAAGCCCTTGCCGCCCGCGCCACCGTCCGTCGAGTAACGGAAGCGGACGTCGACCTTCTTGCCCGCGTAGGCGTCGAGCGGGAAGAGCAGCTTCTTGTACGCGCCCGAGACACCGGTCAACGCGGGCTTGTCGCCGGCGTCACGGGTGATCGGCTTGCCGTCCGCGGTGCCGTCCACCGGCTTCCAGTTGGCGCCGCCGTCCGTCGACACCTCGGTGTAGAGGTAGTCGTAGTTGGCCTCGATGTCCCACCAACCCTGCAGCGAGAGCTCGGCCTTGGACTTGCCGGTCAGGTCGACCGAGCGCGTCAGGGTGTTCTTGAGGTCGTCGCCCTGGTCGCTCCACCACTGCTTGGCGCCCTCGGCGGGCTTCACGACCTTGGTGGTGACGGACTTCTTCGGCAGGTCGACGACGAGCGCCTGGCGGTGCCGGGTGTTGTACTCGGAGACGCCCAGCTTGTGCTCGGACGTCGTCGCGGCCTTCGCCTTGGCGTAGTCGAGCCAGCCCAGCTGGAACTTGTCCCAGGCGGTCATGTCGCCCGGCATGTCACCGATGGCGTCCTTGCCGGTGCCGAGCCAGGAACCGGCCGACATCAGCGACCAGAAGCCGACCGAGTTGTCGCCCTTGCCCGTGGTGTCGTACAGGTCGGGCAGGCCCAGGTCGTGGCCGTACTCGTGGGCGAAGACGCCGAGGCCGCCGTTCTCCGGCTGCATCGTGTAGTCGCCGACCCAGATGCCCGTGTCGCCGATCTGGGTGCCGCCGGCCTTGTTGTTCGAGGGGCCGGTGTTGCCCGCGTCGTTGCCGTAGGCGTACCAGCGGTGCGCCCACAGGGCGTTCTCGCCCTCGGCGCCGCCGCCGGCCGACTCGTCCTCGCCCGCGTGGACGATCTGGAAGTGGTCGATGTAGCCGTCGGGCTCGTTGAAGTCGCCGTCGCCGTCGAAGTCGTAGCGGTCCCACTGGTCGTACTTGGCCAGGTCCGCCTTGATCTGCGCGTCCGTGCGGCCCTTCGCCTTCTGGTCCTTGGCCCAGGCGGTCACGCCGTCCTTGACCGCGTCCCAGACGTTCGGGCAGTTGGTGTCGCCGCAGTAGTTCGAGCCGTAGCGGGCCTCGTTGTTCTCGACCTTGACCCAGTCGGAGACCTCACCGTCGACCGAGTAACGGCCGGACGAGGTCTTCTCGTAGTAGGTCTTCAGCGAGTGCTTCGCCTTGCCCTTGGAGTCCTTGCCCTTTCCGAAGTACAGGTCCTGGAAGTGCTTCTGGTCGTAGTCCTTCTGCCAGGCCGTGCTGTTGTCCTTCGCACGGTCCGGCTTGGCTATCTTGTTGTGCAGCGGTCCCGGCTTGCCGCCGTACTTCTTGACCGGCTGCTCCGGGCCCTCGGGGCCGTCCGGGTCGTACATGGTCGTGTCGTCGACCTTGTCCCCGAACTCCACCAGGATCGTGAAGATCTTGTCGGTCTTCTCCCGGCCCAGCTCGACGTACTTCTTGTCGTCGAGCTTGACGACCTTGGAGGCGCCCTTCTTCTGCACCTTGGCGTCGCCCGCGACGACCTGCTGCAGGGCCGCCTTGCGCTGCTGCGCCTGCTGCTTGCTGAACGGCCCCTCGAGGTCGTGGTCGACCTGCGCCTTGGGGCGCGACGGGTCCTGCCGGTCAACGGCCGGCGCCCTGCCCGAGGCGCCGTCCTCGGCCGAAGCCGTCGCCACCGAGAACGTCGCGGCGGCCGCGGCCACCGCCACGGCCACCGCGGTGGCTCTGAACGTCCGTGTTCTGACTGTCACTTGATGCTGTCCTCCCCCGCGCCCGCGCGAAAATGGCGGACCGAAATTCCCGGTCGGAGGAGGTCCGCGCGCGATGTACGCGTCACAAGTGACGACATTCGACCGGAAGTACGGGAGAAAAGACAGTCCTTGACTTGAACAGGCCAAGTGCACTATGCAGACGCGCGGAACCGCTATCCGGACACGGGGCACTGCCCACGGCGAAGGCCAAAAGGTGCGCCCCACGGTCCACTTGGTGGACGTCGTGAACCCGTGCGCCCCCTGTGCTCCGGCACCGTGGGTTAGGTCACGCTTACCGCCCGTTCCCGTCGGGCATGCAGCGGAATAGAGTCCAATCGACGGTGCGCTACCGCGCGAGACGGCACATCCCAAGTCGTCGCCGTCGGGCACCCTTTGATTCGTATACAGCCGTTCATATATCCGCATCCGCCCCCATTGGCCAAAAGCCGTGGGGGGATCCCTGCCGAGGACGGATCACGTCATGCCGCGTCCCATGCCACGTCCGACCACCGCACAGATCACCTACGGTTCCGTGACCGTCGTCTTCTCGACCCTCGCGATGCTCCTGCTCTCCCAGACGGCTTCGGGAGTCGGCATCGCGGTGATAGCCCTGGCCGCGCTGGGCCTCGGTTTACTGGTCGCCGTGACGGTCCCGTTGCCCAAACAACCCGCGGCGTCCGCCGCGCGCTCCGTTCCGGTGGCCTCCTCCGCCGAAGGGCGCGTCCCGGAGCAGCGCGGCGCCATGCTCGCCGAGTCCGTCCGCGAACCTACGCGCTGACCACCACCGTCTTGGCGGCCTTGTCGTGCAGGCCCTGCTTGTAGGGCTTGTCGAAGAAGCTCCAGCCGCCACAGATCGCCGTCCAGACGCAGGCGCAGCAGAACGCGAACGGCAGCCAGAGGACGGCCGCGCGGGCCAGCGCGGTCTGCAGGGTCGGCGTGGCCCCGTCGTTGAGGTTGGCGACACGCATCCCCAGCCACTTCTTGCCGAGCGTCTGCCCGGTCTTGGAGATCATGAAGCTGTCGTACGCGATGTAGAGCACGGCGGCCAGCAGCGACTGGCCGAACGACTTGCCCGTGTTCACCTTGTCCGGGTCGATGTCGTACTCCGACGTGCCGAACAGCCACGACAACAGGCCGACGACGATGCCCACCAGGATCATGTCGATGATGCGGGCGAGCACGCGCTTGCCGCCGTCGGCGAGCGGAGGCATTCCGGCCAGCGGGTCCTGCCCGCCGTAGCCGCCGGGTCCACCACCGTACGGATCGCCGCTGTAGGGCGGGGGCGGGGCGCCGTAGGGCGAGCC
>NZ_LIPN01000265.1 GCF_001418325.1 Streptomyces atriruber | reverse complement strand
CGCACGGGCGCGGGAGCCGCGCCGCCGCCCGCGCGGCTCCCGCGCCCGTGCGACTGACCAAGGTCACGCTGACGAAGGATGCGCCGTCCGTCTCCCTGACGAAGCAGGGCGGCACCTCGGGCGGCATGCGCGTGAACCTCAACTGGGAGGTGCGCAAGCAGTTCAAGGGCTGGGGCGCCAAACTCGGCCGCGCCGTCGCCATGCACGCCGACCTCGACCTCGACCTCTGCGCCCTCTACGAACTCACCGACGGCCGCAAGGGAGTCGTCCAGGCACTCGGCAACGCCTTCGGTTCGCTGAACCAGCCGCCGTACATCCTGCTCGACGGCGACGACCGCACCGGCGCCGTCGCCACCGGCGAGAACCTCACCATCAACCTCGACCACATCAAGGACTTCCGGCGCATCGTCATCTTCGTGACCATCTACGAAGGCGCGCGCAGCTTCGCCGACCTCAACGCCACGGTCACCCTCCAGCCGCAGCACGGCGCCCCCGTCGACTTCTCCCTCGACGAGTGCACGGTCCCCTCGACCGTCTGCGCGCTGGCCCTGATCACCAACAACGGCGGTGACCTCGTGGTCCAGCGGGAGGCCCGCTACCTGGTGCCGGAGCGCGGCGTGAGCCCGCAGCGCACCATGGACCACACCTACGGGTGGGGCATGAACTGGACGCCCGGCAGGAAGTAGCCGATCCGCCGGACGGCCCTAGCGCTGCTCGGTCGAGGGCTCCGGAGACGTGGTGTCGGGGCGTGCGTACGTACGCCCCTTCCACGCGGCACCACGCCCTCTGTAGTGCTGCACCGCCGAGTCCACCGTCATCAGGAGGTAGAGGAACGCGGTGCCGGGCAGCAGCAGCGCCAGCGGGAACGGCTGGCCGTAGTAGTTGAGCATCGGCAGATACGTCGCCGTCATCACCAGCCAGGCGAGGCCACCCGCGACCGCCGCCGCGCGGTTGCCCGTGGCGAGTCCCGCGAACAGCGCCACCGGAGGGGCGAGATACAGCGCGGCGAGACCGGCGACCGTGCCGACGAGCAGCAGCACGTTGTGCCGCAGCTGCGCGTACGCGCTGCGCGAGACCATCCGCCACAGGTCACCCAGGCGTGGATAGGGACGCACGCTGTCCACGCACTCGGCGAGGCCGAGCCAGATGTGGCCGCCCGAACGCTTCACCGCCCGCGCGAGCGCCACGTCGTCGATCACCGCCTGCCGGATGGCACCGGGAATCCGGGCGCGCTCGGCGGCCTCCGTGCGCAGCAGGACACAGCCGCCCGCCGCGGCGGCCGTCCGCGAGCCCTTCCGGGCGATCCACCGGAACGGATAGAGCTGCGCGAAGAAGTACACGAACGCCGGGACCACCAGGCGCTCCCACAGGCTCTCCACCCGCAGCCGGGCCATCTGCGAGACGAGGTCGTAGCCGCCGTTGTCCGCCGCGGCCACCAACCGGCGCAGGCTGTCCGGTTCATGGGCGATGTCTGCGTCGGTGAGCAGGAGATACTCGGGATCCCGCGCACGGGCCAGGCCGATGCCGTGCCGTACCGCCCAGAGCTTGCCCGTCCAGCCCGCGGGCGGCTCGCCGGGGGAGCCGACGGTCAGCGGCAGTCCGCCGTGGCGCTCGGCGAGCGCACGCGCCAGCTCGCCGGTGCCGTCCGAACTCCCGTCGTCGACAAGGAAGACCTCGGCCCGCCCCGGATAGTCCTGCGCGAGCAGCGAGGGCAGGCTCAGGGGCAGCACGGCCGCCTCGTCCCGCGCGGGGACGACGACACCGACCGAAGGCCAGTCGGCGGGGTCCCGGCGTGGTGGCAGACGCATGTCCGTACGCCAGAAGAAGCCCTGCCCCAACAGAAGCCAAAGCCACGCGGCAAGCGATCCGGTGGCGATCCACGCAACGGCGCTCATCCGCTGAAGTCTGCCCCACAGGACGGTGCCTGTGGGGCCCATCGACTATGGTGACCGGGTGAAGATCGCGCTCATGGACTCCGGCATCGGACTGCTCGCCGCGGCGGCCGCGGTGCGTCGCCTTCGGCCCGACGCCGATCTCGTTCTCTCCTCGGACCCGGACGGCATGCCCTGGGGACCACGTACTCCGGAGGACCTCACCGAGCGCGCCGTCGCCGTCGCCGAGGCGGCCGCCGCGCACCGTCCCGACGCGCTGATCGTGGCCTGCAACACCGCTTCCGTGCACGCGCTGCCCACCGTGCGGGCCCGCCTGGAGCCCGGGATCCCGGTCATCGGGACCGTGCCCGCGATCAAGCCCGCGGCCGCGGGCGGCGGACCCGTGGCCATCTGGGCCACGCCCGCCACCACCGGCAGCCCCTACCAGCGGGGACTCATCGACGACTTCGCGAACGGGGTCGCCGTCACCGAGGTGCCCTGCCCCGGCCTCGCCGACGCCGTGCAGTACGCGGACGAGGCGGCCATCGACGAGACGATCGCCGCCGCGGCGGCCCTCACCCCGCGCGATGTAAGGGCCGTCGTCCTGGGCTGCACCCATTACGAGCTGGTTGCCGAGCGCATTCGTGCCGCCGTCCAGCAGCCCGGTATGCCGCCCCTGGTCCTGCACGGTTCGGCCGGCGCGGTGGCGGCCCAGGCGCTGCGCAGGGCCGGTGCCGCCGTGGGTGCCGCGGCCGTGACTCCTGGCCTGACCGTCCTGCTCAGCGGGCGCGAGGAGCAGCTGCCCCGGGCGGCGCTCGGCTACGCGGAGGGACGCATGCTCGCGGAGACCAGCCCGGCGCTCTGACGCGGCGGTCACGCTCTGCCACGCGGTGGCTTCACGGCGGAATCTGAGTAGTCTCGGATGCATGAAGGACGACGCCCCCGAAGAGCGGGCCGCATCCGACAGCCCGCACGAGGTCTGGACCGGCCGCGCGACGAACCGCGTCCAGTGGCTGCTCGCGTGCGCCGGTGCCGCCTGCATGGCCCTCGGCATCGAGCTCGCGGTCGACTCCATGTGGACCTCCGGCATCGCACCGCTGGCCATGTCCGTAGTGGGGTGCATCGCCGTCGGACTCCTGATGCTCTTCGGGACGCTCGCCTTCGTCCATGTGGCCGTGAAGGTCGAGAAGGACTACCTGGAGGTGCGCTGCGGCCACCTGGGCCTGCCGCGCCGCCTCATTCCGCTCTCCCACGTCGTCGGCGCGGACTTCGCGCCCGCGGTGACGCCCCGCCAGTGGGGCGGCTGGGGATACCGCTGGCGCCCCGAGAAGGGCACTGCCGTGGTGGTCCGGCGCGGCGAAGGCCTGGTGCTCAGCCTGGGCGACGGCCACAAGTTCACGGTGACGGTCGACAACGCCGAGTCGGCGGTGCGGGCGATCAGGGCCCGCCTGGGACTCACCGGTACCCCGAGCTGACCGCCGCTCCCTCCTGTGACTCGTCGGTCAGGGGCCGTGCCGTCGCGATGCCCGCGAGGATGCCCGCCCCGGTCGTCACCGCCGTGACGCTCAGGGCGTTGCCCACCGCCGCCACGGCCGTCAGTGCCGTGAGGGCCGCGCCCGCCGACAGGACGACCTGTGTCGAGCCGGGGGAGAGCCACAGGGCGTACAGCAACCAGCAGAACACCGCGGCCAGCAGCGCCACCCCGACGAAGCCCTGTTCCGACGCCTGCTGAAGCGTGGCCGAGTGCGGCTTGTCGTCCGCCAGGACGTCGCCCGCGGCCACCGGGCTGACGTCGCCGAACCGCCCCGGGCCCACCCCCATGGCCGGCTCCCGCTCCGCGAGGCCCAGCGCGTCCTGCCACAGCAGTACGCGGTGGTGGCCGATGCTGCCCTCCAGCGGGGCCGTCAGACCCTCGGGCAGCGAGTCGTCGGCCAGGGCCAGCGAAGCGCCGGTGACCAGCACGGACGCCGCGGCGAGCCCGATGATGCCGAGGGCCCGGTGCCGCAGCCGGGCCGCCGCGAGCGAGCAGAGCAGCACCACGACGGATCCGGCGCAGCCGACCGGCGAGCCGAGAGCCACCGCGGCACCGGCGACCCCCGCGGCGAGCAGCCGCAGCGCCAGGCGTGCCGAAGGGGTTCGGGCCGCCCACGCCGCGCAGCAGGCCGCGCCGGCCGACAGGATCAGCAGGGCGGCGGTGGCGCCGGTGTGGCCCAGGGGAGAAGAGGGGCTCAGCGTGAGGCGCGGCGCGGCCACGGCGAGGCCGAGCCCCGCGAGCGCTCCCGCACACGGCGCGGCGACCGGAAGCAGCGCCCCGCAGATCCGTCCGCCCGCATAGCCCGCGGCCACGGCGAGAACCGCGAGGAGCATCCCCTCGGGGCTGCCGCCGTGCACACCCGCGGTGATCAGCGCCCAGGCGGCGCAGGCACCCAGCAGTGCTCCGCCTGTCGCGTCGGACGCGCTCCGTCGTTCGTGCGCCGCTGCCGGACCGGCCGGCACGGCCGTACCCGTTGACCCCACCCCGTCGCCCCCCGGTATGTGACGGGCCCCCGCCGGCGCGAACCGCTCCCACCTGAAGTGGACCGGACGGCCTCGGGGACTCGGCCACACGCTAACGGCTGACGCCCCACTTTGGGACCAGTTGTGCAGGAACGATTCATCGAACACCCACGCGCAGGGCTCCCCGGGGCCCCCGCGGCCGAGCTGTCGGCGCCCAGGTGACGCGCCGTACACTCCCCGGGTGACAGCCACCACCACTCCCGTGGACGAGCCGGGCCGGCTCGACCCGCAGCCCCCACAGGCCTCCCGCGCCGCGCGCCTCCTGCGCAGGCTGGTGCCCGCCGCCGTGGCGGCCCTCTCCGGAGTGCTGCTCTACGTCAGTTTCCCGCCCCGCACCCTGTGGTGGCTGGCGCTCCCTGCCTTCGGCGCCCTCGCCTGGTGTCTGCACGGCCGCACCTGGAAGGCGGGCCTCGGCCTCGGCTACCTCTTCGGCCTCGGCTTCCTCCTGCCGCTCCTCGTCTGGACCGGTGTCGAGGTCGGCCCCGGCCCGTGGCTGGCGCTCGCCGCCGTCGAAGCGGTCTTCGTCGCCCTCGTGGGCGCGGCCATCGCGGCCGTCTCCCGGCTGCCCGGATATCCGCTCTGGGCGGCCGCCCTGTGGATCGCGGGAGAGGCGGCCCGCGCGCGCGTGCCGTTCAACGGATTCCCCTGGGGCAAGATCGCCTTCGGCCAGGCGGACGGCACGTTCCTGCCGCTCGCCGCACTCGGCGGCACCCCCGTGCTCGGCTTCGCGGTCGTCCTGTGCGGCTTCGGGCTGTACGAAGTCGTGCGCCAGGTCGTCGACGTACGCGGCACCCGCGTCGTGCGCCGGGGCGCGGCGGCCGTCGCCGCGCTCAGCGTGCTCGTTCCCGTTGTCGGCGCCTTCGCGGCGCGCCCGCTCGTCAGCGACGAGGCGGAGGACGGCACGGCGACGATCGCCGCGATCCAGGGCAACGTCCCGCGCGCGGGCCTCGGCTTCAACGCGCAGCGCCGCGCCGTCCTCGACCACCACGTGCGCGAGACCGAACGCCTCGCCGCCGAGGTGAAGGCGGGCAAGGCCAAGCGCCCGGACCTCGTCCTGTGGCCGGAGAACTCCTCCGACATCGACCCGTTCACCAACCCCGACGCGCGCCTCGCGATCGAGGGCGCCGTCAAGGCCATCGGCGCGCCGGTCTCCGTCGGCGGGGTCGTCGAGACCAAGGACGGCAAGCTCTACAACGAGCAGATCCTCTGGGACCCGAAGAAGGGCCCCACGAGCACGTACGACAAGCGACAGATCCAGCCGTTCGGCGAGTACATCCCGCTGCGCTCGCTGATCAGCGCATTCAGCAGCGACGTCGACAAGGTGCGCCAGGACTTCAGCCGCGGCACCGAGCCCGGTGTCTTCACGATGGCCGGTACGAAGGTGGGCATCGCGACCTGTTACGAGGCGGCCTTCGACTGGGCGGTGCGCGACACCGTCACCCATGGCGCGCAGATCATCTCGGTGCCCAGCAACAACGCCACCTTCGACCGCAGCGAGATGACCTACCAGCAGCTCGCCATGTCCCGGATCCGCGCGGTCGAGCACAGCCGCGCCGTCGCGGTCCCGGTGACCAGTGGCGTCAGCGCCGTGATCATGCCCGACGGCAAGGTCAGGGCGAAGACGACGTGGTACACCGCGGACTCGCTCGTCGAGGAGGTCCCGCTGCGCTCCTCGCGGACCCCGGCCACCCGGCTCGGCGTGCTCCCCGAGTACATCCTCGTCCTGATCGCCGCGGGCGGTCTCGGCTGGGCCGTGACCTCGGTGGTGCGGGCCCGGCGGACCGCAGCGGAGTAACTGCCGTGCGCGGGGCCCGGATCGGTGTTCCCGGCCCCGGACAGGGCGGCGGCGCGGCGCGGTTAGGGTCGGACCATGGCTACTCCTGATTTCATCCGCACCATCCGGGCCGACGCGGGCCACCAGCTGCTCTGGCTGCCCGGAGTCACCGCCATAGTCTTCGACGACGAGGGACGGGTGCTGCTCGGGCGGCGCTCCGACAACGGCAGGTGGTCGGCGATCGGCGGCATCCCGGAGCCGGGTGAGCAGCCCGCGGAGTGCGCGGTGCGCGAGGTGTACGAGGAGACGGCCGTGCACTGCGTGCCCGAGCGCGTGGTCCTGGTGCAGGCCCTCGAAAAGGTGACCTACGACAACGGCGACATCTGCCAGTACATGGACACCACCCTGCGCTGCCGTGCCGTCGGCGGCGAGGCACGGGTCAACGACGACGAGTCGCTGGAAGTGGCGTGGTTCGACGTGGACGCGCTGCCCGAACTGCACGACTTCTCCCTGTCCCGGATCAAGCGGGCGCTGGCGGACGAGCCCACCTGGTTCGAGCCCGCACACCCCTGACCGCTCTGCCGTGGGGCTCGCGGGCCGAGTCCCACGGCCCGTCCGCCCTCCGTTCGCCCGTCCGCTCTCCGTTAGCCTGAGGGCACGATGAACCGTTTGAGCACGTCATGGGGCGCGTACGACCTCACCCGCTTCCCGGAGGACCCCCGCGACCAGCTGCGCGCCTGGTCGGCGGCCGACGCCTATCTGCTGCGGCAGCTGACGGGCGAGGAGGAGGCGGCGCCCGAAGGCTTCTCCGACGCCGTCGACCTCTCGGGCACGGTGGCCGTCCTCGGCGACCGGTGGGGCGCACTCACCACCGCCCTCGCCGGGCACGCGCGCGTGCCGGTCC
>NZ_LIPN01000264.1 GCF_001418325.1 Streptomyces atriruber | reverse complement strand
CCCCTCCCCTCTCCCCGTGGAGCGCCTGTGAGCATCAGCCATGCCCCACCGCACGCATCTGCATCCGATATATCCCCCAAGTCAGAATCTGACCCCGCACCGGGACCCGAACTCCAGGCCCTCGTCCCCTCCTCCAGCCGCCGCGCACGCGTCCCCCGCTGGCTGCGCCGCACCTCGGGACCGCTCGCGCTGCTCGCGCTCTGGCAGATCCTCAGCGCCACCGGCGTCCTGACCAGTGACGTGCTCGCCTCCCCCGGAACGGTCGCCCGGGTCGGCGGCGATCTCATCGGTGACGGTTCCCTGCAGAACGCCATGGGCGTGTCCCTGCAGCGCGTCGCCCTCGGGCTGCTGTTCGGCACCGTCGTCGGGACGGCGCTCGCCCTCGTCTCCGGGCTCTTCCGCATCGGCGAGGACCTCGTGGACGCCAGCGTGCAGATGCTGCGCACCGTGCCGTTCGTCGGGCTGATCCCGCTGTTCATCATCTGGTTCGGCATCGGCGAGGCACCCAAGATCGCCATCATCACGCTCGGCGTCTCCTTCCCGCTCTATCTGAACGTGTACGCCGGGATCCGGGGCGTCGACGCCCAGTTGATCGAGGCCGGGGAGTCGCTCGGGCTGTCACGGTGGGGGCTCGTGCGGCACGTCATCCTGCCGGGCGCACTGCCCGGCGCCATGACGGGACTGCGCTACTCGCTCGGCATCTCCTGGCTCGCCCTCGTCTTCGCCGAGCAGGTCAACGCGGACGCGGGCCTCGGCTTCCTGATGGTCCAGGCCCGCGACTTCCTGCGCACCGACGTGATCGTCGTCTGCCTGGTCGTCTACGCCTTCCTCGGCCTGACGGCCGACTTCATCGTCCGCACCCTCGAAAGGCTGCTGCTGCAATGGCGACCGACGTTCACCGGCCGGTGACCAGGACCGTGTCCTCCGCCGTCCGCGTCGACGGGCTGACCCGCACCTTCGACGGGCGCGCCGTCATCGACGACCTGCAACTCGACGTACGGCCCGGCGAGTTCGTGGCACTGCTCGGCCGCAGCGGCTGCGGCAAGTCGACGCTGCTGCGCATCCTGGCCGGGCTGGACCGCGACATCGAAGGCACCGTGCTCGTGCCGCGCCGCAAGGCCGTCGCGTTCCAGGCCCCCCGGCTGATGCCGTGGAAGCGGGTGTGGCGCAACGTGCTCCTCGGGTTGCCGGGCAAGCCCGACCGGGAGGTCGCCGAGCGGGCCCTGGCCGAGGTGGGCCTGAAGCACCGCACGAGCGCCTGGCCCAAGACGCTCTCCGGCGGCGAGGCCCAGCGCGCCTCGCTGGCCCGGGCCCTGGTGCGCGAGCCCGATCTGCTGCTGCTCGACGAGCCGTTCGGCGCGCTCGACGCCCTGACCCGCATCAAGGCCCAGCGGCTCGTCGACGAGCTGTGGCAGCGGCGCGGCTGCGCGGTGCTCCTCGTCACGCACGACGTCGAGGAGGCGGTACTCCTCGCCGACCGGGTCCTCGTCATGGACCAAGGCGTCATCGCGTACGAGACGCAGATCGACCTGGAGCGGCCGCGCGGCATCTCCGACCCGCGCTTCGGCGAGCTCCGCGCGGAGCTGCTCCAGCGGCTCGGCGTCGAGGCGCCGACCGAGGCCACCGCCGGCTGAACCTCCGCACCGCTCACAGCCCGTCCCCGCGCAACGCGCCCGTCCCCACGTACCGAAGCGAACGGAACCACCATGCGACGACCACGCCCCGCCCCCGCCGCCGCCCTGCTGCTCCCCCTGGCCCTGCTGCTCGCCGCCTGCTCCGGCACCTCGTCCGCCGACGGTTCGATCGGCGGCTCGGGCGGCGGCACCGACGGCAAGGGGTCGTTGACCCTCAACGTCGGTGACCAGAAGGGCGGTTCGGAGGCCGTGCTGCGCGCGGCCGGGGAGCTAGACGACCTCGACTACAAGATCCGGTGGTCGACCTTCACCTCCGGCCCGCCGCTCCTGGAGGCCATCAATGCCAAGGCCGTCGACATCGGCGGCATCGGCAACACGCCGCCCGTCTTCGCCGCCGGCGCGGGCTCGAAGATCTCCGTGGTGGCCGCGAGCCACGGCGCCGCCGCCGGGGACACGATCCTCGTGCCCACCGACTCCGAGCTGAAGAAGCCCGAGGAGCTGAAGGGCAAGTCCGTTGCGGTGGCGCAGGGTTCGTCGGCGCACTACCAGCTGATCGCGTCCCTGCGGAAGGCCGGGCTCGACTTCAAGGACGTCCGGGTCAAGTATCTGCAGCCGGCCGACGCCCTCGCCGCGTTCAGCAGCGGCAAGGTGGACGCCTGGGCCGTCTGGGACCCGTACACCTCGCAGGTCCTGCGGTCCGAGAAGGGCCGCGTCCTGACCGACGGCGACGGTCTTGTGAACGGCCTCGCCTTCCAGGCGGCGGCGCCCGGCGCCCTCGACGACAAGAAGAAGGCCGCGGCGATCTCCGACTATCTGAAGCGTCTCCGCCGGGCCCAGGACTGGGTCTACAAGCACCCGCAGGCCTGGGCGAAGGTCTGGGCGAAGGACACCGGTCTGCCCTACGAGGTCGCGCTCGACGCCGTGAAGCGCACCAACGGCACCCGGGTCCAGGTGGCCGTGGACAAGAACGTGGTCGCCTCCGAGCAGGAGATCGCGGACACGTTCACCGATCTCGAGCTGATTCCGCGCCGCATCGACTTCGGCGACTTCGTCGACCCCCGCTTCAACGGCGATCTGCCGCCCTCCACCACCCAGCCGCGCTCGTACCGCAAGGAGTCCTGACATGAACGTCCACCTGCACTGGTTCCTGCCGACGGGCGGCGACGGCCGCACCCTCGTCGACCGGCACGCCTACACCGACGGCGGCATCACGCGCTCCCGCGTCACCCCGGTGAGCGGCGTGCGCGCGCCCGACATCGAGTACCTGGCCCAGATCGCCAAGGCCGCCGAGCAGTTGGGCTTCGAGGCGGTGCTCACGCCGACGGGCACGTGGTGCGAGGACGCCTGGCTGACGACGGTCGCGCTCGCCCAGCACACCGAGCGGCTGAAGTTCCTCGTCGCCTTCCGCCCGGGTGTGATCTCGCCGGTGCTCGCCGCGCAGATGGCGGCGACCTACCAGCGCATCACCCGCGGACGGCTGCTCCTCAACGTGGTGACGGGCGGCGACTCGACCGAGCAGCGGCGGTTCGGCGACCACCTGGACCACGACCGCCGCTACTCCCGCACGGACGAGTTCCTCTCGGTCGTCCGAGGAGTCTGGGGCGGCAAGCCGTTCGACTTCCACGGCGAGCACTTCCAGGTCGACGGAGGGCTGACCGCGCTGCCGCCGGATCCGCTGCCGGAGATCTTCTTCGGCGGCTCGTCGGCCGCCGCGGGTCCCGTCGCGGCCCGGCACACGGACGTCTATCTGACCTGGGGCGAACCGCCGGAGCAGGTGAAGCAGAAGATCGACTGGATTCGCGGGCTCGCCGAGAGGGAGGGCCGCACGGTCCGTTTCGGCATCCGGCTGCACACGATCTCCCGCGATTCGTCCGCCGAGGCGTGGGCGACCGCCGACCGACTGCTCGACGACCTCGATCCGGACACGATCGCCGCAGCCCAGGAGGCGCTCGGCCGCAGTGAGTCGGTGGGCCAGCAGCGGATGCTCGCGCTGCACGGCGGCTCGCGGGACAAGCTGGAGATCTCGCCGAACCTGTGGGCCGGTGTCGGTCTGGTGCGGGGCGGGGCGGGCACCGCCCTGGTCGGCAGCCACGCCGAGGTCGCCGACCGGATCGAGGAGTACCACGCACTCGGGGTGGAGCACTTCGTGCTGTCCGGCTATCCGCACCTGGAGGAGGCGTACTGGTTCGGCGAAGGCGTCATTCCCGACCTGGCCGCGCGCGGGCTGCTGCCGCGGATCCCGGCGTCGCCGCTGTCCGGTGTGCCCGCCGCGAACGGACGCCCGGCCTCCGCCCCGGGCGGCGCGCCCCTCCTGGTCGCCGGCGGGCGCTGAGAGATCCGGCCCGCCGGGAAGATCCTGGACCCCGATGAAGTTAGTAGAAACGTGAACGACATCGGGGTACGAGACGCGGCCGCCCCAGCGGCGGTACAGGACGTGGACGTGGTCGTCATCGGCGCGGGGCAGGCGGGCCTGTCCAGCGCCCACCACCTGCGGCGGGTCGGCTTCGAGCCGGGCCGGGACTTCGTGGTCCTCGACCACGCGCCCCGGCCCGGCGGCGCCTGGCAGTTCCGTTGGCCCTCCCTGACGTACGGGAAGGTGCACGGGATGCACTCGCTCCCCGGCATGGAACTGACGGGCGCGGACCCCGCACGCCCGTCGTCGGAGGTCATCGGGGCGTACTTCGAGGAGTACGAGCACCGCTTCGACCTGCGGGTTCGGCGGCCCGTGGACGTGCACGGAGTCCGCGAGGGCGACGGCGGGAGGCTACTCGTCGAGACGTCGGCGGGCACGTGGTCGACGCGGGCCCTGATCAACGCGACGGGCACCTGGGACCGGCCGTTCTGGCCGCGCTATCCGGGCCAGGACACGTTCCGTGGGCGGCAGCTGCACACCGCGGTCTATCCCGGCCCCGAGGCCTTCGCGGGCCAGCGCGTGATCGTCGTCGGGGGCGGCGCGTCCGGCACGCAGCACCTGATGGAGATCGCCCCGTACGCGGCCGCGACCACCTGGGTCACCCGCAGTGAGCCGGTGTTCCGCGAAGGGCCCTTCAACGAGAACTGGGGGCGCGAGGCCGTCGCCATGGTCGAGGAGCGCGTGCGCCAGGGCCTGCCACCGCGGAGCGTGGTCTCCGTGACGGGGCTGCCCGTGAACGACGCGATCCGGCGGGCGCGGGCGGACGGCGTCCTCGACCGGCTGCCGATGTTCGACCGGATCACACCGACCGGCGTCGAGTGGGACGACGGCCGCCGTGTGGACGCCGACGTCATCCTCTGGGCGACCGGGTTCCGTCCCGCCGTCGACCACCTCGCCCCGCTGCGGCTGCGCGAGCCGGGCGGCGGCATCCGGCTGGAGGGCACCCGGGCCGCCGCGGACCCCCGCGTCCATCTGGTCGGCTACGGACCGTCGGCCAGCACGATCGGCGCCAACCGCGCGGGGCGCGCGGCGGTGCGCGACATCCGGCGGCTGCTGGCCGGGGCTTCGGTTCCGAGCTCGGTTCCGGACTCGGTTCCGAGCCCGGCACCGAGCTCCAGAGTGCCCGCCTAGGGCAGGTACAGCGTGTAGAGCAGCTTGTCCGGCGTGACGGGCGGGCTGCCCTGCAGCGCTCCCGTGGTGGCGTTGTCGACAAGGCCCTTCTTCACCTGCGCCGGAGTGTCAGTGGGCCGGAAGCCGAGATGCAGTGCCGCGGCGCCGGCCGCGTGCGCGGTGGCCATCGACGTGCCGCTGAGCGTGGCCGTCGCGGTGTCGCTGTCCTTCCACGCGGAAGGTATCTGCACACCCGGCGCGAACAGGGACACGCAGGAGCCGTAATTGGAGGAGGACGCCCGGCGGTCGCCGCGGTCGCTGGCGCCGACACTGACGGTCTCCGCCACCCGGGAAGGCGAGGTGTTGCAGGCGCCGCCCGTCTGGCCGGAGCTGCCCGCCGAGACCGTGTAGGTGACCCCGGAGCGGATGGAGCGCCGCACCGCGCTGTCGAGGACTTCACTGGCCGAGCCGCCGAGGCTCATGTTCGCGACCGCCGGCTTGGCGGCCTTCGCCGTCACCCAGTCGATGCCCGCGACGACGCCCGAGGTGGTGCCCGAGCCCTGGCAGTCGAGGACGCGCACCGCGACCGGCCGGGCCTGCTTGGCCACCCCGTACGTCTTGCCCGCCGCGATGCCGCCCACGTGGGTGCCGTGCCCGTTGCAGTCGTCGCCGTTCCTGCCGTCGCCCACGGTGTCGGTCCCGACGGAGGCGCGGCCGCCGAACTCCGCGTGCGTGGTCCGCAGCCCGGTGTCGATGATGTAGATGCTCACGCCGGGGGCGGTGGTGCGGTAGGTGTACGTGGTGGACAGCGGGAGACGCCGCTGGTCGATGCGGTCCAGTCCCCAGGGCGCATTGGGCTGCGTCTGCTCCTGCGCGGCGACGCCCGACTGTTCGCTTCGGCTCCGGCCGCCCTGCGGGGTGTCGATGCTGACGCGGGTGTCCTGGCGTACGTACGCGACGCGGGGATCGGCGGCGAGCCGGGCCGCCTGCGCCCGGCTCATCCGGGCGGAGAAGCCGTGCAGCGCCGCTCGGTACACATGCCCGAGCCGTGCTCCTTCGGTCCGGCCGACGAGCTCGCGCGCCACGCCGGAGACGGTTGACCCGTTCCGCTCGTCCGCGCGCTTCGAGTCCTTCAAGTCCGTCGAGTCCGTCGGCTCTTTCGACTCCTTCAGGACGACGATCCAGCCGTCCGGCACCGCGATCTCGGCGGCGCCCGCGAGCCGCAGGTCCCCGGTGGGGCCGCCGGACGCCGCGTGGGTGACGGGGGTGACGCCGAGCAGGCCGGTGGCCGTCAGTGCGGCGGACAGCAGCGCCGCTGCCTGCCGCCGACGCGAGGGCATTCTCATTCCCGGTGCACCTGAACCTTTCGTCGACTGACCAAAGATGACTGTCCAGACATGACCGGCCAAATGAGGGGGCCGGGTCATGTGCGGTGCGCGGTGCGGTCGTTGCCGGTGGTGCTGGGTCGAGCGCGTGCCAGCCTCTCGCGCCGCTCAACGCGGCACAAGAGGCCGGACCGGTCCTGCGGGAGTGCCGAAGCCGCGGCTCAGGGCACGGCGACGTTCACCAGGCTCTTGTACGGCAGATAGCGCGGCACGCTGGGCCGGGTGGGAGCGGGAGTGACGCCCTCCAGGCTTTCGATCATCATGCCCAGCTCGACGGTGCCGCCGCTCTCGGCAAAGCGTCGCCAGGCAGACAGATCCCTCCACTCCGCGTGGTTGAGGACCCTGCGGCCGTCCTTGCTCGTGTGGAAGTGGGCCGACAGGAGCCCCGGCGGCCGGGTCCGCTCCAGGATCGCGATGACGCCATCGATGAACGCGCGCTGGCTGTCCGGCCCTTCCGTCTCGAAGATGGGGGTGACGAGCGCGCCGGGGGTGCTTTCCGTCCCCTCATCCGTCTCGTAGCTCCGGTAGAGCGAATAGCTCACCTCTCCCGGACGCTCGATGCCCAGGACCATCCGGTCGACCCTGCTGATGTCCTCGGAACACCGGGCCGCGCGCGCCCACTCCCGGTGGGAATCGTCGTCCGTCCACTGCGCGTAGTTCAGGACCTCGCGGCCGTTCTCGCTGAGAAATGTGGTGAACGAGAGCAGGCCCGCCGGGCGTTCCTGGTGTTCCCATTCCTCGATCACCAGGTCCGCGGCCTGCTTCTGGACTCCGGGGGCCGGCAGGGTCCAGGAGCTGACGAGGATGGTTCCGGCGTCCGCCCGCCGGACGTCGGGAAAGGCTTGAGATATCGGTGCGGCCATGGTCGGCTCCTCCTGCATACTGAGCGGTACGTTAGAGAAAAGCGTTGTACCTGAACCACGGTTGAGGTCAAGGCGAAGCAGGTATGACGACCGGGCGGACCCCCCTGGCCCAATGCCACTTCCGGACGCCTGCTACTTCGACTTGTTGAACTCCCTCACATTCTTCTGGTGTTCCTCAAAGCTGGATGTGAAACGCGTGTCCCCCGGTTTCACAGTGACGAAATACAGCCAGTCCCCCGGAGCCGGGTTGGTCGCCGCCCGCATCGCTTCCTCCCCGGGGTTGCCGATCGGTGTGGGCGGCAGGCCCATACGCGCATAGGTGTTGTACGGGCTGTTGATCTTCGTGTCGCGTTCGCTGGTGGCGAGGGTGGAGCGGTTGAGCGCGTAGTTGATGGTGGAGTCCATCTGCAGCGGCATGCCCTGGTCGAGACGGTTGTAGATGACCCTGGCGACCTTGCCCATTTCCTCCTTGGAACCGGCTTCGGCCTCGATCATGCTCGCAATGGTCACGCTCTGGTAGACGTTTACGGCATTCCGGTCCGCGCCCGCCGCGACTTGGCCGACTCCGAACTTCTTGTTGGCCGTGTTCACCATGTACGAGAGGACGGAGGCCGGGGTCGACTGGGAGCTGAGCGGATACGTCGCCGGGAAGAGGTATCCCTCGGGGTTGCCGCCCGCGTCTCTGGGGAGCTTGAGGTCGGCCTTCGGCAGGGCCTCCTTCGTGGTGCCCGGGGGCACGTCGAGGGCCTTGTCCACGGCCTCGTACACCTGGCCTGAACGCCACCCCTCAGGGATGGTCAGGGTGTCGGGCCGCGCGTCGTCGGGAAGCAGCAGCGGCACCGCCACGGCGGCGGCCACGGCGGCGGCTCCGGTCGCGATCAGGGCGATGCGGCCCCGTCGCGTCAGTCGAATCGTGCCCCGTCTCGGAGTCTTGGTCTGCATGCGGGCACGGTAACCCGCAAATGGTCATATTCCTGGCATATCTTCATGTCGCGGGCTCCAGTTGGGCGTCTCTGCGCACGAGGGCGGCGTAACGGCCGTCGCGCTCCAGCAGCTCCTCGTGGGTGCCGCGCTCCGCGGTGCGCCCTGCCTCCAGGACCACGATCTGGTCGGCGCCCCGGACGGTGGAGAGCCGGTGGGCGATGGTGAGGGTGGTGCGGCCCGCGGACAGTGCGTCGATCGCTTCCTGCACGGCCCGCTCCGTGCGGGTGTCCAAGGCACTGGTCGCCTCGTCAAGGATGAGGACCGGCGGATCGCGCAGGATGGTGCGGGCGATGGCCAGGCGCTGCTTCTCACCGCCGGAGAAGCGGTGTCCGCGCTCGCCGACGACCGTGTCGTACCCGTCGGGGAGGGAGGCGATGTGGTCGTGGATCTGGGCGGCGCGCGCGGCGGTGACCAGCTCCTCCTCGGTGGCGTCGGGCTTGGCGAAGCGCAGGTTCTCCGCGACCGAGGCATGGAAGAGGTAGGTCTCCTGGGAGACCACGCCGACGGCACGCGCGAGGGTGTCGAAGTCGAGGTCGCGCACGTCGACCCCGTCGAGGGTGACGCGGCCGCCCGTGACGTCGTAGAGGCGGGGCACGAGATGGCTGAGCGTCGACTTGCCGGACCCGGTGGACCCGACCACGGCGAGGCTGCCGCCCGCGGGTATGTCGATGTCGATGCCCTGGAGGGTGGGGCCCGACTTCTCGTCGTACCGGAACTCGACGTCCTCGAAGCGGACCTCGCCCTTGATCTTGTCGAGGTGCACCGGCTCCTCCGGCTCGGTGATGTCGATGGGCAGGTCCAGGTACTCGAAGATGCGCTGGAAGAGCGCGAGCGAGGTCTGGATCTGCACTCCGGTCGAGAGCAGACTCACGGTCGGCCGGAAGAGGCCCTGCTGGAGCGAGACGAAGGCGACGAGCGTGCCGATCGACACGGTCGGGCCGCCCATCTGGAAGGCGATGCCCGCGGTCCAGTAGATGACGGCGGGCATCGCGGCCATCACGATCGTGATGACGGCCATGCGCCAGCGGCCCGCCATGTTGGACCTGATCTCCAGGTCGACCAGTTGCTCGGACTCGTCGGAGAAGGACTTGGTGAGGGAGTCGGCGCGCCCCATCGTGCGGCCGAGGACGATGCCGCTGACGGAGAGCGATTCGGTGACCGTCGCGGCCATCACGGCCATCTGCTTCTGGCGCTGCGTGGCGATCCTCTTGCGCTCGCGGCCGACGCGGCGGCTGATCCACACGAACACCGGGAGCAGGAGGAGCGAGACGACGGTGAGCCGCCAGTCCAGGGCCAGCATGGCGACGACGGTGGCGATGACACTGGTGAGGTTCGAGACCAGGGACGTGGCGGTGGAGGTGACCGTCGCCTGCATACCGCCGATGTCATTGGCGATGCGGGACTGAACCTCGCCCGTACGGGTGCGGGTGAAGAAGGCCAGGGACATGCTCTGCAGCCGGCCGTACACCGCGGTGCGCAGGTCGTGCATGACGCGCTGCCCCACGGATGTGCTGATCAGGGTCTGCAGGACGCCGAAGACACTGGTGACGACCGCGCTGAGGATCATGCCGAGCGCGAGCAGGCTCAGCAGGCCCGTGCGCCCCTGCGGCAGGGCGGTGTCGAGGATCTCCTTCAGCAGGAACGGGGTCGCCACCGAGACGAGCGACGCGGCGCAGACCAGCAGGCCCACGATCGCGAGGCGGCCCCGATAAGGCCGGAAGAGGCGAAGGATGCGGCGCATCTGGCGCGGCTGGGGCTCCTCGCCGGGGGCAGGGGGCTGCGGCGTCCAGGTGGTTTCGTCGTGACGCATGGGCTCCTACGGGTTCTCGGACGACAATGACTCAGGGAGTATAGCTCACTGTTACCTATACTCACAATGCACAAGGTCCTGGTAATGTTCCCGCATGAACACCCCGGACCCCGACGGCCTGCTCTCCGAACAGTTGCTGCGGCTGACCCGCAGGCTGCAGCGGATCCAGAAGCGCCATCTGGTGCCGATCGGCATCACGCCCGCGCAGTCCCGCCTCCTGCGCACCCTCGCGCACTACGAGACCCCGCCGCGCATGGCGGACCTCGCCGAGCGCCTAGAGGTCGTGCCCCGCGCCGTGACGACGCTGGTCGACGGCCTGGAGGCGGCCGACCTCGTGCGCCGCGCGCCCGACCCCACCAATCGCCGGGTGATCCGCATCGAGCTCACCGACGCGGGCCTGAAGGCCCTGGGTGAGCTGCGCGGCGCGCGCCGGGCCGCCGCAGAGGACATCCTGGCTCCATTGGACGCCGAGCAGCGCGCACAGTTGGGCGTCCTGCTGAACGCGCTGTTCGACGTGCCGGACGTCCGCCGCTGCTGACACCACCGGTGACCGGCCGCCGGTCACCGCCGACGTCGCCGAGTGCGCCGCCGCAACCGCCGAGGAGAGCTCATGCCACTGCTGGAGCCCGAGCCGGACGCCCTGCGCCCCGGTGCCGCGTCGCGCACGGACGGCCCTTCCCACGACCGCGTGCCGGACGGGCGGAGCGGCGGCACCCCGGAGCCGCTCCGCTCGGAACTGACCGCGCTGCTCGGCGCGGACAAGGTCCTCACGAAGGTCTCCGACCTGGTGCGGTACGCCTCGGACGCCAGCCCCTACCGCTTCGTGCCGCAGGTCGTGGTCGTCCCCGAGGACATCGACGACGTGTCGGCCGTCCTGTCGTACGCGCACGGCAAGGGCCGCGAAGTCGTCTTCCGCGCGGCCGGCACCTCGCTGAACGGCCAGGCCCAGGGCGAGGACATCCTCGTCGACGTGCGCAAGCACTGGTCGGGCGTGCAGGTGATCGGCGAAGGCGAGCGGGCACGCATCGGTCCCGGTACGACGGTGGTGCGCGCCAACACGACGCTCTCCCGCTTCGGCCGGGTGCTCGGCCCCGACCCGGCGAGCGCGATCGCCTGCACGGTCGGCGGCGTCGTCGCGAACAACGCGTCGGGCATGACGGCGGGCACCACCCGCAACTCCTACCGCACGGTTGCCTCACTCACCGTCGTCCTCCCCTCCGGGACGGTGGTGGACACGGCCGAGCCGGACGCGGACGAGCAACTGGCGCACGCGGAGCCCCACCTGTGCGAAGGCCTGCTGGAGATCAAGCGCGAGATCGAGGCCGACCCCGAGCTGGTGGCCCGTATCCGCGGCAAGTACGAGATCAAGAACACCAACGGCTACCGCCTCGACGCCTTCCTCGACGGCGCGACGCCCGTGGAGATCCTGCGGGGCCTGATGGTCGGCTCCGAGGGCACCTTCGGCTTCATCTCGGAGGTCGTCTTCGACACGCTGCCGCTGGACCGGCGCACGACCACCGCCCTGCTCTTCTTCCCCTCGCTGCCCGCGGCCGCCGCCGCGGTGCCGTTGTTCAACACCGCGGGCGCGCTCGCCGTCGAGCTGATGGACGGCAACACCCTGCGGGCCTCGGTCAGCGTTCAGGGAGTGCCTGCCGACTGGGCGGGACTGCCGAAGTCGACGGCCGCGCTCCTGGTCGAGTTCCGCGCCCCGGACGAGGCGGCACAGGAGGCGTACGAAGCAGCGGCGGCGAAGGCGCTCGAAGGGCTGGAACTGGTCACGCCCGTACCATCGGTGACCAACGCGTTCACGCGCGACGCCAAGACGATCGGTGGCTACTGGAAGGCGCGCAAGGCGTTCGTCACCGCCGTCGGCGGCTCCCGTCCCTCGGGGACGACGCTGATCACCGAGGACTTCGCGGTCCCGCCGGGCCGCCTCGCCGAGGCCTGCGAAGCGCTGCTCGACCTCCAGACACGGCACGGCTTCGACGCCGCCGTCGCCGGACACGCGGCTCACGGCAACCTCCACTTCCTGCTCGCCTTCGACGCGGCGATCCCCGCCGACGTCGAGCGGTACGCCGCCTTCATGGACGACTTCTGCCGCCTGACCGTGGAGCGTTTCGACGGCTCCCTGAAGGCCGAGCACGCCACGGGCCGCAACATCGCGCCGTTCCTGGAGCTGGAATGGGGCCCGAAGGCGACCGAGTTGATGTGGCGCACGAAGCAGGTCATCGACCCGGACGGCGTGCTCGCGCCCCGCATCGTCCTCGACCGGGACCCGAAGGCCCATCTGCGGGGCCTGAAGACCATCCCCGGGGTGGAGCCGATCGCCGACCCGTGCATCGAGTGCGGCTTCTGTGAACCGACGTGCCCCAGCGAGGACTTGACCACGACTCCACGCCAGCGCATCGTGCTGCGGCGCGAGATGATGCGCCAGCCCGCCGGCTCCCCGGTGGAGGACGGCCTCGTCGAGGCGTACGGCTACGACGCCGTGGACACCTGCGCCGGCGACTCCACGTGCAGGATCGCCTGCCCGGTGGGCATCGACACGGGCGCCCTGATGAAGGAGTTCCGGCACGCACGGCACTCGCCGCGCGAGGAGAAGGCGGCCGCTCTCGCCGCGAAGAACTTCAAGGCCGTCGAGGCATCGGCGCGGCTCGCGGTGGCGGCCGCCGACCGGATCAGCGACCGGCTGCTCACCGCGGTCACCCGCACCGCCCGCAAGGCCGTGCGCCCGGACCTCGTCCCCGAATGGCTGCCCCAGATCCCCGGGGCCGCGGCACGCGGACTGCCGCGGACCGCGCGCGTGGGGGCTTCCGCCGTCTACTACCCGGCCTGCGTCAACCGCATCTTCGGCGGTCCGGGCGACCGCTCCCTGGCGGAGGCCGTGGTCGCCGTCTCCGCGCGCGCGGGGCGGCCGGTTTGGATTCCGGACGATGTCGCGGGCACGTGCTGCGCGACGATCTGGCACTCCAAGGGGTACGACGCCGGGAACAGGGTCATGGCCAATCGCATCGTCGAGGCGGCCTGGGGCTGGACGGCGGGCGGCCGCCTGCCGCTGATCGTCGACGCCTCGTCCTGCACGCTGGGCATCGCCCACGAGGTCGTGCCGTATCTGAGCTCGGACAACCGCGAGTTGCACCGGGAGCTCACGGTCGTCGACTCCATCGTCTGGGCCGCCGACGAACTGCTCCCCCGGCTGACGGTGCGCCGCACGATCGGTTCCGCCGTCCTGCACCCCACCTGCTCCATGCAGCACCTCGGCGACGAGGCGCAACTCCGCGCCGTCGCGGAGGCGTGCGCGGACGAAGTGGTCGTCCCGGACGACGCGGGCTGCTGCGCCTTCGCGGGTGACCGCGGCATGCTCCACAAGGAGCTCACGGAATCTGCCACGCGCAAGGAGGCCGCGGAGGTCACGTCCCGCCCCTTCGACGCCCACCTCTCGGCGAACCGCATGTGCGAAGTGGGCATGGACCACGCGACGGGCCGCGGCTATTACTCCGTACTCCTGGAACTGGAGCGCGCGACTCGCCCGTAGGGGGCATCCATGAGATTCCACCTCTACGGTGCAACAGGTCCGGGTGCCTCGTCCGATGGGGAAACCGCTGGTGAGTAGCTGTGCCAGATCCCTTGATCGGTGACGGCCTGTGATGGATGGGCAGGTTCGGTCACTTCGGGATCGGGGTGGGGCCGGGGTCGGGCGCGGGCGGCATGTTTCGCGCGTGGACGGGGGACCTTTCGGTCCGCCCTGGTGACCAGGGGGGAGGCGGCGGAGCCTGCGGTGCACGGGCCGGAGCCTCCCCCGTTCGGCAAGGCGCCGGCGTTCCGGCCCGGTGGGGGTGAGTGCCGTGTCCCAGACGATCGGCAGCGTGCTGCGTAACCGGTTCGAGGAGCTGGTGACGGAGTCGGTGAAGCTGGTGCACGCGATGAGCCGGTGCCAGTTCGCGGTGGGCGACATGGCTCTGGAGATCGCCCCGCTGCGTACGCACGGTGGGGACATGACGCTCGGCGAGGACGAGCGCGGGGTGGAGGGCGCCCTACGGCAGCTCACCGATTCGATCGGGCTGTCCTTCCACACGGTCCGCACCTATCGCTGGGTGGCCGCACGGTGGCCCGCAGAACAGCGGCAGGAAGGCGTGTCCTTCGAGGTGCACCGCATCCTCGCCTCCACGCCGGATGCGTTCGAGCAGATCAAGGCCCCGCCACTGAATGAGCGCACGGGACAGCACCAGTGGAGCGGGGATGCGGCCAAGCGGGCTGCGGGCTGGTCCACGGCCACACCCGTAACGGTGCAGGAGAAGGTGGAGAGCATCCGGGAACTGGCCGCCGACGAGACCGTGGCAGTGACGGCGGCCTGCGATCTACTGCAACGCCCGGAGGTGGCCTTCCGGGCCATGCGCGACAGGCAGGCGCGGGAGCGGGTCAACCAGGCCCAGTTCGACCAGGACGAACTCGCCGAGGAGAACGAGGAGGACTGGTGGGACGAGCCCGACACCGGCGAGGCGGAGGGCGACGGGGTGGAGCCCGTCGACCCGGCCCGGATCGTGCGGGGCTTCCACCGGGCGATGGAGTTCACCGACTTGATCGGGGTGTGCCAGGGCTTCGTCGCCGGAGCGAGCCGGCTGGTGCCCAAACTGCGCGGACGGGACTTCACCGAGTCGCAACTCGCCCTCGTCGCAAAGCAGGTGGAGAAGATCCGGGCCACGGCCGACTGGATCGAAACGGCCGTGGCGACCGGCAAGGTCGACATGGACGAGGCTCTGGCCGAACTACTGCGGGGCCAGTAGCCATGCCGCGGCGGGCCGGACAGCCCGCCCACGTGCACGCCGAGGCCATCCGCAAGGCCCTGGAAGAAGCACGGCCCGCGGGCGTGAGCCTCAAACAGTTGATGCGGACCACCAAACGCACCCGGGCCCAGGTCTGGGCCCGGCATCCGCTACCTGCGCAAATTCGCCATCAGAGACGGGCTCCCGCCGGTGACCTACAACCGCACGGACGGGTTCCAGCTCTCCGAGGACCCCGAGGTCTGGATCGCCTACGAGCGCGCCGTCTTCAAAATCGAACTGCGGCGCATCACCAACTTCATCGCGGCCGCCGTCGGCCCGCACGCCAAGAAGATGCCCAAGGACGAGTGGGCCCGCCTGGTCCTGGACCAACTCGGCGGAGTAAAGGCCACCCTGGAAGTCCTCTCCCGCATGGAACGCTGACCATGACCTGCACCGACACCGAAAGACCAGCCGACCGCCCCCGTCACTACCCCAGCGACACCACGGATGCCGAATGGGCGATCCTGGAGCCACTGCTGCCGCCACCGGCCTGCATCCAGCCCTGGGGTGGACGGCCGGAGAAGCAGCCGAGGCGCAACATCGTCGACGCCATCCGCTACGTCAACGACAACGGCTGCAAGTGGCGGTCCGTCCCCGTGGACTTCGGCGTCCCCTGGCGCACGGTGTTCGGGTTCTTCCAACGGTGGCGGGACAGCGGAGTCCTGGCGCGCATCCACGCCGAACTGCACCAGAGGGTCCGCCTCCACGACGGGATCAACCCCCGCGTCGCGGTGATTCTCGACTCCCAGTCCGTGAAGGGCGCCGAGACGGTGGGAGCGGACACCCGCGGCTTCGACGCCGGGAAGAAGATCAACGGCTGCAAGCGGCACCTGGCCGTCGCCATGCGCGGCCTGCCACTGAAAGTCATGGTCGCCCCCGCCACCAACCGCGACGACCACCCGGCCCGCGACCTCCTCTTCCGCCTCCGCCTCGCCCATCCCGAAGTGAGCGTCACCTGGGCTGATTCCGCCTACGGCGGCGAACTCGTCCCCTGGGCACGGTCCTTCCTCGGCATCACCCTGCACACCGTCCCCCGCCGCAAGGGCCAGGACGGCTTCGCCGTCCTGGCGAAGTGGTGGCGTGTTGAGCGCGCGATCTCGTGGATCCTGCGGGCCCGCAGGAACGTGAGGGACTACGAACGGCTCATCTCCCACAGCGAGGCCCACCTCGCCTGGACCATGATCACCCTCATGGTCCGCCGTCTCACCCGGCCGCCCCGGCCCCCGCGCACCACATCCCATCCGGTCGAGCGAACCGACCGGGCCGCCAAGCCCCCACCCATCCGCATCCGGATGAGCCCGCAGCCGCACACCATCCGCGTCGCGCCCACCGCCCTGGCCTGAGCTGCGCGAGAACCCCGCGAGAGGCGTCCGGCTACTCCGTCAGCAGCTGTGTCATGTCCCGTGCTCAAACCTACGGGGCGTCCGGCGCCCCCGGCTCCGCGCGCATCAACGTGGTGATCTCGCGGCGGTCGGAGCAGCCCAGTTTGGCGAGGATGTCGTCGACGTGGGTGTCGGCGGCGTGCTCGGCGATGGCCAGCCGCTTGGCGATCACGCGGTTCGACAGGCCCTCGGCGACCAGCACGGCGACTTCCAGCTCACGGCTGGTGAGTGCTTCGGACGCCGTCCGGAGCGCCGTGTCCCGGTTGCTCACGGCGAACTTCACGGCAGCCGAACGGGGCAGCGTCGCGCCTTGGCGGTGCAGCAACGCGTAGCGCCGGTCGCCGAGGACCTGTCGGGCGGCGGCGTCGAACCTGGTGTGCAGGGCGCCCAGCTTCGGGTTGCCGACGAAGGGCACCGCGCCCGCCAGCGCCCATACGGCATCCGCCGCGCCGAACAGACAGGCCGAGCGGGGATACCGGCCGTCCTGCGCGGCGCCCCAGGCCAGCAGGGAGAGCGAGGCCCCTTGGCCGAGCAGGTCGTCGCGCGTGAGCTGCAGTTCCAGGGCGCGGCGCCCCTCCTTGTCGGCGACGGCGGTGTCCCCTGAAAGCACGTGCGCGATGCCCATGGAGACGAGGGTGAACGCCGTGAGGTAGCTCTCCTCGCTGTTCTCGCCGAGGAGTTCGAGCACCTCGGCGAAGTCGGAGAGGCCGGCGTTGAGGTCTCCGGCGATGGTGCGGGTGAGGCCGCGGCGGAACGCTACCCAGCACATGCTGGGGGCATCGCCGACCTCAAGGAGTATCTCGGTCGCCCGGCACAGCAGGTCGAGGCCGGTGTCGAGTTCGCCGCCGTAGGCAAGCGCGATTCCGCGGCTCATGGCGGCCTGTCCGGCGAGCCGCCGGTCGCCGAGCTGGTCGGCGACCTCTTGCGCCTGGTTCGCGAAGCGTCGCGCCGCCGCGTGTTCGCCCCGGTAGGTCGCGTAGGTGCAACTCCAGGTCAGAGTCGTGAACCGGTCGGCAGTCGGCTCTGGTGCGCGTTCCAGCGCCAGATCCATCCAGTGGCCCGCCTCGCGGGGTTGTCCGGCGCAGGTCCAGTACGACCACATCACCGCCGTCAGGGCCACCGCGTCACCGGCATCGCCATCGAGGGCATAGCCGAGGGCGGCGCGCAGGTTCTCTCGTTCGGGGATTAGCGCCCAGTAGAGAGGCACCTGTTCGGAGGTGAGGAAGCGGTCGGCGAAGCGGCGCAGCCGCGACGTGTAGTGGACGACGTGGCGGCGTCGGCAGGCGTCTCCCTCACCGGCGGACTCCAGCCAGAAGGCGCCGTACTCGCGGATGGTGTCCAGCATCCGGTAGCGGTCGCCGTCCCCGGTGGGCGCCCAGGACAGGATCGAGGCGTCGGTGAGCGCGGTGAGCAGGTCCGGGATCGTCCCGGCGGGGAGCAGTTCGTCGGCACACACCCGGCGCACTGTCTCGGCGTCGAAGGTGCCGGCGAACACCGACGCGCGCGCCCACAGCAACCGCTCCTGCGGCGTGCACAGTTCGTTGCTCCAGCCGATCGCCGTACGCAGTGCCTGGTGCCAGGGCGGATGGGCGTCGTAGACCGCTTCCTCCGTGTCGCCCAGTACGGCCAGCCGATCGCCCAGGTGGTCGGCCAGCTCGGCCGGGGGCAGCTCGCGCAGCCGTGCGGCGGCCAGTTCGATCGCGAGGGGCAGCCCCTCGAGGCGTCGGCACAACCGGACCACATCGGGCTGGTTGGCCCCGGTGACCGTGAACCCCGGCACCACGGCCGCGGCCCGCTCGGCCAGCAGCACCACGGCGTCGTTCCCGGCCGCCGCGGGGTCGTCGTGCTCGGGGACCGGCATGGGCTCGACGGTCAGCAGCCGCTCGTCCGCCACTCGCAGCGGGCGGCGGCTGGTGGTCAGGATGTGCAGCCCCGGCGCGGCGTCCAGGAGCGCCCGGGCGGTCAGCGCACAGGCATCGGTCAGGTGCTCGCAGGTGTCCAGCACGAGCAGCATTTCGCGCCCGGCCACATACTCGGCCAGCACTTCGATCATCGGCCGGGTGGACTGGTCGGCCAGCGGCAACTCCTCGGCGATCGCGTGGGCCAGCACCGAGCTGGTGCGCAGCGGCGACAGCTCCACCCACCACGCCCCATCGAGGAACGACCGCTGCAGCGCGGCCGCAGCCTCCAGCGCCAGCCGGGTCTTGCCCACTCCCGCGACCCCAGTCAGCGTCACGAGCCGGTCCTTCCGGCACAGCCGCTGCACCTCCAGCAGCTCGCTCTGGCGACCGATCAGCCTGACCCTCGGCTTGGGCAGATTCCCGATCAGCAGCTCGCCAGAGTCGCCACCGTGCTCCTCCGCCGTCATGACGCACGTCCTCCCAGACCGACCCGTCGCCTGTGACGAGAGGAGCCATCCTGCCCGCCTCCGCGGACTTGGCAGACCGAGAACGAGAATCCGTCCGCGCTACGGAAAGTGGCAGTTCACCGAGGACCAACAGGCGATCGGGAAGCGGGCCTCCGCGCACAATTTCCGTCACGGCGCCGGGGCGGCATCAAGGAGCGGCCCCCAACCGCCCGTTACTGAATGTCACAGATCAGAGGTTCTGGCACAGGCACTGAAGGCGACGGGCTGCTGGTGCTTGGGCTGGCGGGTGGAGGAGTGTCGGCAGGGGCCGATGGGACGTCCTGTGAGAGGAGCCGCAGCAGCATGAGGAGGATGACTGTCACTGCTGCGGCCAGAAGGACTACCGCAGCCGTGCGCAGTCGGGGGTGAAGGTCCGTGCGTGCGCGGGTCGATGGTGCGAAGTCCGAGCGGAGGGAGGTGACTTGCTCAGTCCGGGCATGCAGTGCGGCGCGAAGGCGGTCCTCAATGACCGTCATGACGTCTCCTTCAGTCTCCTGGCCAGAGCCGTGAGTGCCCGGCTCGCCGTGGACTTCACTGCACCCCGGGACAGGCCCAAGGTTGCGGCGATGTCCGCTTCGGACATGTTCGACCAGTACCTGAGGACGAGGACCTCCCGCTGGCGCACGGTGAGCAGTCTCAGCGCTCGCAGCACTTCCTGGTGTTCTTCCTTGAGGAGGATCTCTTCTTCCGGTGGTGGCGCGGGGAGGATGCGCGGGGGGATGTCCTTCACGTATACGGCCGCGACCGGTGCCGCGGCACCG
>NZ_LIPN01000263.1 GCF_001418325.1 Streptomyces atriruber | reverse complement strand
CCAGGTCGGCGGCGAGCAGCGGTTCCCCGATGTCCGCGGCCAGGTAGGTCAGGTCGAGGGACAGCGGCACACCGTCCAGCAGCCGAAGCCGTTCGATGTGGACCACGTGCCCGCCGTCGGGGACGTGCAGCTTGCGCGCCACCTCGCCGGGCGGCCGCACCACGTCCGCGACGCGCACCTGATTGATCACCTCGCCGTGCGTACCGAGCGTTTCGGCGAGGCCGGTCAGCTGCTCCAAGGTGTGTTCGTAGGGCCGCCGTACGATTACCGTGCCCACGCCCTGGCGCCGCTCGACCACGCCTTCGTCGCGCAGCACGCCCAGCGCCTCGCGGACGGTGTTGCGCGACACCGCGAAGTCGGCGATCAGTGTCCGCTCGTCCGGCAGCAGGCCCGAGGCGAAGGCCCCGGAGGCGATCTGACGGCGCAGCACCTCGGCGACCTGCCGGGCCCGGTCGGCGCGGGTCCGCCGCCGACTCCGCGGTGCCGGACCGTGCGCACACGGTCCACCCGGATCCACGGAGTCGGCCGGAGGTGCGGGCTCGGTGGGTGAGGCGTCGTTCATGGGACCTCCGCTGGACGTCGGGGCCGGGGGGGGCGGACGGGACCCGTACGTATGTCTTTGCTCGGTGGGCCGGGAGAAGAGCCTGCCCGTACACCGCCGCCTGTGTCCGGCCGTGTCCGGCCGTGGTGAAGCGTGTCCGGCCGTGGTCGAGCAAGTCCGGCCGGGACGGACCGCGTTGGAACCGGTCCGTGCCCGTGCGGCATCCGTCAAACCTAGGTCGCCAACGTTTCCGGCACGTTACGCCACCTGAGCTGACCTGGGACGACGGCTGTGACGTGCGGTTCGGCGGGGAGCGCGGACCTGTTGCGCCACCCCGGCCGTCGGGACGGTGTCGAGGGGTGGGGTCGGTTGGCCTGTCCGCCGAACCCCGTCCTCCATTTCCGGCTGTCGAAACCCTTGTTCCGCCCTCCGGACTCGCTTAGGGTCGGCGCCTCCGGCTCGGCCGCCCCGCGTGGCCGGGCCTTCCCTGTGCGAACGCAAAGGAGCGTGCGGTGGTGCGGCAGGTGTGGCTGGACGGATCGTCGGGCGAGGACGAAGGCGAGGGGCACGACATCGGCGGACAGGACGAGGGCCGGGACGGGGACGGGGGCATGGAGACGGCGGGGGACGTACGGCCGGACGCGGGCCGCGCGGACGGCGGGGGACGCGGCGTGGGGCGTCGCAGCTTCGTCGTCGGGGCCGGGTTGGCCGGAACCGGCGCCCTGCTCGGCGCCGCCGGGACGGCACCGGCAGCCGCGGTACCCGCTGCCGCCACCGGACACGACGGACACGACGGCCAGGGCGCCTTCGGCCCGAAGGACTTCCGCGCCCGGCGCCTCCTGCTCGTACCGGACGTCGTCCTGCTGCCCGAGGGCCCGGTCAAGGACCGCGCCGTACTCGTCCAGGACGGCACCTTCCGGGCCGTCGGGCCGGTCGGCGAACTCGCCCGGGCGCACCGGGACGCCCACAAGGTGCGGCTGAAGGGCCACCTGCTCATGCCGGGCTTCGTGGACGCCCACCACCATCTGACACAGAGCTTCGGCAAGGCCCAGGCGTTCGGGCAGCCTTCGGAGATCTTCAAGACCGTCTGGGAGCCGCTGGAACACGCTCTGGACGAGGAGACCGCCCACCTCTCGGCGAAGCTCGCGGCCCTGGAGGCGCTGCGCGGCGGATTCACGACCGCCGCCGACGCGGGCACCCGCGCCCCCGTCGACGTGGGTGTCATCGCCGAGGCCGCCGAAGAGGTCGGGCTGCGTTGCGTGCTGTCGAAGGTCGTCTCCGACGGCAAGGGCGGCAAGGAACACCTGGAGCGCTTCCGGAGCTCGCGGCTGATCCACCCCTCGCTGGCGATACCCGTCCCCGAGGACGCCACCGCCGAGGTGCTCAAGAAGACCGCCGACCTGTGCGCGGAGGCCGACGCGGTCCTCCAGGTCCACGTCAACGAACACCTGGCCTCCGTCGAACGCTCGCTCAAGAGCGTGGGCCGCCGCCCGGTGTCCCACCTGCACCACATCGGCGCCCTCAACGCGCACACCCTCGGCTCCCACGCCACCCTGCTCACCCCCGACGAGATGCGCATGCTCGCCGACACCGGCGCCGCGGTCAGCTACAACCCGGTGGCCAGTGCCTGGAAGGGCAACGCCGTGGCTCACGCCCTGATGTGGCAGGCCATGGGCATCCGCTTCGGCACCGGCACCGACGGCACCCGCGGCGGCGGCTTCCGCCTGGTCGACGCCGCGGAGAGCGCGCAGCGCCTGACGTACGGCATGAACTCCGGCGACTCCTCGTGCGGCGCGGGCCGCACGTGGCTCACCCATGCCACCGCCCTGAGCGCCGACGCCGTCGGGCTCGGCAAGGTGACGGGCGAGATCGCGGTCGGCAAGGCCGCCGACTTCTTGCTCGTCGACCTCCAAGTGCCCGAACTCACCCCGTCCTACGACCTGTCGTGGGAACTGGTCCGGCTGGCCGACCGCGACCAGATCAGCGCGGTCTTCGTGGACGGCAAGCTGCGGCTGTGGCACGGCTGGCCCACCGACTGGGACGGGCGCGCGCTGGTACGCAAGGCCGCCGAGGTGGGACCGAAGGTCGTGGAGCGTGCGCGCATCCAGCGGGTGGACCCGGACCCGGACGGCACCGCCCGCCACGCGCGGCGAGCACGCTCCTGACCTGTCCCGCGGCAGCAGCAGCCACTGTCGCGGCCACCACCACCGCGGCCGCAGCGGTGGTGGCCGCCGCCGGACAGGCCCTAGGGGATCACCACTCCGGTGCCGTTGTCCCCGCTCAGGTTCTCGCCGAACAGCGCCTTCGCCGCCGGTGCCCCGATGTCCGTCGGGTTCTCCGCGACCGACTTCGAGGCCGTCAGACCGCCGGTGGCGCCCCGCAGCAGCCACACCGCGCCGCCGTTCACGACGGAACCCAGGTTCTCGCCCGGGGCACCCGCGACCAGGTCCGCCTTGCCGTCACCGGTGACGTCGATGAGCCGCACCGACCCGCCGAACACGTCACCGGACTCCGCGACACCCGGCACGCCCGCCGTGTCCTGGTGGAACGCCTGCGCGCCCTGGCCGGTGAGACCGCCCCGGCCGCCCTTGAGCAGCACGACCGCGCCTGCCTTCTTCTTCGTGCCGATCGCCTCACCGGGGACGCCGACGGCCAGGTCCGGGTATCCGTCGCCGTTCGCGTCGCCCGCGCTCAGCCGTCCGCCGAACTGGTCGCCCTGCTCGCTCGCCCCGGGCACGCCCGCGGTGTTCTGCGTGATCGTCTGCGTACGGGACTGGCCGGGGCCGGACGATGAACCGTAGTAGATCTTGACGGTCCCGGGGTCCTCCTCGGTGCCCTCGGTGTCGCCGTTGGGGAAGATCCGGGTGGCGAGGTCGGCGTGGCCGTCCTGGTCGAAATCGGCAACGGCGGTGCCGGACGAGGAGGCCAGGCGCTGCGGAACGGTGGACAGGCCGTTCTCGGTGCCGAGCCACAGCTTGCCGCCCTCGGCGTGGTTCTCGTAGACGTAGAACGTCGCGAGGTCCTCGATGCCGTCGCCGTTGAAGTCGCCCGCGGCGGTCGAGTTGATGAAGTTGTCCGTGCTGTACACCTTCACCTGCTGCTCACGGGCGGGAGCTCCGTCACGCGTGAAGGGGCCGTAGAGCACGTCGTGGTAGTCGCGGTCCTCGCCATTGCTCATGAACACGTCCGCGTGCCCGTCGCCGTTGAAGTCGCCCGCGGTGATGTCCTCGCCGACCTGGGCGTTCGCCGGTGCGGCGACGCGCACGGCGCCCCGGCCGGAGATGCCGTCCTTCCGGCCCCACAGGACGATCACCGATCCGCTGACGTTGTTCTCCGGTCGATGGCCGCGGACGGTCACCGCCAGGTCGGTCAGGCCGTCGCCGTCGAGATCGCGGGCGATCATCGCGTAGCCGAATGCCTGGTCGTCGCCGGAGACGCCGGGCACGCCGGGGGTGTCCTGGTCGATGACGGTGGTGCGCTCGGGGTCGAGGCCGTGCGCGGAGCCGTAGCTGACCGTGACGTAACCGGCCCAGGCATGGCCGCCGACGGTCGCGCCCGGGGCGGCGACGGCGACGTCCTGATAGCCGTCGCCGTCGAAGTCCTCGCGCACGGTGGCGGCGGCGCCCCGCGCGGATGCGGTGCCCGCGACGAGCGGCACGCCGAGCGAACCGATCAGGGCGGCGGCTACGGCGGTCGATAGGGCGGGTCGGCGGATGCCCACGGTTCCTCCTTGGGCGAGCACGAGGTCGAGACGCGTGCGCGCGGATGCGATTCACCTGAGAGACATGCGGAAACGGCTGATGGTTGTGCCCTGAACGACATGTGAACGGGCGCGGGTCGGCGGCGGACCCGCTACGACGGCTGAGGCGACCGAGACGACTGAGGCGGTCACGTAGGGGGAGTGGGTCAGCGGGTACGGCGGATGCGGATCGGACCGCGGGCCTCAGCCGGGTCGACGGGCCGACCGGCCTGGGTGATGTCCACCTCACCGGCCGCCACCAGGTGCCGCGCCGCGCGGCGGGCGGGCTCCATGAGCGCGCGCCAGCCGTCGTCATCTCCTTCGTAGACCGCACGCGCGGCGTCCGAGGGGCAGATCGTGGCAGCCGGGCCACGACGATCCAGCAGGTCCAGGATGGCCCGCTCCAGGCGCAGCTCTGTCTGCCGTTCGGTGTGCGTCACCGCGTCAGTTTCGCACCGGGGCGGGTGGAGATCGAGGCAGCCCGGCCGACGGTTCGGCCGGGTGGACCGCTCTGCGGAGGGCGCGGCACAGGCCGCCGTCCGCCGCGACACGGCCGGTCGATACGATCCTCCGTCGGAGCCGAAAACGATCACGGGGAACAGCGCCATGCCGGAAGTCATATCCATTCAGCAGCAGTCTGCCGAAAGCCAGTTGGCGCCGGGTGAGCAGCTCCTCGCCTACGGGATCGTCGTTCCGGTGAAGAGTGCCGAGGGCATCAAGATCAAGCACGGCAAGGCCGGCGGAATGCTCGGCGACCACCTGATGCACCGATACGGCGCCCAGTCCGGTGATGCACAGAGCATCGCCGCGGCCATGCCGCCCACGACCGGCGCGCTGCTGATGCGCGTGACGGACCAGCGGGTCGGCCTCGTGCGCCACATGGACGGCACCCCCGTCTGGGAGATCCCCCGCACCTGGGCCTCCCACGTGGAGCGCCGACCCCGCCTCCAGCTCATGGCCCGTTTCCGGCTCCACTACGCGGACGGCAGCTGGCTCGCCTTCCTCACCGGGCGCCGTCGCACGATCGAGGCGTTCACCACCGCGCTGAACGACAAGGGCTGAACGGCAACAGCCGACTCATGGCGTGCTCAGCTTGCGGTTTCCGGCCCGGTCCTTCGCGATGTTCCGAATCTTCTTGGCGCGGCCCGACTCGGCGAGCAGGGCGAGTACCGCAGGCGACGCCGACACCTCGGCGAGCAGGCGCTGCATCCAGTACGTGACCTCCGCCAACTCGGCCGGTGTCGGCACGTGACCGTCCTCGATGGACAGGTAGAACAGCCAGTCCCGGACGCGGCCGCGGATGAACTCGCGGAACGCCTCGGTCTTGAGCCGGTCGATCTCCGGCAGCAGTTCGGCCGACCACAGTCGGAACCCGGCGGGTCCGCTCGCCTTCATCGCGATGCTGTCCACGAGGGCGACCACCGCCGTCTTGGACGCCATCTCGTCGGGGTCGCGCAGGATCGTGGTCACAACGGTGCGGTCCCGGTCGCGGCTGCGGGAGGAAGCGGTCACCTTGACAACGCGTTGGTACGCGGCCGATCGGACGTGCCCGTCCACCATGGCGGCGTCGACGTCCACGTCGAGGATGCCTGCCCCCGCCAGCAACTCCGCTACATCGGAACGCAATGTCATTGCTTCATCTCTTCGCGTATGCCCGGACTCCACATCGCGAGCATTTTCCCGTGGTCCGCACGCTGATCCAAACGAATCGGCAGGGCGACGGCATCATCAGGGCGTGTGCCGCACGCGCCCGTCACGGACCTCGACCATCTGGTCGACCGCGGTGAGGTGGGTGCGGTCGTGGGTCACCAGGACCGTCGCGGTGGCCTGTTGGCGGGTGAGGCGGGTGAGCAGGTCGATGACGGCGGCGCCGCGTTCGTGGTCGAGGGCGCTGGTGGGCTCGTCGACCAGAAGCACCGTGGGGTCGTTCATCAGGGCGCGGGCGATGTTGATGCGCTGGCGCTGGCCGCCGGAGAGTTGATGAGGGCGGCGTCCGGCCTGGTCGGCGAGTCCGACGGCGTCGAGCAGCTCGGCGGCTCGACGCCGGGCCGTACGTGCCTTGCGGCCGTCTATCTCCGCCATGACCTGCAACTGCTCGGCAGCGGTGAGGGACGGCAGCAGGTTGGGCTGCTGGAAGACGATGCCGATCTTGTGGCGGCGCAGGGCGGTGAGCTCGCCTCGGGGCAGGCCGGTGGTGGGCGTGCCGTCGATGGTGACGGTGCCGGTGTCGGGGGTGATGAGCGTGGCGGCGACCGCGAGGAGGCTGGACTTGCCGGAACCGGAGGGGCCGAGGACGGCGGTCAGGCTGCCCTTGGGCACGTCCAGGGTGACGTGGTCGAGGGCGGTCAGACGGGTGTCGCCGTCGGGGTAGGTGAGGGTGATGTCGGTCAGGTGGAGACTCATCGGACGCTCCCCAGCGCGGTCAGCGGGTCGACGGACGTGATGCGGCGGACGGACAGCACGGCCCCGAGCGCGCCGAGCGCGATCATCACGGCGGCCGGGACGACGACGGTGGCGGGGGTGAGGAGGAACGGCACCGCGGAGCCGGCGACGAGGGCCCCGATTCCGGCGGCGATGCCGGTGCCGATCACGGTTCCCCCGGCCAGCAGGACGACTGCCTGGCCCAGCGCGTCCTTGAGCAGGGTGGCGGTGGAGGCGCCCAGCGCCTTGAGGACGGCGATGTCGCCGCTGCGCTGGATGGTCCACACCGTGAAGAAGGCGCCGATGACGAGGGCCGAGATGGCGAACAGGAAGCCGCGCATCAGCTGCAGGGAGCCGTTCTCCGAGGTGTAGGAGCCGATCGCGGAGAGCGAGTCGTCCTTGGAGACCGTCTTGGTACCCGCGGCGTGATCGGTGCCCTCGATGTCGGAGCCGGAGGTGGTGCCGAGGGCGATGACGGTCGCGGTCGGCCGACGGCCGTTCCCGTCGGCGGGGGGTGCCGTCCTGCGCCAGGTGTCGAGGCTCGTCCACACGACGGGGGTGTGGCTGAAGGAGGCGTCACCGCGCACCGCGGCCACGGTCAGCTGCTGTCCGCCCAAGGCGATGGTGTTGCCCGCGGCCACACCGAGGTGGTCGGCTGCATCGGTCGACAGGACCACGGCGCCCTCGCCGATCCTGCCGCTGTCCGGGGCGAGCGCCGAGCCGGGCCGGACACCGAAAGCGGATACGGCGACGCTCTTGTTTCCTGCGGTCGCCTTGGTCGTGGTGATGCCCAGCGGTTCGGCGCTGCTGACGCCCGGCGCCTCGGCCCACCGCTGCCATTGCCGCTCGGTGACGGTGGAATCGGCGTACGACAATTCCTCACCGCCGTCGGAAGCATTGAAGGCGATCCGGTCCGCGGGCAGTCCGGTGATCGCCGAAATGTTCTGCCGCCCCAGCCCGGCGGTCAGCCCGGATAGCAGCCCGACCAGCAGGGTGATGAGCACGATCACGGTGCCCATCAGGGCGAAGCGCCCTTTGGCGAACTTCAGGTCTCTCCAGGCGACGAACACGGCTTGGGCCCGCTCTTTCAGGTCTTTGAGGGGTGGAATTCATGGGCGGAATCAATCGGTGAATTTGTGTGTCTCCACCGTGGTCCCCGGCCCTCTGAACGGGCATCTGGCGCAGGACAGCAATCGGCGCATCCAAAGGCGGCACGCGAGTTCTAACTTTCGATGGAGGCTTCGCGCGGCGGTTCTCCTTACGCTGGGAGGACTGTGAACACCACCGGCCCCGCTTCCTCGACCGCTCCGACCGCTCCGACCGTCCCGACCACTTCAGCCGCTCCAGCCGTGACGCCCACCACTCGGGCATCGGCCTGGTGCCTGCACCTCCTGGTGGTCGGGCTGCTCGCGCTGGCCGCGGGCCGGGCCGTGGCCGACGGTCGCCCGCACGCCGGATGGGTCATCGCCGCGGCCGCCGCATGCGGCCTGGTCTACGCGGTCGGCCCGGTGCTGCCGACCGTGCGCCGCTCGCGGCGGGCGGCCGCGCTGTGGCTGGCCGCCGTGGGCGCGGTATGGCTGGTGCTGCTTGCCCTGACGGGCGACGGGGTGTGGGTGGCGTTCCCGCTGTACTTCCTCCAGCTCCACCTGCTGCCGCGGCGCGCCGGACTCGCCGCCGTGGTGGCGACGGCGGTGGCGGCCATTGCCGGGTACGCCGCCCATCAGGGCACTTTCGACGTGGCCATGGCCATCGGGCCGGGCCTCGGCGCCGCCGTCGCCGTCGCGGTCGTGTGGGGATACCAAGCCCTGTACCGGGAGAGCGATCAGCGCAGACGCCTGATCGAAGAGCTCACCGCCACCCGCTCCGATCTCGCCGCCGCACAGCACACCGCGGGAGTGCTGGCCGAACGCGAACGACTCGCCCGCGAGATCCACGACACCCTCGCCCAGGGCCTGTCCAGCATCCAGCTCCTCCTGCGCGCCGCCGAACGCGCGCTCCCCGCCGCCCCCGACAACGCCGCGCGCTACGTCGACCAGGCCCGCCAGGCCGCCGTGGACAACCTCGCCGAGGCCCGCCGCTTCGTCGTCGCCCTCGCCCCGCCCGCCCTGGAGGGCACCACCCTGGCCGACGCCCTGGAACGCCTGTGCATCACCACCAGCACCCGCCACCAGGTCACCGCACGCTTCCGCCGCACCGGCGAGCCCGTACCGCTGCCGACCGCCCACGAGGTCGCACTGCTGCGCATCGCCCAGTCAGCCCTGGCCAACACCGTCCGCCACGCCGAGGCCCGCACCGCCGACCTCACCCTCCGCTACCTCGGTGACCACGTAGCCGTGGAGCTCGTCGACGACGGACGCGGCTTCGACCCCGACCGCCTGCCCGCCCCCGACCCCGAGGCGGGCGGATTCGGACTGGCGGCGATGCGCGCCCGCGTGGACGCGCTCGGCGGCACGCTCACCATCGACTCGGCTCCCGGCGACGGCACGGCCCTGGCCGTCCGGCTGCCCCTGGACCACAACCAACCACTCTCCGCCCCAGCCCCAGCCCCCGACTCCGCACGTGAGGCCCGCCCGTGACCGACACGCCCATCCGTCTGCTCCTGGCCGACGACCACCCCGTGGTGCGGGCCGGATTGCGCGCCGTCCTGGAGACCGAGGAGGGCATCACCATCGCGGCCGAGTCGGCCACCGCCGAGGAGGCCGTCACCCGCGCCGCCCAGGGCGACATCGACGTCGTCCTCATGGACCTGCAGTTCGGCAAGGGGATGAACGGAGCACAGGCCACCGCCGCCATCACCGCCCGCCCGCAGGCGCCGCGCGTCCTGATCGTCACCACGTACGACACCGACGCCGACACCCTCCCCGCGATCGAAGCCGGTGCCACCGGCTACCTCCTCAAGGACGCCCCGCCCGAAGAACTGGCTGCCGCCGTACGCACCGCCGCCGCAGGCCGCACCACACTCGCGGCCACCGTCGCCGACCGGCTGATGAACCGCCTGCGCACGCCCGGCACCGCGCTGACCAGGCGCGAGACCGAAGTCCTCGCCCTCGTCGCCGACGGCCTGTCCAACCAGGCCATCGGCGACCGCCTCCACCTCACCGAAGGCACCGTCAAATCCCACCTGGCCCGCATCTACGCCAAGCTCGACGTCGATTCCCGCACGGCCGCCGTCGCCACGGGCACCCAACTCGGCCTCATCCGACGCTGACGACGCCCATTCCCGACACCCCCGGCGCTCGTCCCTCCTCGGCGAGCAGCCGCGACAGCTCGACCCGGGAACGTATGCCCAGCGCGGCGAACACATTGCGCAGGTGATGGTCGACCGTGCGGTGGCTGACCGAGAGGCGGGTCGCGACCTCCCGGTTGGTGGCGCCCTCCGCCACGTGCCGGGCGATGCGTTGCTGCTGCGGAGTGAGCGTGGCCAGCGGCCCGGGGCTCGGCTCGCCCGCGACCGCCTCGCCCGCGGCGCGCAGTTCGGCGCGGCTGCGGTCCGCCCAGGCCCGCGCCCCGCACCGCTCGAAGGAGACCAACGCGTCACGCAACGGACCGCGTGCCTCGCGGGTGCGGCGCCGACGGCGCAGCCACTGGCCGTACAGGAGCTGCGTACGGCCGCGTTCGAACTCGCCCGGCAGTCGATCGTGATGGGCGAGCGCGCTCTCGTACGCGGCGGCTGCCTGCTGCGGCGGTGACAACAGGGCACGACAGCGCGCCAGTTGGGCCGACGCGAGCCGGTCCGCGGTGGCCCCGGTCCAACGGGTGAATTCCGTGGTGGCGTGCCGGGCCTCCGCCGTTCGCCCCACTTGGACGGCCGCTTCCACGAAGCAGGGAACGGCCAGCATCCTGACGGCGAAGTGACCGCGCCGCGGCCCGGGCGCCACCAGCGGGGCGAGCCGCGCCGCCGCGTCGGCAGGGCGCCCCGCGGCCAGCTCCGTCCGGGCGACGGCCCAGACGGCGAGGGTGGCCGCCTGCGTCAGACCGTGCGGCCCGGCACCCGCCGCCGCGGCCGCCGCGTGCGAGGCGCAGGATTCGGCATCGCCCGCCACGGACGCGGCGAGCGCCAGCACGGCGTGCAGGGAGACGGCGACATTGGGCTGCCCGATGCGACGCGCGGCCCTGAGCCCTTCGAGGGCGTGTGCCCGGGCGCCGGTGTGGCGTCCCGCGCGCAACTCGCCGTAGGCCAGATGTTCCAGGGCGCGCGGCAGCAGGACCTCGGGCCCGTAGGTGCGTACGGCCGCGAGCGCCTTCGCCCCGGCCTCGCATGCGGTCTCGACCTCGCCGACCACGAGGGCGGCCGCACCGGCACGCAGCAGTCCGGCAGGTTCACTCGTCCCACTCGTCCCACCCGGCCCGGCCACCCCGTCCAGACAGCGGCGCAGCAGAGCGTGGCCCTCGGTGCTGCGGCCCGCGAGGACCGCGCACATTCCCGCCCGGTACGCCTCCAGCATCGGGTCGTCGTCGCACGCGGGTAATCGCGTCATCGCCTCCCGGTAGGCGGCCGCGTCACCCATGGCCCAGGCCGCCTCCGCCGCGCCGATGAGCGCGCGGCGGGCCCGCGCGGGCGGGAGGAGCGCGGCGGCGGTGAGCAGGGACTCCCTGGCATCGTCGGCCGGACCGTCGGCGAGGGCGAGCAGCCCGCGCACCCGATGGACGCCGCCGTGTGCGGGGACGGCTCCGGTCCGCGCGAGCAGGGCACGGGCTCGTACCGGATCCCCGGCCAGCCGGGCCGCTTCGGCGGCCTCGGCGAGCCGGTCGGTACGCGACTCCGCGTCGGCGGTGAGCGCCGCGGCGCGGGCCAGGGCGGCGGAACGCTCGGCGTGCGGCCGGTGCGCGGTCGCCGCCGCGGTGAGGGATCCGGCGAGCCGCGCGTCGTGGTCGTCCGCAGCACAGGCGAGCTGGATCAGGCGGGGGAGACGCTCGCGACAGGCCCGGGCGAGGCGGAGGTGGGCGGCTCTGCGGAGGGGGAGCGGGGTCCGTCGGAGCACTGCCCGGCGCAGCAGCGTGTGGGTGAAGTGGACCCGGCCGCCCGCCTTGACGACGATCCCGGCGGCTTCGGCGGGTGCGAGCCCCGAGGGGGCAGCACCGGCCCGCAACACCAGGGCGAGGTCTGCGCCCGCTCCGTCGGGCTCGTGCTCGGTGGCCGCGGCGGCGAGCAGCAGCAACGCGCGTGCGGAGTCGGGCAGTTCGTCGACGCGGAGCGCGTAGTCGCCGAGGAGGTCCTCGCCGCCGGGCAGTGGATCGGGCAGCGGGGTGCGACCGGTCAGCTGGCCGGGGGTGAGGGCCGTGACGAGCGCGGTGAGCAGGCGTGGGTTTCCCATGGCCTCGCGGATCAGCCAGGCGCCGACGACGGGGTCGGCCGCGCCCCTGGTGAGCCGGTCGAGCAGGGCGGCGGCCGCGCTGTCGTCGAGCGGTCCCAGGCGGAACACCGTCGCCCCGGCGAACTCGGCGTCACCGGGACGGAGTTCGGCGAGAGTGAGCAAGACTGCCACCGGAGTCGCGGCGGTCACGTGACGGAGACCGGCGGAGAGAGCGGCCCGGGACGCGGGATCCCAGCGGTGGACGTCGTCGAGGCAGACGAGCTGCGGCCCCTCGTGCGCAAGCCCCCTCGGCAGGGTCGGCGCGGTGGGCCGTACGGACGGGACCGGGCCGCAGAGGGCCCTCGCATACTCCACCAGGGCGGTCCGCCCGAGGCCGGGAGGCGCGGCCAGCACGACCACGCCACCGTGGCCCTTCCGTACTCGCCCCACCAGGGCCTCCACGGCGGCGATTTCCTCGCGGCGGCCGTAGAGTTCGGGAGGCCCGAGCGCGCTCGATCTCGTTACGGAGGACATCGTAAGGGTCACGCCCGCACGTTACTGTCGCGTAACACGGCCTGGAAGCCCCGAGTCCGCGGCTCTGGGCACACCACCAGCGGCATCCGCGCCGGGGTGTGCACGGGCACAACCGGTGGCCGTGCAAGGAACCTGAGAGGGCCGGTGGCGGACACACGTCATCCGCCACCGGCGCCCCGGCGACGGACGACGACTCTCCGGATTCCGCCCCCCGGGGGGGGCTAACCCGGATGCTCCGTCAGTGTCAGGAGGTGTGCGGGCAGTTGCCCCGGTACTCCTCGATCGTGAGGCTCGGCCTCGGCAGCGGGCAGAGGAACTGCTCATAGCGGGTGTCGTTGTCGATGAACCGCTTCAGCCAGGAAATGCTGTACTTCGCGATCGTCGTGTCGGACGAGTTCGGCGTGAAGTGAGTGGCGTTGTTGAGCTCCAGGTACGCCTTGTCGAGGGAGCCCGGCAACGACTCGTAGAACGGCTCGGAGTGGCCGGCGACAGGGGCCACGGTGTCACCGTCCGCCCCCACGACCAGCGTCGGCGTCCGCAGCTCGGGCCAGGTCGTGTCGAGGTTCCAGCCGGTCAGCGGAATCGCCGCCTTGAGCGACGTGCGGCTCTTGGCCGCTTCCAGGGTGCCACCGCCGCCCATCGAGTGGCCCATCACGCCGAGCCGGGATGCGTCGACCCGGCCGCGCACCGAGCTCGCCTTCGTCAAGTAGTCGAGTGCGGACAGCAGTTGACGTCCCCGACTGGCGGGCTGGTCGAGGGTGGTCAGGGTGTCGATCGTGAAGACCACGAAGCCCTGCGAGGCGAGCCGCGGTCCGAGCCAGGCGATGCTCGACTGGTAGGCGGTGAAGCCCGGCGAGATGACGACCGCGCCGAAGGTGCCGTCGGACGTGGACGTCGGGTAGTAGACGGTGCCGCCGCCGAACCCGGACACGCCGAGCGAGGGGACGGTGGTCTGGGAGACGGCGTAGGAGCCGCGCGGCGCCTCGATGCTGGAGACGGTCGGCTCGGGGCCGCGCTCGTACGGGTTGTCCGCGGCGGCCTGGGCTCCCGGCGCGAGACCGGTACCGAGAAGTCCCGCGGTGGCGACCGCGGCCGCCAGGCAGGCCCGCACCACTGGGCGGGAGAAGACGTGCAGTTGCACGGAGGGGTCCTCTCGTCGTGGCGGAACCACGCGGGGCAGCGTGCAGGGGGAGGGAAGAGCGCCCCGGCGGAGACCGCCGTGTTCGTTGGCGGTCTCACCGTGACGCTGCTGGAGGCGTACAGACATCGGCGAAATCACCGGTGTACCGAACGACTCGCCCCCCGGATCAGCAGCCGCACCCTTCGCGTACTAGAGCAAGGGCCTGCGGCCCGCGACCTGTGATGAGCGCTGCAGGGTTACCTCTGCGAGTGCGTACACGCCTTCGATGCGTGGCCAGGCCTGACCCCCAGCCGCTCCAGCCCGGCAACGCACAGGCTGTACCGCACCGGGCGCGACATCCCGCTCCCGGACGCCCCCGTGCGGCATGCGGCCTTCACTCCGCTGCCGATCCTGTATCCCTTCGTCCCCAGATGGTTCACGCACTGCGCCTTGGTCGCCGATGCGGGCGAAGCAAGCGCTACGGGTAGCGCTGTCACCGTCAGGATCAGCGAGGCGGCGGCAGTGGTGCGACGTAGTGCGGCTTGCATGGAATCTCCTCTTCCGATGTCGGTAGACCGCGAGCGAGGCCGGTAGTTGGCCGATCCGGCGTTCGCTTGTCGGCGCGCGGCGGTTCCGGCCGGAGCCCTTGGCCGCGCCCTGGAGATTCCAGTGGCCGCACGGTTGTCTCGCATCCCTTGTTCGTGCAGGTAGACAAAGCCGCAAGGTGCCTTGGTCCGGTCATCGACCGGATCGTCCGGCGGCGGGGCACGCTGCGCGGCGCTGACGGGGTCCACTCTCGGAGGTGTGCTGATCGCCGTAATCAGGCCGACTGCTTGATGGCGCTGGTCACCATGGGTCTCGACCAGGGTTGGGGTGCCGTGTCGCTCCGCCGGGCGGACTGGCCACGGGGTCCTCGTGGATGCGGTCGGCCTGCCCGCACGAACAATGGCTCGAAGTGATTTAACATTCAATCACGTTGCGCGGCATGCTGGACGGAGCGTCGGCGACCACCAGGTTGCCGGGCCCAACACCCCATCCGACCAACGGAGATGACCCGAGATGAGCCAGACCCTGCCGCTCCGCCTCCACCACCACGCCTGGATCACCGACGACCAGGAAGCCAACCGGCGCTTCTACGAGGACGTGATCGGCCTGCCCCTGGTGGCCACGTGGACCGAGCGCGAGGTGCTGTCCGGGGCCGAGCGTGTCTACAGCCACACCCTCTACGGCCTGGCCGACGGCAGCGCGCTCGCCTTCTTCCAGTTCGCCGACCCCAAGGACCAGCAGGAGTTCAAGACCGAGATCAATTCCACCCCCATACGCCACATCGCCTTCAAGGTCGAGGCGGAGACCCAGGAAGCCATGCGCGAGCGCGTCGCGGCGGCCGGTCATGCGGAGGCGAACGCCCACGTCATCGACCACGGGTACTGCGTCTCGCTGTACCTCACGGACCCCAACGGGCTGATCCTTGAGTTCGCCGTCGATCACCCCGACGTGGAGAAGATCGATGCTGAGCAGCGCGCCACGGCACACGCCGACCTCGCGCGCTGGCTCGCCGGCGACCACACCAGCAACAACCCCTGGCGCTGACCCCTGCGGCCGCACGGTTACGGGGCTGGGCGGTTGGGGCGATTGGGGCGGTTGGGCGAAAACGAGGTGCGCGGGGCGAAGTGATGTCGGCAGGACGCTCGGCGTGACCGAGCTGCGCAGCGATGCGGTCCGCGCCTCTGCCGCCCTTGCCGTCCCCGCCCCGCCGTCCCCGCCCCCTTCGGTGTGCAGGGTTCTGCTGTCCCGCTGGCAGGGACGGAGCGTCCTCATCGGCGGGTCGTGTTCAAGCCTGCTGACAGTCCTGACGACGAGGTCCAGTGGGCGGCTTCCTGGTACGAGAAGCTCACGACGGACGCCGGCTTCCGTGTTCCTCTGCCGCCGCGAGCCGCCGACGGGCGAAGAGTCGTGGACGGCTGGACCGCCAGCGCGTTCCTGACCGGCCAATCCGGCCCGCGGGGGCACTGGACCGGTGTGCTCAGTGCCGGACGTGCCTCCACCACGCTCTGCGACAGGTGCCCCGGCCCGACCTCCTTGATCGGCGCGTGCACCCGTGGGCCGTGGCCGACCGGGTCGCGTGGGGCGAGCAGACCATCGACGTGATCGACGACCTTGCCGCACCGTTCTCGACTCTGCTGGAGCTGAGGCCCCCGGTGTGGCAGGAAGCGGCTCAGCTCATCCATGGCGATCTCACGGGCTTGTCGCGCACAGCGAGGGTGCAGGGCCACGGGGTCGGGCGCGGCAGGGTGAGCCGGACTGCTGTGCAAGGGCAGTCGACGTCGCGGTGAGGAAGTCCGTGGCGTTGTAGAACCCGTCTCTGAACCCTCGAAGCAGGTTCCGAGACGGGTTCCAAGGCGCGAGAGCCCTCCTACGCCTCGGATGCGCCGCATTCGCGAGCACTTCCACGATGTCCGCATAACCGGGCGGCAGCGCCTCCATCAACTCCACTGTCTGGCCCTGCAGTTCCGAGATCCGCTTCCGAGCGCGAGCCTCCCGCTGCTCCAACTCCGCCGGCCGGGACACCACCGCCGCCCCCAAGGAAATCCAGCACTGAGGTCGGGAACGTTGGCGTCGAGAACCTGCCAGCAGCTGGCTGCCCTCCCTGCTGGACTGGTGATCACAATTCAGGTGAGGCCCAACACGGGACGGGGTACATGTCCACAGCAACCACTTCCTCCGCCGAAGCTCCGGCCGCAGGACACCGTTCGCCGCTTGTCCCGTGGCTGGCCGTGATCTCGGTGATGATGGGGATCTTCTCGATCGTCACCACCGAAATCCTTCCCATCGGCCTCCTGACGTCGATCGGATCCAGCTTTGCCATCTCGGACGGAATGGCCGGGCTGATGATGACCATGCCCGGCTTCCTGGCCGCGATTTCGGCGCCGGTAGTGACCGTGGCCACCGCGCGCGTCGACCGCCGGGTGATGCTGGGCGCGTTCATCCTGCTCCTGGCCCTCGCCAACTTCCTGGCCGCGGCAGCTTCGAGCTACTGGATGATCTTGATTTCGCGGGTGCTGGTCGGCATCACCATCGGCGGCTTCTGGTCCATCGGCGCCGGCCTGGCAGGCCGGCTCGTACCGGCGGAGCAGGTGGCCCGCGCCACCTCGGTGATCTTTTCCGCGGTTCCCCTCGGCTCCGTGCTCGGAGTTCCACTCGGCACGTTCATCGGGGACATCGCGGGCTGGCGGACCACATTCCTCGTCATGGGCATCTTCACCCTCGCCGTGTTCGGCATGCTGCTTCTGGTGGTGCCCCCGCTCCCGGCCGTGCACGCGACCCGCCTGAACGTGCTCACCGGCATGTTCCGCAGCATCAACACCCGATTCGCCCTGGTGCTCACGTTCCTCATCGTTCTCGCCCACTTCGGCACCTATACCTATGTCACCCCCTTCCTCGAGCAGGTGACGCACGTGGGCTCTGGGCTCATCACGGTCTATCTGCTCATCTACGGAGTCGCCGGCATCGTGGGCAATTTCCTCGGCGGGTCGGCCGTGGGCAAGTTCCCGCGGGCCACCTTCGCGGCAGCCGCATCAATGATCGCTTTCGTCACCCTGCTGCTGCCGGTGCTCGGCAAGTGGGATCTGGGCGCGGTGGCCCTGTTGATCGTCTGGGGCATCGCCTACGGCGCGGTGCCGGTCTGCTCACAGACCTGGTTCGCCAAGGCCAACCCCACCTCTCCCGAAGCGTCCTCCGTCGTGTTCACCGCCTCGTTCCAGGCCACCTTCTCCATCGGAGCGTTGACGGGCGGCATCGTCATCGACCATTCCACTCCCTCGACGGTAATGACGCTCGGCGGCTGCACGGCCGTCCTCACGGTGCTCGCGGTCCACCTCCACCGCGCCAGGAAGATCTCCTGGTCCGGGCCCCGCTAAGACTCCGAACCACCCTCGGCCGGATGGAACGACGTGGTCAACCTTCCGGCCACGCAGGCGCTCGTAGCGAAGGGCACCGTTCCCTCCGCTCGTCCCTGCGGAGGAGTTGTACCCGAACCTTTTCGCCGACACGAAATCGACCGCGCCGCCCGTGAACTGAGCGCCGGAAAAGTCTCCACCGTCAAAGATCGCGCCGGTGAAGTGCAGATCGTGCTGGCGCCAGGCGGTTGGCTTCTGAGGATCCTCGGCCGGACCGCGGCCCGCTCGTGGCCCAGATCGAGGACGGGTCCCGTCTAATCCTTGTCGGTGGCTGCTGCGGCTGCTTTGGCAGCTCGCTCGATCGCCGCTCGGTGGGCGTCCCGCGCGGCTGCGTCGTGCTGGGCGGTCGCGTATTCGGCTGTTGTCCCGGTCGAGTCGTCGAGCTGTTCGCGCAGGATGTCGGCGTGTCCGGCGTGCCGACTGGTCTCGGTGAGCAGATGGATCAGAATGTTGAACAGCTTCACGTCGGGGCGTGGCCACCACGGCACGTGGCCGGGGGAGTCGAGAGTGAGGGCGGTGATCGTCGCGTCCGAGTGCTCCCATACGCGACGGTAGCGGGCGATGATCTCCTCGCGCGTCTCGTACTCGGTCACCCACAGGTCGGCGCCCTGCCCGGCGTCGTCCCACGTGGGCAGAGGTTCGGGGAACGGTCGACCGAAGACCTCGCCGAAGTACCTGGATTCCCAGAGCGACAAGTGTTTGACCAGGCCGAGCAGGTTGGTACCTGTCGAGGTCAGCGGACGACGGATGTCGTATTCAGAGAGCCCGTCGAGCTTCCAGAGCATGACCTCGCGAATCTTTCGCAGGTCTCTGTGCAGGTAGTCCTTCGCGAAGTCATCAGTCATGGGCCGTGAGCCTGTCAAGGGCCGCGGACAGGCACAACCCGCGACCAGCACTCGGCGGCGAAAGACGGAGCCTCGCTCGCCGAGTGTCACGGATCAGGGCACCGAGCCGTAGTTGCTCAGAGCGCCGTGCCGAACGCCTGGGTCCACCACGGGCCCCCGGAGCCGTTGTGGATGCCCACGCCCAGTTCCTTGAAGTCGCAGTTGAGGATGTTGGCGCGGTGGCCGGGGCTCTTCATCCACGAGTCCATCACCGAGGCCGGACTCTGCTGACCGCGGGCGATGTTCTCGCCGTACGTGCTCCAGCGGTAACCGGCCGCCGTGATGCGGTCGCCGGGGTCCTTGCCGTCCGGGCTGGTGTGGTCGAAGTAGTCGCGGGCCGCCATGTCGGCGGAGTGCTTCGTGGCCGCCGTGGCGAGCTTGTCGTTGGAGGTGACCGGACCGCAGCCCGCCTTCGAGCGCTCGGTGTTGACCAGAGCGACGACCTGCTCGGCCGTGCCGCTCGGCTTCGGCGGCGCGGGATCCGGCGCCTCCGGCTTCGGCTTCGGCCTGGCCGAGGTGCGGCTCGGCGACGGTGTGGGCTTCGGCTTCTTCTTCGTCTTGCTCGGGCTGGGTTTGGCGCTGGGGGACGAGGAGCGCTTGGGGGAGGCCGAGGGGGAGGCGCTCTTGGAGGCCGACGGGGTGGTCGGCGAGGCGGGAGCGGCCGCGGTGGACGGGGTGCTGTCGTCCGAGTCCGGGCGCGTCAAGAGGTGCACCGCGGCGCCGCCGACGCCAAGCGCCACGACGGCGGCGGCCACTGCGGTCGTACGACGACGGCGTCTGGCACGATCACGGCGGGCCTGCGCCCGAGCCGAGACCGGAGCCCCGGATCCGTGCGCGGACGTCGCGGAGGCCGAGCCGACCTCGACGAGGTCCGGCGGCACGACCAGACCGGCGAGCGCGGAGCCCACCGGCACGAGCCCCAGCCCGACCAGCAGACCCTCTGCGGGCACCAGGTTGGACCAGTGCCCCTCGCAGGCCGAGCAGTCGCGGGCGTGACGGGCCAGCCGCTTGCGCCACAGCGCCGACGGCATCCCGTCCCAGCCCGCGGTGATCTGCTGAAGGCCCGCGCACGGAGGGCTGGCCGACAGGGCGCGTACGACGACGCGTGCCGTCTCCAGCTGGGCCTTCATGCGCTGCACCCGCACCGCCGCGTGCTGCGGCGACAGCTCCAGCGCGTCGGCGACCTCCGCCCGCGTGAGCTCGCCCGCGGACTCCAGCCACCACAGCGACAGCAGCGCCCGGTCGTCCTCGTCCAGCCAGCGCGTCGCCTCGGCGGTCTCGCGGCGCTGCCCGGAGAGCCCGAGCCGGGTGATGGTCAGATCGACGAAGTCCGCTCCCGGATCCACCACGTCGTACGCGTCGGCGAGGCCACCACCGGCGGGAATCGCACCCGAAGCGCGCTCCCGCCAGTGGCCGCGTATCTGGTTCATGGTGATGGCGACCAGCCAGCTGCGGAAGGTCTCCGGGCTGCGGAGACCGTCCAGGCCGCCGAGGACACGGAGCATGGTCTCCTGCACCACGTCGTCCACGTCCGCATGGCCGTTCAGGGCCCGTCCGACGATGTTGTAGACCAGCGGCAGGTACTCCGCCACCAGCGCGTCCTGCGCCCGCTGGTTCCCGTCCTGCGCTGCCCTGATCATCGCGACTTGGCGTTCACTGCTCACGCTGTGTCCACTCTCTTTGTGGGGGGCCTGTCTCCTCCGACACAGGGGAGACGCCCTGCGCCCGCCTCGATAACAGAAAACGCTCGGATTCTGTCGAAGCCGGTCTGCAGACCGTATCGAGTGAACTCTGACCCTCGACATGAGGTCGAGGGTCAGCGCTCGGGCGCCCACTCTCCGACCTTGCCCAGGAACGGGAGGCAACTGCCCAGGAGCAGGACCTAGCCCGCCGACACCGGCGAGTCCGTCCGGTCGCCCACCGACTCCTCGGTGGCGGACTTCGGTATGGGCTCGTCGTGGCGCAGGGCGGTCCAGACCCGGTGCGACGCCTTGTCGAGCGGCAGCACCCGGCCCGCGTCCTGGGCGTCGTAGGTGACCGGCATCGTCACCATGTCGGTGCGGTCGGGGCTGATGCCCTTCAGCTCCTTGGCCAGACCGATCAGCTTGTCCGCCGACGCCAGGTCGGAGTCGGCGCTGATCGTCTTGGTCGCGGTGTCCGCGAGGCCGTAGGACTTGGCCGGGTCGCTCAGCGGGTCGACGGTGTCGGCACGGTGGATCAGGGCCTTGATGAAGGCCTGCTGGAGCTGGATNNCCCGACATCTTCTCGACCGTCTTCACGGTGCATGCGGGCCCGCCCACCTGGTACGACGAGTTGAACATGGCCTGCTGGGCGCCCGCCGCGCCGCCACCGTGGGACTGCGTGCACCGAGGGCGCTGGACCATCGTGTCGCGCGGGATGCTGACGACCGAGGCCTTGTGGTGGCTCTTGTCGACGTGCAAAACCATCGCCGTGTCGGCCCGGGCACCGCTCACACCGCTGCCGTACCGGCCGTGGGTCCCTGCCCGTGAGTCGGAACCGAGCAGGAGGATGTTCATCGACCCGTCCCGCTGCCCGGCGGGCCTGTCTCGGCCGAGGGCGGCGTTCACGTCCGTGCCCTGGATGTTGCCGTTGAGGTGCTGCCAGGCGTAGGCGACGCCTCCGCCACCGACCAGGGTCAGGCCCAGGGCGCCCCACGCGACGTACCGCAGGGCCTTCTTCCGGGGCCTGCGCCGCGAGCCGCGGACCCGGGCGGGCCCGTAGCCGGGCACCGAGGGGGCGTCCGCGGGGTGCGCCGGGTGCTCGTCATGGCTCTCGTGCGGCATGCGCTGCCTCTCTTCACGAACCGGGAGATCAGCGGATCAGCGGATCGAACAGGGGGTGGGGCTGTCGCGTATACACATCT
>NZ_LIPN01000262.1 GCF_001418325.1 Streptomyces atriruber | reverse complement strand
GCTCCGCGAAGACGACGCGCCGTCGCTACGCGACGGATGAATGGCGATGCTCCGCATCGCTGACGCTGCGTCACTCCGTGACGCAGGCCGGCCGCTCCGCGGCCGGAGCTCGGTTCGCTTCGCGATCCGAGCTTGAGAGACCCCGCTCCGCGGTCTCTCTCAACGGAGTTCGCGGAGCGAACTCCTCGAGCTAGCAACAGGGTTGGGGTCTCGGTTCCGTCCGGAGGGTTTTCGGTCTACTGACTCACAGGGTGACCCGAACGCTCTCGCGCTCAAGATGTGGGCCGTCCCCTTACCTGAGCGGCTTCCCCATCGAGGGTCTCTGCGGTAGCGCTTTCGGCATGCTTCCTTAGAAGGATAACGGGCCAAAAAGTTACGTGATCTCTGAGAACTCGGGGCTCTCCTCTTCGGGAGAAACGATGTTGGCTTCGCGGAGGATGCTCTGGATCAACTGGGCTCTCTTTCGTGAGAGTTGACCGCTCCTCTGGTTGGTGCGGATCTTGCAGAGCCAGGGCCCGATCATCACGTGCTCCCCGTCGACCTCGATCCCTTCCCGGGCTCCAGGAGGACGGCCGTGACGTTCCACGAAGGCGCGCAGCAGTGTGGCGGTCTGTTCGAAGGAACGGCGTTTCCTGGCCTTGGGAGTGTTGGGCGTGGCGGGGGCTGTGGTGGTCTTCTTCGTCGTCAGGGTGGTGTGGTGGGGGGTGAGGTTGAGGCGGGTCAGGAGGTGGCGTTGGTCCTCGTTAAGGGTGTTCCAGGTGGTGAGTTGGCGGTGTAGCCAGGTGCCGATTTTGACGTGCCCGATGACGGTGTCGCGGTGCAGTGTGGCGGGGTCATGTCCGGCTTGCAGGTGTTGGGCCAGGAGGTGGTATTTGCGGTGCCAGTCTGGTCCGTGCGGGAGGAGCCAGTCAGCGTCGAGGTCAGCGAGGCGCGTGTGGCGGGTTGTGGGGAGTTGGCCTTTGCGGGCGAGGCCTCGTTGGTCGACAAGGAACTGGCCTCCGGGTTCCCGGGCGGGGATGGCGAGGTGGCCGTGTTCGGTGTGGAAGGCCTCGATGAGGGTCATGTTGGATTCGAAGGCGGCTTCGTTCTCGTCCCAGATCATGCCGAGGTTCTTGAGTTCGGCAATCCAGTCGGGGGTCAGGGTGCCTCGGCGGTGCGCGGTGCGTTGGCCGGCGATGAAGGCTCCCAGGCGGTAGCCGTAGGCGTCGGTGTAGTCGACCGGGACTTTCAGGTGGCCGTGTTCGGTGTGGTAGCGGGTGGCGGCGGCCAGGCCCGCGCGGCGGGGCGCAGAGAGCACTGCACCGGTGGAGGGCCAGGCCAGCAGGTCCATTGCTTGGGCAATCGCTTGGGGAGCGAGGGTGAAGTCGAACCGGAAGCGGCGGCTGATCAGGCGGTGGGTGGTGTCGTCCAGGCGGTGCGCGGTGGTCTTGCGGGGTGCGCGGGCGGCGATGGTCTGGTCGTGGTGGCGCAGGGCTGCGGTGATGAGCCAGAGGGCTTCGTAGGGGGTGGAGAGAAGGTCGGTGGGGTCGGCGTCGGGTGGGGTGTAGGCGGGGATGACCAGGCTCGCCGTCTTCACGTCGATGGTGGGGGGTTTGCGTAGAGCGCGGCCGAGGGCTTGGACGATGCGGCGCACGCTCTCGGTGCGGGAGGCGAAGACGATCGCGTCGACGGCTGGAAGGTCGATGCCCTCGGACAGGACCTGGGCGTTGGTGATCACGGCGCGGTCGACGTTCGCGAACCGGGTCAGGAGTTTCGTGCGCTGGTCGGGTGTGTGGTTGCCGTTGATCGAGGAGACAGACAGGGTGTCTGCCCAAGAAGGGCGCTGGGCGGGTGGGAGGGTGCGCAGGGTGTGGGGGAACTGGCGGGTGAAGTCTTCTGCGTCGGCGACCTGTTGGAAGTAGACGATCACGTGCTTGAGGTCGTGCTCGGTCATCGCTTTGAGGACTGCCAGGTGCAGGGCGGTGGTGCGGCGTGCGGTGGGGGCGAAGCCGGTGTGCGTACGGTTGGGGTCGGTCAGGACGGTGCGCAGGTCGGTGTCGGTGATCGTGGGGACGAGGAGTTGGTAGTCGGCCAGGACGCCGTCCTCGATGGCCTGGGCGTGGGTGTAGGTGTGTAGGCGGGGGCCGAATACCTTCGTGTCGTCCATCGATGCGATCAGGGACGGGGACTCCCACGTCGGGGCGGTCGATGCGGTCCGCTTGGGCTGCGGGCGTGTGTCTGGGGGCTCGGCCAGGCGCGGCGCTTCCCATTCGTAGGGCGTGGCGGTCAGATACAGGCGGCGGTCGGTACGGATGCGGGAGGAGTCGTGGATCATCGTCCATTCCTTGTCCCAGCTGCCCGCGGTGCGGTGCGCCTCGTCCACGATCGTGAGATCGAAGACGGGGGCGGGGAAGACGGAGTGCTGGATCTCCTCGATCCGCGGGAGCGAGTCCAGGGTGACGAACACGGTCGCCGGCTCGTTCTTCTTGGCGCGCTGGGCCAGCCAGTACGCCAGGTACTCCCCCGACCCCGTGGACGCCGCTCCTGCCGCGGCCAGCACGGGATGGCTGTCCGCGTTGAGTGACGACACCGCCATCAGGGCCTCAGTGTGGCCGTCCGCGCGGGCCGCTGTCGCCCACTGTCCGATCAGGTCCCTGGAGGGCACCACCACCAGCAGGTACCGGGTCTTGAGAGCTTCGGCTGTCCGCAGCGCGATCAGTGTCTTGCCCGTTCCGCACGCGGACACCATGTGCCCGCGGCTCCCGGGCTTCCTCAGGCCGCGTGCCCCGCTGGTCACCGCCGCCTTCTGGTCGGAGCGCAGCGTACGACGGGCAGCGGGGGTGGTCTGGGACGTCATCGCGGCGGGCTCGGGGTTGGTGGGCATCGCGTGCAACCTCAACTCGCGCAGGAAGGGGCGTTCGGCGGCCATCTTCCCGCAGGGGCAGGGAGGGAGGTCACTGGTAGAGGAAGTCGGTCCCCCACACCTGGAATCCGTCGACGAGGGCGACGGCGTTGTCGGCCACCTGACGGCGCTGGGCGGTGTCATACGTGGCGAACAGTGCGTTGAAGGTCGGCTTGGGGTTGAAGTACTCCGCGGCGAGCCGGCAGAAAAGGGGTGAGGGGTGGAAGACGGTTGTCGCTGCCTCGTCTTCGTCTATCAGTTCTGCGGGGAGCCCGCCGTACGTCTCGGTGGCGATATGGCAGGCCCAGGTCACCAGTTCGTGCGTCGCCCTCGCATCGGCTGCGACGTGGTCGAGGAGTAGCGGGCGGCATTGGGGATCAGGGCATTCATCTACCGTCGCGTAGAAGAGTTGGTCGAGCAGGGCGGTGTCGGCCTTGGTCTCGACGTGGGGGTTCAGTTTGGACGGCGGCACGAACGTGCGTTGTCGGCGGCGTGCCGTGGCCGCGGTGTGTACATGGTTGGTGCCGTTCCCGTCTTTATCCACGGTCCCCTCCGGCAAGCTCATTTCCCGGCATCGCGGTTCATATCGTCGCGTGCCCTGGGTGCGCGACGGCCGTAATGGACGAACACGCCGCGCAGCGCTGGTTCTTCTAGTAGGGGCGCGTCTTCGAAGCCGAGGGAGGGGGCGGTGAGTTGTGGTCGGCCTTGTCGATTCAGCTGCAGGTGTGGCGTGGGTGCTGATGTTCGTGTGCGGGGCAGTTGTCAGGGGTGGGTGACGGTGAGGGTGCGTTGGTCGAGGTCGAGGTGGACGGTGCCGCCGTCGTGGTCGCGGAGCTGACGCCAGGCGGTGTAGCCGGTGAGGATGGCGTGTTCCCAGTCTGCGGCGCGGCAGACGCTCACTTCGAGGTGGGCGGTCATGTGGCCGATGGTGGCGAGGAGTTCTTGGTCGATGTGTGTGATGTCGGTGAGGTAGCGGTGGCGGGCTGCGTAGGAGAAGACGAGGGCTGAGATGCCTTCTTCGATGGCGATGGCGCGGCCGCCGTCTTCGGCTTCGTCGGCGCGGGGGTCGCTCTTGCGTTTGCGGCCCAGCAGGAAGCGGGTCACGGGGGACCAGCCGAGGATGGCGGCGTGGGCGAGGTGGAAGATGTCGTGGAAGCGGTAGCCGTCTTCGACGTGGGAGGCGCTGGTGAGCGGGTCGCCGGCGGGGGTTCCGTCTTCTCGGGTGAGGGTGACGACGGTGCGGCCGTCGTCGGTCTTGGCGGGCGTGAAGGTGAGTGAGGTCTTTCGGGGCAGTTGTTCGTGGGCGGGGAAGGTGGCGTCGAAGAGGGTGTGCTCGTCGTGGGGTGTGGGGCGCCAGCGGTCCTTGGTCTTCTCGAGGTTGGCGGCGGCGACGTCGTCGAGGTCGAGTCCGAAGCGGTGGGCGAGAGCGGCGACGTACCACAGCACGTCTCCGAGTTCTTCGCGTAATTGGTGTTTGCCCTGTTCGAAGGCGGGTCCGTCGCGCAGGAATTTCTTGTAGGCGGTGGTCAGGGAGCCGACTTCGCCGGCGAGGCCGAGGAGGGGGACGAGGACGGGGTCGGTGCCCTCGGTGGGGGGTTGGAGGGTTTTGACGGCTGCTTGTTGGTAGCGCTTGAAGTCCACTCTCACACCTGTCTGATCTTGGGACAGCCCCGTTGGCTTTCCCGACAGTGTGTCGTATGCTACGACGGCGCCGTTGGAAATGCAGACGATTGGGGAGAGTTGCCGAACACGGACACACCGAGCATGGACGACATCACCTCGCTCGTCATCGACTTCATCGCCGAGTACGAGGGCGTCTCCCCCGACGAGCTCCGTGCGGAACTCGAGCAGGGCGGGCGAGAGTTGCCCGTGGACTCGCTGCTGGTGGTCGAGATACTCACGCGCATCGAGGAGCGTTACCACGTCGCCATTCCCGCAGATCGGGAAGCAGCCCAGGCCACCCGGTCGGTGCGGGCATTCGCAGCGGCGGTCCTGGACGCCATCATTGAAAGGCAGCAGTCATGACCCCTCCCCCCACCGACAACCGTGAGCGCGACCCCGAGATGGTGCGGCTCGGTGAACGGCTGAAGAAGACCCGCGACTACCTGAACATGTCCCAGCAGTTCGTCTCGGACTCCACCGGCATCCCCCGCTCGGCGATCAGCGACATCGAGCGCGGCGAACGGCGGGTGGACAGCCTGGAGTTGAAGAAGCTGGCACGCCTGTACCGGCAGCCGGTCGCCTATTTCCTGGCCGAGGAGAAGGACGCCGATGCCGGCGAGTACGCGCTGGCGGGCCTGCCGCGGGCGCTGGCCCAGCTGACCGACGGCGACGCCAAGACGGTGCTGGAGTTCGCCGAGTACCTCACGCTCCGTCGCGCAGCAGAACGTGAGGAGCAGGGCGCCGACGGCGGGGGGCCGACGGCGTGAACTGGGCCTTAGCGCACCGCATTGCGTCGATCGCCGCCGTCCAGGCGCACCGTGACCTCGGGATCGACCGTGCCCGGTACGTGCACGTGCACCGGGCGCTGGGGGCGGCGGGCGTGATCGGCATGGCGCAGCCGATGCCCCGCCTGTTCGGTGTGTACTACTCCCCTGCCGACGCGGGGCCGGCCGTGCTGCTGAACGCCTCGTTGAACGCGGTCACCCAACGGCACACGGCCGCACACGAGTTGGGGCACCACCGCCTCGGCCACCGTACTGCGGCCGACCAGGAGCTCGATCCCGCGCTGCGCTGGGGCAACGGCAGCTGGCCCGAGGAGGAGAAGACGGCCGAGGCGTTCGCCGCATGGTTCCTGATGCCGCTGCCCGCGGTGCGGTCGGCGCTGGAGAGGATCTGCGGCGGCCGGCCGTCCCGCCCCGAGCACGCCTACCGGCTGGCGCGCGAACTGGGCACGTCGTATGCCGGGACGGTGCGCCATCTGGTGAACCTCCGGCTGCTGGATGCCGGCCGGGCCGGTCAGTGGGCCAAGATCCCTCCCGGAGATCTGCGCAGCGCGCTGGCAGGGGGCGCCTCACTGCTGGCGCATGCCCAGGTTCACGTGATCTCGGCGCATTCCGAAGGGCAGACGGTGTACGCCGACGCGGGCGATGTGCTGGTGCTGCACCTGGTCCACGCGGTCTTCGACGTCCTGCCCAAAGGGCTGGAGCCGTGGACCAGTGACGGCGCGACGCCGCTGGCCAGCGCCGTGGTGACCGACGAGGTCCCGCCGGGTGAACGGGGCCTGGTCGAGGTCGCGGTGCTTGGGCACGGCACCGTGGTGCGGCTGGAGGTGGTCCGCGAGGCGCCGCGTGCCGGAGTGGACGATACCTGGCCCGCCTGAGTTCAAGATCAATTCCCGGATCGCACCCCGACGGCGTCAGGAGGACTGATGCACAGCTTCACCGTGGCCGAACGCGACGTCACCCAGGCCTGGGTGGCCGCCTGCAACAAGCTGGACCGCAAGGACAACCCGGGCCGGACGGGCCTGCACACGGTGGTGCGCATTGCCGAGCCGACGCGTGACGACCCGGTGTTCCGCGCCGAACTGGACCGGCTGCGCACCGCGCTCGGGTTGTGGCCACTGGAGACCGTGGCCAGCACCCTGTTTCCCGCGGCCCTGGCGGCACGGAGCGCAGGCGCGGGTGAGCTCGCCGAGCGCTACCGGCGGATGTATCCGGCGATCAAGCGGTATCCGGGCAACCACCGCGGTACCTACTTCGGCCGCCTGGTCTCCTACCCGGCGGCGTCCAAAGACAGCGTCGACCAGCTCGGCACCGTCATCAGCCGCCTGCAGACCCAGGCCGCGGGCACCAAGATAGCCGCCGGGTACGAGATCGACCTGGCCGCAACCGCGGACACGGACGCGGCAGCGGAGACGGGTGCGGCAGCGGAGACGGGTGCGGACCTGCTGGTCCACACCGCCGGGAAGGACAACAGCTACATCGGCTTCCCCTGTCTGAGCCACCTCTCCCTCCAGCTGGACCGCGACCAGCGCGTGCACGCCGCGGCCCTGTACCGCAGCCACTTCATGTTCGAGCGCGCCTACGGCAACTATCTCGGCCTGGGCCGTCTGCTGGCCTACATCGCCGAGCAGGCCGGACTGGCCTGCGGGACCCTGACCGTGATGGCCGGCCATGCCCGCCTGGACGGCCCCGTCACGAAGCTGCGTCCGCTGCTGACCGGCACCGGCCGCATGGCGGCATAAGGACTGCCGGGCAGGCGGTGCGGCAGCACACCCCTGTCAGCCGGGGGTGTTGAGCTGCCATTTGGGCGGGAACCAGGCCGGCATAGCGGCGGCCTGCTGCCGGTAGGTCTGCTTGATGCGGCTGCGCCCACTGATTCCTGCGATGTCCGGATGGGCAACCCGGGCATACTTGTCGACCTCGCAGAACAGGTTCTGACAGTCGATCAGCTGCAGCGGGCGCCCGCGCAGCCCGGCAAAGGAAAGGCCGAGCCGGGCGAAGTGCTCGCCTTGGGTGTCGGCCATGTAGCGGATGACCTCCGCCTCGATCCCGTCCGCTGCCGCGCCGAAGCACTTGCGGATCCCGTCGCGTGCTCCGGGCCCGGCGACGACGTACTCCATCTCCGAAAACGGCATCGCGGCCGCGTAGTTGAGGTCGATCACGAATTGATAGGCCAGGAAGGGCCCGATCGCCGGGAACCCCAGCAGCACCTCGTAGGCCGCCTGCAGCGTGGGCGCGGACAGCACCCGCTGCGGCGCGTCCGCGGCCATCATCATCTCCAGCAACCGCAGGTGGTTCTGGTGCTTGCGCTCCCCGCCGAGCTGCGGCGGGGGCACGATGTAGGCGGCCGAGTACAACCGCTGCCCTGCGGCGAAAGCCTGCGAGAGCACGCGGTCGAAGACGCGGTAGTCGTAGCTGTCCCACCGCACCTCTCCCAGTTCCCCGGCCAGCAACCGCCACGTCGAGGTCTTGTTGAAAATCTTGAACAGCAGGGTCCGGAAGAAGACCTCCTCCCACTCCTGCTCACCTTGGTAGATCACGCCGCCGATCAAGTCCTGGCTGACCCGGTCGGCGGCCCGAAAGCAGTTGGTGAAACGGTGTCGCTGCAAGATCGGATCGTCCGTGAACGGCCCCGCTCCCCCGGCAAGCCGCGCCTCGTAGACCTTCTGCCGCGCCGCCGCAAAGCGCCAGTAGGTATCGAACACCGGCGTCGTATCCAGCGTGCGACCTGCCACACGAACCTTCACAGGACCCCGGTCTAAGTCCCTCTGCTCCGAACGCTCTTGCAGCATCGTCACCATCGGCTCAATATATATTGAATATAGATAAGTGTCAGCGAGGGGGACGTGTGGAATTGTTGTGGCAGCGTCCACGACGCAAGACACTGGTCGACTGGCCGGAGGACGTGGACATGAGGCTGGATGTTCTGGTCCGGGCCGCGGCCGCGGCCGGGGAGCAGACATCGCGTTCGCAGGTGCTGGCCGCACTCGTGACGGCGGCCGAGGTCCGCCCCGCCCTCATCGCCGAACTCCTCCACTCCTACCGTCAGATGCCCGCCGACGCCCTCGAAACGGACAACGCGCGCGACGACCTGCCGTCCGTACGCTCTCCAGGGCGCACCCGCACCAACAGATGACACGCAGCAGGCCGGGACTCTCGCACCGGTCTGCTCGGCGATCCGGTCAACGCCCCGAGCGTCATAAGGTCACGGCCCCGCCTTGGCCTCGCTCTGCCAGCCTTGTGGGGAGCCCCGCCAGCGCCCGCCTCAGTGAGCAATTCAGCAGGCCCGGAAGGGATGTCGGTGCCTACGCGTACAGTCGCTGCGACGTTGCGGGGCACGCTGCAGGGGGCTCAATTGGTGTCGGGACGAGCGGTCGATCCGCAAGAGGCGCGGCAGTTGATGCTGCGCAACGGATGCCGGCCGAAGACCGCCTTCCGCGCGGCGAAGGAAGCATGGCCCAGCACCTGTGAGAGGTGCGGAGCAGACATCGGCCCGACGTACGACAGCATCTCCTCGAAGGCAAGGAAACACGGCGACGCGCCGCGCGGCTGCCGTGCCTGCGCCGACCGCGCACGGGCGGAGAAGTACCGCCTGGACGAGGCGGAGTTGGCGAGAACCATCACCAAGGCCAACATCAAACTGCTTGAGCCGTACACCAACAACAGGACGCGAGTGCAGAGCATCTGCCTCAACGAGGGGTGCCCGCGCCAGGGAAAGCCGATCAAGGTCCTGGTCAAGGCTGTCCGCGGAGGCGCCATGGCCTGTAAGTACTGTGCCCAGCGGGCGATCGATCCGGATGTGGCCGTGGCCATCATGCGCGATCAGGGTCTTGTCGAGCCCTCGAGTGCCTATAAGCGGGTCGATGAGCCGTGGCCAGGTGTCTGCCAGCGCTGCCTTTGTCCGGTGCAGCCGCGATTGCACGATGTCATGCGGGGTCAAGGGGCCTGCATCTTCTGTGCCCCTAACACGCCGCTGACCAAGCAGCAGGCATGGGACAGAGCGCTGTCCTACCGGTTTCGTCCGCACGACCCGGACGCCTTCAAGGGCACCAACACCCTCTGGGCGGGCACCTGCATGGACTGCCTGACACCGGTGAACCCCTGCCTGGGCAATCTCTACCGAGGCCAGGGCGCCTGCAACTCCCGCAGTTGCAAACTCACCGGGTTCAAGGACACAGAACCCGGGCTCGTCTATCTGGTGCACCGGAACTCGGATCCAGCCATGGCGAAGATCGGTATCTGTGAGGACTCCGCACGCAATACCCGGCTGAAGGTCCATCAGCGCAACGGCTGGGAGGTCGCCTACACCCGTCCCTTCGCCGTGGGGCTGCATGCGCGGCTGGTGGAGGGCGCCGTCAAACGGCTGTGGTTCACCGAACGCGGCTGGAGCAACGGAGCGGCCCGCGGGGAAGACCGGAGCGACGGGTACACCGAAACCGTGCTGCTCGACGACCCCACGCGGGACGAGCCATGGGCGCTGCTGACGCCACTGGCGTTGTGGACGGACGCCATGGTCGAGGCCGAGCGGCTGGGCTTCGACCTCGACGAACAACGCTCCGACACGTCCGAAAGCTGATGCCTGCAGCCGCGACCTGACCGGTGTCCCTTGCCGGCCCGTGCCGCCCGCGGCCGGTGCCGGCAGGGACGAACCCCGCCGCGACGGCCTCTCCGGCCCGCAACGTGCGTGCGACACTGACCAGTTCCGGATCCGCAGTGGTCCGCTCAGCCGAGAGTCGTGAAGGACCGTCGAATCTGAGCGCGGGGCACACCGTGCCCTGATGGGATGAGCCCTTCGAGGAGAGTGGTCGTCCGGTCGCTGACGTACTCGATCCAGTTCTCCCGCCCCTCCCCGGTCCTCAGGGGATGCCGGGTCACCGGAAGGAGCGACGGACACAGCCTCCGCAGGTCCATCGCCGTGACATCGTCGCCGTACCTCAGCCATCCGTCGACGACGGCCCAGCCCTGCTGCTCGGGCACAGACGGGCCCACGCGCGCCCCTACCCGGTCGTTGGGGGTGAGCGTCCAGGCGAAGGGACGGAAGTAGACCTCGGAGAAGGTGTCGTAGTACCCGTTGGGGATGTCCCAGTTGACGGCGTTGTACATGCCGGACAGCCGCGTATAGGAGGTGAGGTGCAGTGCCAGTCGCAGGCTTGCGCCGTCCGGCATGCGCAGGGCACTACGAGGGCTACTGAGGCCGTCGGCCAATTCGGGAAACATCGCACGGAGATGAGGACTTGTGGCGAACATGCCGATCAGGATCGATCGCGCCACACGCCCGGGAGCTACGCGGACTGGTGGCAGGGCCAGCCGCTGCCCGGGCTTGATCCGGGTGAAGACCTCGTGGGCGAAGTCCGCGTAGGCCGGGTCGTACAGGCCACCAGCAAGACTGTTGCAGTCGGAGCAGAGCGCACGCAGCCACATTCCGCCTGCGTCGGCTCGACCGTTGGCCAGCGTCCCGTTGTGCAGGCGCACGAGCGCGCTCCTCACCACTCCCCGGTTGCCGGCGGCCTGCGGTGGCACGTGCGCGACCGTCATCCTGCGTGCCGCACCGCACAGGCCGCATGGACGCGCCCCGGGGCTGCGGAGATCGAGGCCCAGCGTGCCGGGCGGTCGGTTGTCAGCCACGCATCAAGGCTAAGGATTCACCGAGGTGCGTGCGCGGAATTGTCCGGTCACACATCAGCGCGCTCGCCCTTTGGGCAGGTTCCGCGCCAGTTGGGGGTGGCATCGCCGGTGAGGCGGCGGGGCTCTCCATCTGAGGGGCGGCTGCTCAGGGCGTCTCCCCCGATGAGCTCCGCGCTGAACTCGAGCAGGGAGGGCGGGAGTTGCCCGTGGACTCGCTGCTGGTGGTCGAGTGGGGAGTGCACGCGAGGCGCGGCACCGGCGGAGCTCCGGCCCGAGAGGATCGGGCCGGAGGCCGTGTTGCTCTATGCGGCGTTCACATCGACCTGGTTGCCCGCCTGAATCGCCTCGGCGAACTCGGTCAGCTCCGGATCCGTGATGCTGCCGCCGCCGGAGTGGCGGGCCCACGTGTGTTGGACCGCCTTCTTCACCTCGTCCACAGGCTTGCCTACGAACTTGGGCTTCAGCGCGTTGAGTTCGCGACTCAGATTGGCCGCCAGCGTACGCGCGGCATCGTTGGCTACCTTCTGCAAGGCCTTCTCGTTGATGGTCAGTTTGACCTTTGACTTGGCCATGGGTGGCCTCCCCTTTTACCGGGACTACCGTGCTCACTAGACCCCCCACGGGCCTCAGTAGTCCGTACTTGGCTCAACGATATCGGCGGGTACTGACAATCCGGTTTCCCTCGGAAACGGCGGCACCACGGTAGGCATCCGGCCTGACCATGTCCCGCGGCTGCTTGTGCGGCAGGCCTGGGTGGTTCAGTGCCGAGTGGGGGCCTGCGTGGCCGACCCTGCCTGGCGGGGAAGCTGCGTTCCGTGGGATTCCGTTGTCGGTGCCCCCTCCGGCGGCGACGCGGGCGCGGTCCGTGCGCGCCAGGCGGTCCTGCCCGCACTCGCTGTCCAGTGCCGCGAGTCGCTGTAGATGCTGGTTTGAGCGAAGGCGTCGTGGCTGAGAGCGGCTCGGGCCGATCGTTCGATGATGTCGTGTCCCGCTTTGGAGGCCCACCGGCGTCTGGCAATGAGCGCGAAGGCCTTGGCGAGATCGTGGCCCGAGCAGTAGCGGTGCGGTGCGGCGTCTGCGACTCTCTGCGTCTCCGTGCGCAGGCGCGGGACGAGGTCTCCGTAGTCGACGGGATCCTTTCCGGCCCGCCGGCAGGCGAGGTCGACCAGTTTCGCGAGATCGACGCGTGCTGCGTTCTCGACGACTTGGCTCAGCGGGAAGTCCCTCAGGTTGAGTCCGAGGCCATCGCGCCGGGAGAGGTAGCGCAGGACCCCGACAGGAAGGGCGAGGTCGGTGCACGCCCTGGTGATGTCGTCCGGGGTACAGCCGGGCGCGCCGGCCCGGAAGCTCAGGTCGGTGCAGAAGCCGGCGGCGAGGCCCTGGTAGACGTCCGGGGCGAAGAAGATGCACGCGTCGAGATCGTAGAAGTCGGTGTAGACCACGGCGTGGTGGTCCATTCCCTCTTCGAGCAGGCCTACCCAGTCCCGGTCCAGGACGGCGTACACGTGGGTGAGCCCTGTGCCGCTGTGTACACGCTCGACCGCGCCCTCGGCGCGTTCCTTGCCGTGGGCGGGGACGGTGGTGAAGGAACTGGTGTCGAGGAAGCGGTCGAGGACGGCACAGTCGGTGGCACCTTCGACCAGGATGAAGGCGCGTGCGTCGTTGGCGCGTTGCATAACCAGTTCGGTGTACAGGTCGTCGGCGTCGAGTTGGTCGAACACGGGCGGCTACTCCACGGCCGGGCCCAGGACGACCATCCGGTCGGCCCATTTACCGGCAATCTGAGGAGAGTGGGTGGCTACGATGGTCCGGAACTCGACAAGGGAGGCGATCTGGCGCAGGTCGGCGATAAAGCCCTTCTGCCAGGACACGTGCAAAGAGATCTCGGGTTCGTCGATGAGCACGAGGGCGCCGGAACTGACGTTGAACAGAAGGTCGTAGACGAGGACCAGTTCGTGCTGCTCGCCGGAGGACAGTGAGGCGAGGTCGAGCTCCTGCCCCTCGTCGCTGACCAGGCGGAAGCCGCGCTCGCGGTCGATCTCCAGGTGCTTGAACAAGAACCGGCTGTTGACGATGTCCTGGAGCAGGGAAACCCGTTCAAGGATGTCGTGGAACGTCGCCAGCTTGTCCTCCGTGTCCTCCAGGTAGGTCCACAGAACGGCGCGCTGCCAGTCCTCCATGCGTTCGGGAATGTCGATCACGCTGGTGCGCTCGTCGACCAGTGCGATATCGCCGAGCCGGCGGCGCAGGTCGTTCTGTGCGACGTAGCGGTTTCGAATCTCCTGCTCGCTCACGTCGGTGACGGGAGCACGCAGGAGCCGCTGCGGATAGGTGCGGTCGAGTTCCTGCGAGGTGCGTGAGTTCTCGGCGAGTTCCCTGGCCAGGCGGCGCGCCAGGTCCCGGGCGAACTCCTCGACCTTCGTCAGCACGGGGCGCTTGCCCAGGTTCCCCGAACGTTCTTGCACTGCGGACAGACCCAGGAGCCGGTGCGTGTCGATCGAGTGCACCGTGATCGCGGCAAGGAACTCCTGCATCTGCTGCGGCATCCCACTCGTGTCCGTCAGACGGGTCGCGCCCGGGCTCGGGGCGCCTCGGTAGTGCTCCACAAGGTTCCAGATCTGAGACGCCGTCCACTCCTCCTCCCGGGAAGACACGGCGTCTCTTCTCACAAACCGCTCGATGGCGCTGCGGTCTGCTGCACCCAGGTCCTGCAGCAAACGTGTCACGGTCTGGCGTGCCGCACCTGTCTCGTAGGCGCCGACAAACGGAAAGGACCAGCACACGGGGTCGGCATTCGGCGTGCTGTACAGGGAGAAGGCAAGTAGGCGAGCGAGCTCGACGGATTCGCTGTCCGGCGTGTCCCCACTCGAGAGAAGAAGGCCGTTGAGGTCCTGGGCGGGAAGCCTGTCGACAGTGAGTCGAGCGCCGTCGCTGAAGGAGAGCTCCAGTGAACGGAACGGGATGTGCAGCATCTTGGGGATGTCACAGCGCCAGGCGACGGCCGTGAGTAGATCGAGGAGCATGGTCTTACCGACTCCGTTAGGCCCATGGACGATCACGAACTCGTCTGCGCCAGGGAAGTCGACGGTATGGGTAAACCGTCCCAGCAGGCCGGTGACCCGCACCTGTGTGAGCACGCGTGTGCTGTCCATTCATCCACCGTCCGCTGTTACTTCCGCCCCGCCGTGATCGGCTGATGTTAACGCCCGGCTGCAGCCGGGCGGGCAGGGCCCGGCCGCCCCTGGCGGATGAGCGTGATGGCGTGCAGGGGCCGGTTGAGCTCCATTCCCCACCGCGGTTGAGGTGGACCGCTACGACGAACTGCTTCACCATCCCCGACGCAGAACGTCATATGAGAACGCTTCATGCAACGGTCCGACGCTTGCGACCAGTTGGTGATCAGTTGGTACACCGGGGCACGTGTCCGAGACTCGCCTGCGCAGTGCACCTGACGATTTCGCTCCCCACCGGGCCGGATTCGTAGACGCCTTTCAGCCAACTTGCTTGGACCACGGCTGCACGTACACGGACGTCCACGGACTCCCCCGGACACAGTGAGAACTACTGAGACGGAGTGAGACTGTCCGGGTTCACACCACGCCAAGTTAGGCATTTCAGGGTGTGGGCCACACTGCAGCCATGACGAGCTTTCAGCAGAGGAAAGCAGCAGGAGACGCCCACGAGCAGTACGTCGCCGAGCAACTCACAATGCGTGGGTGGGACGTCAGCCCTTGGGGCCAGGGGCTCCTCACCGAGCAGATCCAGGACGCCCTCCGAAAGACCGACAGCTTCATCCGGTGGATCCCCGACCTCATCGCCGCCAAGGAGACCGATCTCGCGCTGATCGACTGCAAGACCCGCATGACCAGTAGGAGCACGGGCCGACACGCCGTCGAACGAGCTGCCGTGCACGCCCACGCGCAGCTCGTCGCCTGGACCCTGCTCCCGGTGTACTACGTGTTCGACGATCTCGACGTGCTGACGCCCCATGACGTCCTCACCACAGGGCGGCAGGGCCCTCACAGTATCGCCGGTTCCGGGGCACCGTACTTCTTGATACCCGCGACCGACACCCACCGGTTCGACAGCCTCTTCGGCGCCGGGAGTCCCGCTGCCCCGTGGGGTATTGCCTCGTAGCCGGAATGCTCTGCGGACAACGACGTGACAGGAGGGAAGACAATGGCCGACACGTGGCGGGGAGAGCCTCTCACCGTGGCCGCCCAGCTGAAGGAAGACATCCACTACCGCGTCCATGACGCTGACACCGGGGAACTCCTCGGCTTCGGAACGGGACGCAAAGGATCTCTGGGCACGGTGGTCGCTCACTGCGCCCAGATCCAGCAGACCCATTCCGGCCGGCATCTCGTGATCCGGCAGTACGACCAGGCCGCCGGCCCGACATTCCGCCGACCACTGGGGCCGTAGGCAGTCCCACTGCGCGCTGCACACATGGCGCCCTGCGCCCTGGCCCGCTCCCGATTTGAAGCGCACCGGTCTGCCGAGGCAGGCCGTTCCTGACAGGCGGGTGATGCGAACATCCCCACATGGATTCTTCCGTACTGGGAGCTCTGATCGGCCTTGCAGGAGTCGCCTTCGGCGCCGGAGCCACCTTCTGCGGCATCGTCTACCAGCAACGGCACACCACGCGGGCCGCCTCACTCGCACAACGGCGGAGCGAAGCGACGCAGGCGGCGCAGCACCTGCTCACCGAACTCCTGGCCCTGCAACAGCTCCTCCGCAAAGGTGCGCACACCTCCTCGGAGGAGGAGCTGAGCGAATACCAGCACACCAAGCTGCAGCACCACGCCACGGTGCAGCTGCACGCGCAATGGCTCCCCGACGCGGGGCTGAGGGCCCGCCTCACGTCCAACGCCCTGTATGCCTCCATCGGCCCGCAAGGCGATCAACGCAGCCACTCCGAAATCCGGTCCGACGCGATGCTCGCGTGCGCGGACTCGGTAGCGTGCATCGGTGCATTTCTGCGTTCCGAGGCACTTCCGAGACGCTCGCCTGAAATTGAGGCCGTCATCAGCCGCTGGCCCGAGGGCAAGGAATTCCACACGTACATCGTCAGCGGGCCGCCCACGGAATAGAGCACCTCCCGGTACCGCGGTCCGCCTGCAAGCGCCTGCCGAGACCACGCCGACGCCGTCCTCGCCCGCCTTGCCCCGGAAGAGACCGTCAGTATCACCAAGTTGCAGGCCGCGGCCGCCCACAACCACGGCGGCCGCGGCCTCCTACCGGGTCAACGCCGGCGACGGCTCGCTCACCCCGTTGGCGGAGGAGCGTGTGACCCAGGCCGGGTTCATGGCCTTCGCCCAGCTGCCCGACTGAGGGGTGTCATAGCAGCCCCGCGTCGCAAGGGCACACATGCACGCACGGTGGGGGCCGTCCCCTGTCCTGGCCTCCGCCGTCTGCGTCGGCCGACAGGGGACGGCCCTGAGGCGCTCCTCTCCTGCGTCGCCCCCGCCTGGAGCGGGAGCCGTCCTGGAGCCGCGAGGCCTGCCCGCCCGTAGACCGCCGAACCAGCAGGGGGCACCCGCGAACTATCGCAAGCCCCGTACAGAACTCCTCGCGTGGTGTCTGTACAACCTGTGGTCGTCCTCAGCGGTCTGGTCTGTGCAGGTCGACGCTGTGCGTGGCGTCGAGGCTCTTCGAAGGCGGGGTGTGATGGCCGAGGTCATCTACTTGGATCAGAACCACTGGGTCACGATGGCTCGGGCACGTGTTGCACCAGAAAAGATTCAGGGTGATGAAGAGCGCCGGGCAGCCGAGGAGTTGTGGGAGCTCGCCGCAAAGAAGGCGGTGCGCCTGCCGCTGTCCAGTGCCCACCTGGTCGAGACGGCACACGCCGGTACCAAGGAGCGTCGCCATGACCTCGCGAGGGCCATGCTGGAGGCGTACGACGGGTGGCACATGCTCAGTCCCCTGGTCGTGCGCCTGCATGAGCTCGCCGGTGCCTTCAGCGGGCGGAAACTGACCGCGGAGCATGTCTTCACGACCGCACCACAGTCGCCCTTCTCCAACTACCCACTCGAAATCGACAGTCCGGACGCGGCAGCCCCGACGGGGACAGCCACGCCGGGAATTACGGACGTCGTCTGGCGGGCCACGTGGGCGAGTCTGCTGCTCGAGGAGAGCCTCCCGCAGGACGAACAGGAGGCCACCAACACGGTGGTCGCGGGGTGGGCGGATGCCGCGTCGCAGCTGGCCCAGGGACTGCGGGAGCACCCGGCAGAGCGGGACATGCGTCTGGTCGCCGCTGCGTACATGCTGAACGATCTCAAAATGGAGCTGGCCCAGGCAGGACGGCTGGCAGGCCATTCTCCGGCGGAGACACTGACATTCCTCCAGCCCGAGAAGCTGGTGGAATTCTTCAGTCGCCTTCCCTTCACGGGCAGAGTGCTGGAGGTCCTCCAGGCTCGGCTCCGCAACGCCTCGGACGTGTGGGTCAACAACGACCTCAACGACCTGTACTTCCTCGCCTGTGCCGCGGGCTACGCGGATCACGTCGTCGCCGAGAAGAAGACCGGCACCTTCCTCCAGAGCGCCGACAAAGCACTCAGTGCGCCACGCGCGTCGGTCCACCTCAATCTTCCATCGCTGATGGGCGCCTTGAAGAGCTCGACAGCCGGTATCTGACGCACCGCATCGGCTGCCCGGCACAGAGCCGCCACGTCCTCGCATAACGCAGCCGCAGGACGAGCGGGACTGTCCGCTGCCGTTCAAAAGGAGCATGTGCGCGAGCAGAGGGTTCCGAACTGCCCAGGCAGTGGACCGCACAGGATCACCCGACGTTGGCGCCGTTGTCGCGTTCCTGCTGTCGAGGCAGCGCAGACGCCCGCGTCACTGGTCTGCGCGAGGTCCCGGTGGCCCCCCGGCCACAGGCCTCGGCTCAGCACAAGAGGGGCGACGGGGTGCCGTTGGTCGAGTGGTCGATCCAGCACAGTCCCCCGCGGTCCAAACGGGTCCGGGTGCGGGTGACGGCCACGTAGGCCAGACGTGCCTCGGCGTCGTCGACTGCGGGTGGCGCCGCGGGTTGCTGCGGACCGTCTGCGGGCGGTGCGGGGGGACCGAAGTCGTCGGCGATGCGTACCGACGCCCATTCGCGTCCCTTGGCCTTGTGGGCGGTGGAGACGGTGATGTCAGCGCTGTTTTCGGGGGCAAGGCCGGCGACGGCGGCCAGGATGGCGTCCGGGCCGTGGGTGTCCACGAGGTCGACGAGCGGCTGTAGGTCGCGGCCGCCGGGGTCGTGGGTCGCGTAGTCCTGCAGGTCGCCCCACGAGGTGAACAGCACCAGTTCGGGATGGTGCGTGGGGCGGCCCTCTTTGAGGTCCTGGGCGGCCCGGGCGAGGAGATTGAGGCCCTGACCGCCGCCGACCAGGGCGACCCGGTGCCCGGCGGACATGAGCTGCATGACCTGGGCCATGGCGCCGACGTTGGTGCGGCACAGCACCGCGTCGGGCCGCTGCACGGGGCCGAGTTCGGTGGGGATGGCCTCGGTGCCTCTCAGGCGGAGCGCGGCGCCGGCGAGGGAGAGCCAGCGGTTGGCCTCGGCGGCCAGGCGGGGGCCGAAGCGGAAGGACTGGGTGAGGGAGAAGTGGCGGCCCTCGAAGCTGCTCATGACGTCTTTCGCGCCGCGCCACTGGTAGATGGCCTGGGCGGAGTCGCCGACCATGACGAGCTGGGCGTGCTCGCGCTGGGCGAGGAAGATCTGTTCGACGACGGGGTTGGTGTCCTGGGCCTCATCGAGGAGGAGGAACTCGGCGTCGATGCGGGGCCGGGTGAGGGCCCAGATCTTGAGGTAGTGGTCGTGTTCGAAGCGGACGGCGCTGTCGTCGAAGTGCTGCAGGTCGATCCAGGCCCGCTGGGCGAACGGGACGAGGTGGTCTGCGAGTTCGGCGTGGTGGCCGGGGTCTTCGAGGCCGCGCAGGCGCGGGACGTGGTGCTTGGTGAGGGTGGTGTCGGCGGTGTGGCAGTAGCGGGCGACGGTGCGCAGGGCGGCGTTGGACAGGGCGCGTTGGGAGACCTCTCGTGTGCCGATGCGTAGCGGTTTGGTCAGGCCGAGGGCCTGGCCGGTCAGCCAGGCGGGGCGGCGGGGGGCGTTCAGACGGCGGGTGTAGCGGTGGCCGACGGCGGCGAAGGCAAGGCCGTGGGCGGTCTTGCAGGCGACCGTGTCGGGGAAGCGGGTGCGTGCGTCGGCGGCGATGGCGCGGTTGTAGGCGAGGTAGCGGCCGTGGCGGCCGGTGCTGTGGGCGAGCAGGGCCAGGGTGCTGGTCTTGCCGGTGCCGGCGCCGGCCTGCAGGGACAGATGCTCGCCGTTGCTGAATGCGTCGGCAGCGGCTGTCTGTTCGTCGGTGGGGTTCACTCGGTGGGTCCTTGGGGCGAGGTGAGGGCGTGGGCGACGGCGGCCAGGAGCCGGGCGGGGGTGGTGCCGCCCAGGAGGTGGCGCACTGCCTCGTCGATGCGGCGGTCTTCCTGGCGGGCGTGGTCGGCCAGGGCTCGGTGCAGGGCGAGTTGAAGGTGGCGGCCGGGCGCGTGTCCGGCACGGCGGGCATCGGCACAGAGTGTGGCGTGCACGGACGGCGGGAGGCGGACGTTGAGCAGGAGCTGTCCGTGCACATCCGGGTAGTGCGTGGTGATCACGTCGATGGGCAGGTGGGCGTCGAGCCCCTGGCGCAGGCGGCGGGCGGCCCGGTCGGGACTGTTGGCACGGCAGAGGGCCATGAGGTGGCGGCGTGTGGGGTCGGCGGCCAGCGGCCAGGCGCGGGCGGCCCGTTGGAGTTCGCCGGAGGTCAGCGACCGGGTGAGGGCGATTTGTGGTCATGCCGGAGTGTGGCCGTCGGTGTGCGGGAGGCGGGTGCGGATGTGGCCGGCGTGCCGGTCAGGGACGAAGACCTGCCAGCCGGTCCTGTTCAGGTCGGGGTGGGTGGCGGCGTGTCGGGGGCAGAGCTGGGCGCGCCAGCGTTGCTGTTCAGCGGCTGGGGCCCGGGTGAGGTCGTAGACGGCCAGCAGCCGGGTCGGTGTGGCGGCCGCGTCGTGTTCATGGCCGAGGGGTAGCAGCCTCCAGGCTCCGGCCGGGGTCTGCGGGTTCAATACCGGGTGCGGGCAGCGCCGGGATCCCGGTTCGGTGCGGGCGGTGCAGCGGATGCGTTCGAGAGCGTCGTCGGCGAGGTAGCGGCCCAGGAAGAGCTGGACCACCGGGTGCATCTCGGCGGGGGCGGAGGGGCAGGTGGGGGTGGCCCGTGGGGTGAAGGCGGCGGTGTCGATGAGGCGGCGGCTGCGCAGGGCGAGTT
>NZ_LIPN01000261.1 GCF_001418325.1 Streptomyces atriruber | reverse complement strand
GATCTCCCCCCGCAGATCGACCGCGCACACCGAGAGATGGTCGACCCCCACCTCGGCACCGACTCCGACGGGCCCCAGCGCGCTGACGGCCAGGGCCGACCCCGGGCGGCCCACCCGCCCCGGACGCTCCGGCCCCAGCTCGTCCAGAAGCCCGGCACGGATCAACTCGTCCACCAACGTGGAGACGGCAGCCCGCGTCAGCCCGATGCGAGAGGCCACCGCAGCGCGGGACAGCGGGCCGTGCGTGGCCACGGCGTGCATCACCCGGGACAGATTGCGGCGGCGCATGCCCTGCTGGGTGTCGGGCAGCCGCGCGCCGGATGTTCCCCGTCGCTCGTCGTGCTGCGGTGCGGTCATTCCTCGGTCAGTCCTCACTCCCCATGGGGCCCCTGTCCAGGAGCGGCGCCGCGTCGGAGAGTACCCCGGAGATCCTGGACAGTGCCGCCTCGTCGCGTTCCACGGGGTCGAGTACTGGCCCCCGAGCAGTGTCCCAACGCCTCGCGATGGCGCTCGGGTCCTCCCCGGTCAGCAGGCCGGCTGCCTGCGCCGCGGCGCCGAGTGCCACCAGCTCCTGGGCTTCGGGCACCTGCACGGGACGTCCCGAAAGGCGCCGCACCGTATGCTGCCAGGCCTTGCCCCGTGCCCCGCCTCCGATGAGCAGCAGTGGGGACGAGCGGTCGGCGTCCGGATCCAGGACCACGTCGAGGGCGCCGAGCAGGGAGTGCACGGCTCCGTCGTACGCGGCCTGCAGCAACTGCCCGGGCGTCGTGTCGTGGCGCAGGCCGTGCAGTACTCCGGAGGAGCGCGGCAGGTTCGGCGTGCGCTCACCGTCCAGGTAGGGCAGGAGCGTGACCGAGCCGCCCGGTTCCACCGCCTCACGCTCCAGGTGGAGCAGCGCGGCCACTCGGTCGACGGCCTGTGTGCAGTTCAGGGTGCAGGCCAGCGGCAGCCATGCGCCGCGCGCGTCGGCGAAGCCCGCGACTGTGCCGGTCGGGTCCGCGGGGCGGCGCTCCGAGACGGCGTACACCGTGCCCGACGTGCCAAGGCTCAACACCGGTGAGCCGGGACGCAGCCCGAGCCCCAAGGCGGCCGCCGCATTGTCGCCGGTTCCGGGGGCGACCAGCGTGCCCTTGGAGAAGGGCAGTTCATCGCCGTCCCGGACCGTTCCGACGATCTCTCCGGGGCGTGCCACGCGGGGCAGCAGGGCCGGGTCGAGCCCCACCATGTCGAGAATGCCTTCGTCGTACTGCTCCGATCCTGATGCCCACCAGCCCGTTCCGGAGACGTCGCCGCGGTCGGTGGCGCCGAGGCCGGTCAGTCGTTCCGTGAGGTAGTCGTGCGGCAGGCGCACGGCCGTCGTGGCGCGGGCCGAGGCGGGCTCGTTCTCGGCGAGCCAGGCCCATTTCGTCACCGTGAAGGAGGGCCCCGGAACGCTCCCGACCCGATCGGCCCACACTTTGGGGCCGCCGAGCCGCTCCACGAGGCTCTGGGCCTGCGGGGCCGACCGCACGTCGTTCCAGAGCAGCGCCGGCCGTACCGGGTTGCCGTCCTTGCCGAGGGTGACGAGTCCGTGCTGCTGCCCACCGATGGACACGGCGGCGGCCTCCCGGGCCGAAGGGCCGCACTGTTCGAGGGCCGTGCGCAGAGCGTCCCACCACTCCTGGGGGTCGCTCTCGCGGTGCTCACCGGTGCTGACGTGGTGCGGAGCCTGCCCACGTGCGACGACCCGGCCGGTGGCCGAGTCGACGACCAGAACCTTGGTGGACTGGGTGGAGCTGTCCACCCCGACGACGAGGGGCCCCTGGGCAGTGGGTGCTGATGACATCACGGTCTCCGTTCCTGCGGCTGTCCCCGGGTGCGCTCCGGAGTTCACTCCTCGACCTTCCCAGCAGCGCCCTCGGATACTAATTTGTAAAGTGCCATGACGAAATAGGTGAGGGAGTCGCACATGAACTACCAGCCCACCACTGAGGACAAGTTCAGCTTCGGCCTGTGGACCGTCGGCTGGCAGGGCCGGGACCCGTTCGGAGAGGCCACCCGGGCCGCGCTCGACCCTGCCGACTCCGTGCGGCACCTCGCCGAACTGGGCGCCTACGGAGTGACGTTCCACGACGACGACCTGATCCCCTTCGGGTCCTCCGACTCGGAACGGGAGGGGCACATCAAGCGTTTCCGGCAGGCGCTGGACGCGACGGGACTGGTCGTGCCGATGGCCACCACGAACCTCTTCACGCACCCCGTCTTCAAGGACGGGGGGTTCACCGCCAACGACCGCGACGTGCGGCGCTACGCGCTGAGGAAGACGATTCGCAACATCGACCTCGCGGCAGAACTGGGCGCCCGCACCTATGTGGCGTGGGGCGGCAGGGAGGGGGCGGAGTCCGGCGCGGCGAAGGACGTGACCGATGCGCTCGACCGCATGAAGGAGGCCTTCGACCTGCTCGGCGAGTACGTGACCACGCAAGGCTACGACCTGCGTTTCGCGATCGAGCCAAAGCCGAACGAGCCGCGCGGCGACATCCTGCTGCCCACCGTCGGCCACGCCCTCGCGTTCATCGAGCGCCTGGAGCGCCCCGAACTGTTCGGCGTCAACCCCGAGGTGGGGCACGAACAGATGGCGGGCCTGAATTTCCCGCACTCCATCGCGCAGGCGTTGTGGACGGGCAAGCTCTTCCACATCGATCTCAATGGCCAGACCGGCATCAAGTACGACCAGGACCTGCGGTTCGGGGCGGGGGACCTGCGCAGCGCCTTCTGGCTGGTGGACCTCCTGGAGAGGGGTGGTTACGAGGGTCCGAGGCACTTCGACTTCAAGCCGCCGCGCACCGAGGACTTCGAGGGAGTGTGGGCGTCGGCTGCGGGGTGCATGCGCAACTACCTGATCCTGCGCGAGCGCTCGGCCGCCTTCCGGGCCGATCCCGAGGTGCGCGAGGCGCTGCGTGCCGCGCGCCTGGACGAGCTGGCCGTCCCCACGGCGGATGACGGGCTCGCCGGCCTGCTCGCCGACAGGAGCGCCTACGAGGCGTTCGACGTGGCGGAGGCCGCGGCACGCGGGATGGCCTTCGAGCGCCTCGACCAGCTGGCCATGGATCATCTCCTGGCAGCTCGGGGCTGAGCGCCTTTCCGGCTCCGGCTTCGTTCAACTCGCGCAGGGGGGTCGCCATGTGACCGGTTCGAGGCGACTCTTGATGGTATGGCCATGCCGCCCGTACCGCCGCAGCCGCCTCCACCGCCGCCCAGCGGTCCGCCGCCCGGCGGAGGCGGGTTCGGGCCCCCGCCCGGCGGCTACGGGCCGCCTCCGGGGAACGGGGGCTGGCAGCCGGGTCCGCCTCCTGGTGGGCCGCCAGGGCGGCGCACCGGTCTGTTCGTCCTGCTCGCGGTCATCGTGGCCGTGGGGGCCGTTGCCGCGGTGGTTCTGGTGGTCACCGGCGGCGACGGCAACGGCGACGACAAGAAGGAACCAACCGAGTCCAGCAGGAGCACGACACGCGAACCCACGCCTTCCTTGAGCATCCCGTCCCAGATCCCGAGCGAGCTGCCCACCGGTTTGCCGAGCGGTGTCCCGTCGTTGCCCACCGATTTCCCGACCTTGCCCACGGGCTTCCCGACTGACCTCGGCTCCGCCGTGCCCTCGCCGGCCGATGAGCAGGTCCCGTACTACCTGTTGAAGACAGGTGACTGCTTCGACGTCGACAGCAGCGAGCCGGGGCAGGCCGCGAAGAGGTCGTGCGACGCCCCGCACGACGCCGAAGTCGTCGAGTTCGCCGAACTGAACGGCTCCTACACGACCGACGCGGCCCTGAAACGGGCGGCGGCCGCGCTCTGCGACCGGCCGCTGGAACGCAAGGCGCGCAGCCAGCCGTCCGGAACGGTCCGAGGAACACTGGTGCAGTACCCGGATGCCACGGGCTACAAGGTCGGTATCGACAACGTCGCGTGCAGCCTGGCAGGGGACAGCGGACCGGGCAAGCACAAGCTCACCAAGCCGTTGTCCTGACCGTTCGGCCTCTCCGAAGTCAGTACTTCCGAGGGAGTCGTACGTACGTCACCGTGGTCTCCGTGCCGCTGTCCACCAGTCGGCCGTCCTTGTCGAAGGCCGCAGGCCCGTCGCTCATCCCGAAGTCGTTGTCGTTGATGAGGGCCAGAGTGCGACCGTCGACCCGGGCGACGCCCTCGATCTTGTCGGGCACGCCGTCGATGGTGTTCAGGTCGACCACCAGTCGCTTGTCGAGGACGGGCACTCCGGAGGCGGCGGGGTCGTCGAGCTCCTCCAAGGAGGGCCGTGTCGCGCTCTTGTCCCACTTGCCGCCCAGGATGTTCGCCTTGCGATCCAGTGTGACGGCCTGGAGGCGGGCGGCCTTGTCGGTGCGTTCCTGGACGAGGAGCTTGTCGCGCCCGATGGCGACAACGGACGAGATCTTGAGTTCGGAGGTGTCCTCCTCTCCGGGGTCGACGACGCCCACGGGGTCGAACCGGTAGGCGTACTCGGCGGTGACGGCCTGCTTCTTCGGCGAGAAGCGCAGCAGCCTCGAGGTGCGCGAAGCGTCGCCCGCGTCCTCGTCGGGCAGAGCGAGCGGGCTCTGCACGGCCATCACGAGTTCCCCGCCGGGGAGTTGGGTCAGCCCTTCGAAGCCGCGGTTCGTCTTGCGGTGCAGAAGGACGCCCGGCAGCGTCTCGACGACCGGGTAGTCGGCGCCGCGCAGCTTCAGCCCGCGCGGAACGTAGCGCTTGATGACCTTCCCGCGCGCGGAGACGTGGATCAGGGACGGCCCGTACTCGTCGACCAGCCAGAAGGAGCCGTCCGGGGCACGCACGAGCCCCTCCGTGTCGAGCCCGTTCGGGTTGTACGAGAGGGGGGTTTTCGCGTCGTACGAGTACGGCGCCTCGTCGCGCCCTTCCTGGTTCGGCAGGCCGGTGACCGGCTTCCCGGACGAGGTCGTGAGCGGCAGCGCGGAGAGGACCTTGACCTTGTCCCCACGGACCCGGATCTTCACGATCGCCGGGTCGAAGCCGGGGACCGGGAAGGTGCGGCGCTTCTTGCCGTCCACCTTGATCTGCCCGTTGGGCCCTCGGTCGGTCACCGTCCAGAACTCACCCTTGCGGCCCGCCGGGTAGAGGTCGCTGCCGATGCCACCGAGATCGACACCACGGTCGTTCTTCACCGTGCCCGGAAGCAGCGCGTTGCTGAAGGTGCCGAGCGGAACGTCGCCGAGAGTCGCGGTTGAGGTGACCCGCGCCTCGCCGTGTCCGCCGGTCGTGCGGCCTGTCGCGGTGCCGGCCACCGCAAGAGCGGCGATCAGGGCGAGCGGCAGACCAACGGCTGCAGAGCGGCGGACACGGCCCCTACGGGCGGCGTGCGGGGACATCGGGGCCTCCTGGTGCACGGATGCGTTGACAGCGGTCAGACTTCGCCGCCGCCACGAACGTGAGGGGACCTCTTGGTGAACTGCGGGAGACGTGCCGACGGCGCCTCCTGCGAGGGGCAGGAGGCGCCGCCGGCGACTACCGGTCCATCAGTACCCGTGCGGGCGCAGCGCCCCGGTCAACCCCCTTCAGATCGGTCACGCGAGCAGAGCTGACGAACCCGATGTCCCCGCTGGTGAGCTCGGGAAGGCCTGTGTCGGACCTCCCTGAACCGACGTGACCCACGATCGTGGACGGCTTGTCCGCGCTCAATCACCGGGCTGAGGGAGTGCACGCGCCGGTGTTCCCGGCGCGCGTGGACCGGACGGGAACGCGCCGGTGAGCGCTGGCCGGGGCCAGCCGTCACCACCGTGCAGACCTGCTCGATCTTCGTGATCACTGGCTGCGTCACTCTTCGGGATGATGTCCCACATCTCTACGGGACACGGGACAGACAGGCTCTGTCACTCGCTTCCGCTCGCCACGGCCAACGCCGTCGCAGGGTCGTGGGCCGCGGGCCCTGCGGGAGCCCAACGGCCGTGTTCCTTCCGGTAGGGCCACCAGCGGCCGTCGTGTCCGTGGCGGAGCTGCACATCGGAGCCGACCACGGTCCAGCGGTTGCGGGCTGCGCGCAGCTGGGGCTGCTCGTCCGCTTCCCAGGCCGTGTCCAGTGCGGCACGCGCGCGTGCCAGCACTTCCTCCTTCGGCGTCCATACCTCTTCGAGGACGTGGAGCGCGGCCCGGCCCCCGTACCTCCAGGCCCGGACGGCAAGAGCGAGGCCGTCGTGACCACGCTCCGATGCCACCGCGAGCCGTGCTTCGACTGCGGTTCCGGGCTGCGCGGCGGCCAGCCGCACAGCGTCCTCGCTGCCGGTCAACTCGTCCTCGACAGGGCAGTGTTCGTGACCGGGAGCGAGCGCGTCGGCGAGTATCCGGTACGCCTCGACGGCGGCCTGCGCGGCCAGGAACTCGACCGCCTGCACGTCTAGCCCCGGAGCGGGTTCAGCGTCCGTGTCGAGCGTCGGCGGCAGACCGGGTTCCGCGGGCAGCGGAGGGAGGGCAGGCAGCGGCGGGAGGATCGCGCCGTCTGCGTAGGCCTCCGCTGCGTCGACACCCGCTGGACCGCCCTCCTGGGTGCCCTCCAGGGCCTCTGGCGTGTCAGCCCTCGAAGCGCTGCGTTCCTGCAACTCGTCGAGGAGCATCCGCTCTCCGCGCCCCCGCATCAGCAGCAGCACGAAAGGGTCCTCATCGAGGAGACGTGCCACCTGGTAGCAGAGCGCGGCCGTGTGCCCGCAGTGGTCCCATGCCTCACAGTCGCACTCGGGCTCCAGATCGCCGATGCCGGGCAGCAGTTCGACGCCCGCCGCCGCGGAATCCTCCACCAAGTGCGGTGGCATGTCGCGGTCCAGGAGCGCGGCGATGTGCCCGGCCCGCTCGATGGCCATGTCCAAGAAGCGGTCCCATGCCTCCGGGCTCAGCTCCTGCAGCAGGACATCGGAACGGTGCGGTGTGCCGTCCCGGTCCTTGACCACTGCCGTGATGCGCCCGGGGCGTACGGAGACCGCGCCCACCGCACCCGCGCGCGCGAGCCTGCGGCCGGACTTCAGCTGCTGCAGGTCCAGAGCGGTGTCCTCAAGGGCCTTCAACCAGGCCTGGCCCCACCAGCTCTGAGCGAATCCCCGTCCGTGTGCGGGCGGCAACGCCGCGAACGTGCGTTCCTGCTCCTGCGCGCCCCCGTGCGCGTTGTCCGCGTGTTCGTACGTCTCGTCGTGGAATTCACTCATCGCGTGCCCCCTCGCAGCTCCACCAGATCCGACAGTTCGGCATCGGTCAGCTCGGTGAGAGCTGCCTCGCCCGACCCGAGGACTGCGTCCGCCAACTCCCGCTTCCGAAGCAGCATGTCGGCGATCCGGTCCTCGATCGTCCCCTCCGCGATGAGCCGGTGCACCTGCACCGGCTGTGTCTGCCCGATGCGGTACGCACGGTCGGTTGCCTGCGCCTCGACAGCGGGGTTCCACCAGCGGTCGTAGTGCACGACGTGCTCGGCGCGGGTCAGGTTCAAGCCCGTGCCTGCGGCCTTGAGTGACAACAGGAAGACGGGCACGTCGCCGTCCTGGAAGCGCTGCACCATGGCTTCCCGCTGCGCCACAGGGGTCCCCCCGTGCAGGAACTGCGAGGGAACCCCACGCGCCGACAGATGCTGCTCAATGAGGCGCGCCATCTGAACGTACTGCGTGAAGACGAGCACGCTCGAGTCCTCGGCGAGGATCGTGTCGAGCAACTCGTCGAGCAACTCCAGCTTTCCGGAGCGGCCAGGGATCCGGGGCTCGTCCTCCTTGAGGTACTGCGCGGGGTGGTTGCAGATCTGCTTGAGCCCGGTGAGGAGCTTGACGATCAGGCCCCTGCGCGCGATTCCGTCGGAGCCGGAGATGTCCGCGAGCGTCTCCCGCACGACTGCTTCGTAGAGGCCCGCTTGCTCCGCGCTGAGCGAGACGGCGCGGTCGGTCTCCGTCTTCGGCGGCAGCTCGGGCGCGATCCCCGGATCCGACTTGCGGCGTCGCAACAGGAACGGTCGCACGAGCTGTCCGAGCCGCTCGGCAGCGGCGGGATCCGTGCCGCCCTCAACGGCTTGGGCGTACCGCGTACGGAAGGTGCCGAGCCGGCCGAGCAGGCCAGGCGTCGTCCAGTCGAGGATGGCCCACAGCTCGGAGAGGTTGTTCTCCACAGGCGTGCCGGTGAGCGCCACGCGCGCGCGTGTGCCGATGGTGCGCAGCTGTTTGGCTGTCGCCGAGTACGGATTCTTGACGTGTTGTGCTTCGTCGGCAACGACCATGCCCCAGGAGGTCTGACCGAGCCTCTCCGCGTCGAGCCGCATCGTGCCGTAGGTGGTGAGGACGAACTCGCCGTCCACCAGGTCCTCTAGGTTGCGCTGGGAGCCGTGGAAGCGACGTACGCGCGTGCCCGGCGCGAACTTCTCGACCTCACGCTGCCAGTTGCCCATCAGTGATGTCGGGCAGACCACCAGCGTGGGCCCGGCCGACTCCTCCTGGGTCTGGCGGTGCAGATGCAAGGAGATCAGTGTGATCGTCTTGCCGAGCCCCATGTCGTCGGCGAGACAGCCACCGAGGCCGAGCGACGTCATCCGCGCCAACCAGTTCAGGCCGCGCAGCTGGTAGTCGCGCAACTCTGCCGCCAGGGCCTCGGGTTGCCCGACGGGCTCCATCCCCTCCGGGTCGGCCAGCCGCTCGCGCAAGGTGGCGAGCCAGCCCGTCGGCTGTACGTCGACTCGCTGCCCCCCGACCTCGGCCGTGCCGGTCAGCGCGGCGCCGAGGGCGTCGATAGGGGTGACCTTGTGATCCTGCTGTGCGCGGGCGCGCCGGATCTCCGAGGGGTCGACCAGCACCCACTGGTCGCGCAGCCGCACCACCGGACGGTTCGACTCCGCGAGCCGGTCCAGCTCTGCCCGGGTGAGCTGCTGATCACCCAACGCAAAACGCCAGTTGAAGGCGAGGAGGGCGTCGGCCGAGAGGAAGGACGGCGTGCCAGAGGAGAGCTTGTGCGGGCCCTTGTGGTCGTTCTCGCTGTCGTCGTCCGTCGGGCCGATGACCGCGTGTGCGGTGAGATTGCGCGCCAGCTCCTTGGGCCAGTGCACATCGACGCCAGCGGCCGCCAGCAAGCGGGCGCCCTCGCCGAGGAGCGCGGTGACGTCCTCGTCGGCCAGCTCGATCGCGTCGGGGACGGTGGCCGACAGCAGTGGGGCCAGCGGCGGCCACGCGCGCGTGGCACGACGCAGTGCGAGCAGGGCATCCATGCGTGCACGGGGCCCGAACGCCTGGCCCGAGGCACCGGCCCACACCTCGGCGGCATCCGCGACGAGCGAGGGATCGCTGACACTGTGCAACTGCAGTACGGCACGGAACGGCAGTCGCGTGCCGTCATCGGCGACCGTCGCGAGGCCGGGAATCTCCAGACGCAGCGAGATCCGCACCCCGGCGTCGTGTCCAGCGGCGACGTCCAGCGCCCAGGCACGCTGCTCCGGCACGTGCTGGGGCTCAGGAGCGGCGAAGACAGGTCCGCCCGAGGCCAGTGGCGCGGCGGGGGAGCGGGGGAGCGTGTCGGCCACGGCGTCGAGGAATTGACGCAGCAAACGCTCGGGCTCGGGCAGCCGCAGTGGCAGGTTGTCGTCCAGCGGCAGTGCGTGAGCGGCAGGCGGCATCGCCGCGGCAAGCTCCCGCAGCCGTTGCAGGTCCCCGGAGGTCAGCGGGCCGGTACGCCACGCATCGTGATCGCTCACGGTAAGTCCCGGCAACAGCAGGCCGCGAGCCGCCAATTGCAGGGCCAATACCCCTGCCGTACCCCAGAAGACACCCGTCGGATGCGTCTCCGTAGCGGCACGCCCGCGCGTGAGGACCGGCAGAGCGGCGCGGACGGGGATCAGCACTGCCGGCACGGTCGCGAGTTCGACACCCTCCTCCCCAGGCACGACGAGGGCCAGCTCTTCGTGCTCACCCGCAGCTGTGTCGGGGGGCTCGGTGCCGTCGGTGCGCCAGAAGGCGACACGTCCGTCACGCGGCGGGTCAGCAGGCACGAAGAGAACGGAACAGCGCGACAGTTCGGAGATCTCGGAGGGGGACACGACAGGGAGTCTGTGCACAGCGATGGCGCATTCCTCAAATTTGACTACTGAGACCGGAGCGGCCGAGAGTACAGCACGGTGAGGGTTCTGCGGGAGTGAATCGGTGGTGATCCGGGTCACTTCACCTCGGGGGGTGGAGCCAGCCCCCCTGTCGGGCGGTGCTGGCACCCGGTCGGACACGGGTGGTGCCGCCATGGTTGCCGAAGGTCACTGATCCGTACGTTCTATCAGGTCAGCCCGTCGTCATGAAGACCGGAGACCCACCATGTCCCAGGCCGCCGCAGTAGCGGAACGCTCCCCGTCCAGCACTGGCAAACCGAGTGCCGGAAGTGATTTCGCCCCTCTGCTGCGCACGGTCAAGGGGCAGGGCCTCCTGGAGCGGCGCATCGGTTGGTATACGCGAACCATCACGGTCAATGCCTTCGCGCTGGCGGCTGTGGGCGTGGGGATGTTCCTTCTGGGCACCTCGTGGTGGGTGTTGCTGCTTGCCCCGGTGCTGTCCGTCCTGTGCGCCCGCACGGCCTTCATCGGTCATGACGCGGGCCATTCGCAGATAACGGCGAACCGGTTCGTCGGCCGCGCCATCGGCCTCGTGCACGGCAATCTCCTGCTCGGTATGAGCTCGGCCTGGTGGAACGACAAACACAACAGGCACCACGCCAACCCCAACCACGTCGACAAGGACCCCGACGTCGCCGCGAACGTCCTGGTGTGGACCAGTAGGCAGGCCAAGGTCCGGGTCGGCTTCCGACGTTGGCTCACCCGCAACCAGTCCTGGCTCTTCTTCCCGCTGACGCTCCTCCAGGGCGTCGCCATGAAGATCTACGGCTTTCAGGATCTGCGGCGCCAGGCCCCGCGCGAGCGCGTCGTCGAAGGCCTTTTGCTGGTGGCCCACCTCGCCGGTTACACGACGCTGCTCCTCGTGGCCATGCCCCTCGGGCATGCAATCGCCTTCGCCGCGATCCACCAAGCGCTGTTCGGCCTGCACCTCGGCCTGGCCTTCGCGCCCAACCACAAGGGCATGGAAATGCCGGATCCGAACGGCGAGCGATGGGGACACCTGCAGCGCCAGGTGCTCACCTCTCGCAACATCCGCGGCGGCCCGGCGACCGACTGGTTCCTCGGCGGGCTCAACTACCAGATCGAGCACCATCTGTTTCCCAGCATGCCCCGGCCCCACCTGCGGCTCGCCCAGCCTGTCGTGCGCGCCCACTGCGCGGCTGTGGGCATGTCCTACACAGAGGCCGGATTCGTCGATTCCTACCGGCAGGTGCTGCGGCACATGTACGAAGTCGGTGAGCCGCTCCGGGTCGAGTAGGCCGGAGGCCCCTGGTCGAGCAGCTCGGCGCCGAGGCCGAGCAGGTCAGGGACCATTAGGGGTAGCGACTCAGGGGTCTCTCAGGGTTGCGACCAGGAACCGTGGGAGAGCAGTCCCCGTTTTCCAAGACAGAGAGCGGCACACGCCGCGAAGGAGGCGACGCACATGTCGAAGAAGGCGAAGATCGCCGCAGGTGGTGTGGCAGCCGGAATCATTCTGCTGTTCTGGTTGCCCTGGTGGGCCACACTCCTGATCGTGCTCGGAGTCCCCGCGGCGGCCTATCTCACGCTCGACTCGGGACAGCGGCGCCGACTGCGCCGCGTCACGCGCAAGGAGATAGGCCACTGAGCCAAGGAGACAGGGCGCCACTGAGCCCTGAAGTCGGTACGCGGCCGGTCGGACGGGTGGGGACGACGGGTGATCCGTCGGCCGACTCAGGAAGGACGGACCGCCATCTTGTCGAGGGCCTCCAGGAGCGCGGGAAGTTCGGGACCGCGGCCCACGGGAAGCACTTCTCCCGGCGCCTCGTCCAGCAGCACGAATGCGATGTCGTCGGTCCTGGCGACCAGTGACCAGCCAGGGCCGTCGGCCCGCAGGGTGCGTGCGTCGCCCGAGGCGAAGGCCGACCGCACCCGGCCCAGGGGCGGCGGCGTATCCACATAGGCGCGGGCTTCCGCCAGGACGCGCCTGACGCCGGTCAGGGGCGCTGCCCCGGCGTCTGTTGGGGGTGCCTCCTGGGTGCCGTCCGTCGCGAAGTCGCCGTCGTCGATCTGCCCCCGCCAAGCCGCCCACTGCAGCGCTATCTCGTCCGCTCCCAGCCGCCGCTGTGCCGGGCCCCAGGCGCCGGCCTCCGGTGGAGCGAGCGGCGTCCGGCTCGCGTCCTCGGGGGCGGGCTCCGGATCGTGCGGAGCGGGCACTCCCGGCGCCGCCACCGCGACCGCGAGGGGCCAGCCGGGCAGTGCGGCGACCACAGTCCGTTCATCGGGAGACAGGTCGTACTCCATGCCGCAGTCCCAGGAGGCGATCGCCACGGCCACGAGCGACACATCGTCGACGACGACCGTCCAGCGCGCGCCCTGGCCGTCCTGGCCGAGCACCAGTCCGTACCCAGCGGCCAGCGGCGCCAGGTCCAGCGTCGCGCAGGCCTCCGGATAGTCGTCTCCCAGCACGCTGGGGAACTTCGCGGGCGTCAGGAGCACCGCCGTGAGTACGTACAGCGCGTCGTCATCGGCGGCGACAGCGTCGTCCGTCCCGGCCATGCCAGCCTCCCCATCGCTTCATCCGTCGGCGCACCCTAACCACTGGCCCCAGAGATCGTCGAGAGGGGGATGACCAGGAAATTCACCAGCGGACCGCCCGGGGTGACGGGCACGCAACGGAAGCGTGCTCAGGCGGCGGGCAGCCCGAGGAGCAAACGGGCCACATCCCGTGGTGACTCGTCGCGCTCACGTGCCAGGGCTATGACAGCGCGGCACGCGAGCTCATTGACACCGAAGGACAGCGCCTCCGGAGAGACCCACTCCCTGGCTTCGTCCATTTTGGGTTGATCGTCCTCTGCGCACGCCGCCACATAGACGGCGGCCGCTTCGAAGAGGTTGTGGGGGCGCCCGTGCTTGTCGGGGCTGCTCGCGTTCCCGTCCGTGACCGTTGGGGGCTTGTCGGCTCGCCAGAACTTTCGGAGTGCGTCAAACATGCGGTCTACCTTCCCCCGGTGCGTGCCAACCACCGTTGATCCCTGCATCTGCCGTTCGTCAACGTAGAGTTAATGCTCCGGTGACAGAAGGGGGACCGCGCGGTGAAGCGTTTCGAGCGGCTCGAGCAGATCAGGCGCCTCGATCCGGAGCGGGACTTCCTCGAGATCTACCGGCTCACCACGACATTCGAGTTTCCGTGGGACTATACGCGCGCACTCGAACTCGCGCTCTACCGCACGTACGCGGTGCCCAGCATCGGTCGACTGCTCGCGCAGACAGCAGAGCTGACGGACCGTACGCAGAAGAGGTACGACGACACGGCCCTTCTGCTCGACACCATCGTGGAGCACGGTTTCGGCAGCGACGAGGGCCGCACCGCCATCCGTCGCATCAACCAGATGCACCGCAGCTACGACATCAGCGATGACGACATGCGATACGTGCTGTGCACGTTCGTAGTGGTGCCGAAGCGGTGGATCGACACCTATGGCTGGCGCAGGCTCTCGCGTCACGAATCGTCCGCCGCTGCCGCGTACTACCGCACACTCGGGCAGCACATGGGCATCAAGGAGATTCCGGGGTCCTACGAACAATTCGAGAAGTGCCTCGATGACTATGAAGAGGCCCACTTCGACTGGGACCAAGGGGGTCGTAGCGTGTCCGACGCGACCCTGGACCTGATGGCTTCCTGGTACCCGCGCCCGCTGGCGCCCATGCTGCGCAAGGCCACCGTCGCGCTGCTGGACGAGCCTTTGCTGCGGGCGTTCCGTTACGACGAGCCGGACGCCGTCACGCGATCTGTGGTTCGGGGTGCGGTGCGATTGCGGGGGCGCGCGGTGCGCCTCATGCCACCGCGCCGGACGCCGCACTACGCACGACAGAACCGGGAGATCAAGGGCTACCCCGACGGATACGAGATCGCCGAGCTTGGTTCCTTCCCCGCGCCGGGCGTTCGTGCGTGCCCGGTGCCGCACAAGGGCCGGTCAGCGGCGACGCCCGTCGAGTGACGCCAAGGTCTCCCGCAGCCACGTGAGTTCGGCCTGACTCGTCGCGCGGGCAATCGTGAGGATCCCGCGCCGGAAGGGGTCGTCGAGCTCCTCTGCGCTCATGGGCCGTTCGCCGTCGTAGAAGAAACTCGCGGGCTCCTCCAGGAAGGCCAAACGCCGCCGCAGCACTGCGGCCTGCGCACCTGCGTCGTCGAGGTGGCGCAGGAAAGCGAGCAGCGTGAACCAGCGGTTCTCGTCGGTGATGTCCCCGCGTGCCGGTTCCGCGAGCCGTTTCTGCAACTCCTGCCTTCCGGCCGGAGTCAGGGTCAGGACGTGGCGCGGCGCGGCCACGGCGCCGGGCTGGGTCTCCCTGGCCAGCAGCCCGGCCTTTTCGAGCCGCTTGATGGCGGGATACAGCGTGCTCTCCGCGACAGGGCGCACGTGCCCGGTCAGCGCCGTGATGCGCTTACGCAGTTCATAGCCGTGCAGGGCGTCGTCGTAGAGGAATCCGAGGATGGCCAGTTCGAGCATGGGCTGCATTCTGCCGTATCCCGACTCCTCACCCGCTGTACCACGTATGCGCAATACATCGGCACCGATGTATTGTCTCTGGAGTCCGCTCACGGCGGGCGAGAGGGACGACGCGACGAGGAATCGAGGTACGGCGATGAAGGAGGCGCGGTTCGATGCGCGAGGCAGCCGTGTGCGGTGGACCGAGGTGGACGGGGACGGGCCGGCGCGGGTCTACGTCCACGGCCTCGGAGCGGCGTCCACCGTCTACCACGCACACATAGCCGCCAGACCGGAACTGGCGGGCAGGCGCTCGCTGTTCGTGGACCTACCCGGACACGGACTCAGCGACCGGCCGGCCGACTTCGCCTACTCCCTGGAGAGCCACGCCTACGCACTGGCCGCCGCCCTCGACGAGGCCCGGGTGGTCGGGGCGGAGATCGTCGCGCACAGCATGGGCGGCTCTGTGTCCATCGTGCTCGCGTACAGGCGCCCCGAGCTGGTGGCGAGGCTGGTCCTCACGGAGGCCAACCTCGATCCGCGTCCTCCTGCCACGGCGGGCAGTAGCGGCATCGCCGCGTACACGGAGGAGGAGTTCGTCGCGGGCGGTTACGCGCGCGTGCTCGAGAACATCGGTGCCACCTGGGCGGCCACCATGCGTCTCGCGGGCCCCCTCGCGCTCCATCGGAGCGCGGCCGGACTCGTCGCGGGTACTCGCCCGACCATGCGTCGGATGCTGATGGAACTCCCGATCGACCGCGTCTACTTGCAAGGTGCTGCGAGCGGAGACCTCGCCGGGTGCGATGAACTGGTGGCGTCTGGGGTGCGCGTGGTGACAGTGCCGGGAGCGGGGCACAACGTCATGTTCGACAACGCGGACGCTTTCGTCGCCGCGATCGCCGACCACGTCTGACCGGCCGGTCGGACCTGCCCGGTGGGTCGGACCTGCCCGGTCGGTCGGCTGTCGTCCGTCGCGCCTGTCACGTCTTGTGCGTCTGATGCGTCCGTTGCATCTACCGAAGGGCGTGGGCTCAGCCCTGGCGTACCGCCAGGGCGAGGAAGCGGGCGTCCTCGTCGACGTACGAGGTCATGTGCCAGCCGGACACCGCGAGCAGCGGGCCGAGGTTGGCCTCCGCCCTCAGGTCGTCCGGAGTGATCTGCCGCCCCTGACGCGCCGCGAGCGCAGCCCTGCCGATGGGGTGGAAGAGCGCGAGCAGCCCTCCTGGGCGCACGATCCGCCGCAACTCCCTGAGGTTCTCCGCGGGATCGGGCAGATGCGAAATCAGCCCGGCGCCGAACACGGCGTCGATTGACTCCGTGCGCACCGGCAGACGGGTCACGTCGGCGAGCAGGAGCTGTCCGTCAAGGCCTCTGCCCGCTCGTGTCGCGGCTTCCAGCATGGCCGGTGTGAGATCGGCGCCGAGCACCACGCCCGAAGGGCCCACGGCGTCCCTGAGCGCAGGCAGAGCCCGCCCCGTTCCGCACCCGGCGTCGAGCACGGCCGAGCCTGGGCTGAGGGCGAGTTCGGCGACGGCGGCCCGATAGGCCGGCCCGTCATCGGGGAAACGGGTGTCCCAGTCGGCCGCGCGGGCCGTGAAGAACTCCTGGACCTGCGTGTGATCGTCGCTCATACGACCCATGATCCCGCAAAGTGCCGCACGTGCGTTGGGTGCACTCGTTCGAGCGTGACGCGATCGTTCAAGGCCGTCTCTCTGTCACATTGCAGCAGCTTTCGAAATGCGCCCCCGTCGTGCGCCCTCCGTCGGACTAGCGTCCCGGGGCCATGGGACACCTGGACCACGCCACCTTCGGCTGGCTGACCCCCGTGCTGTCGTACGCGATGGCCTGTATCGGCGCCGCACTCGGGCTGCGTTGCACCGTCCGCGCCCTGGGCACCTCGGGCCGATCGCGGCGCAACTGGCTCATCACCGCCGCCTCCGCCATCGGCACCGGCATTTGGACGATGCATTTCGTCGCCATGCTCGGCTTCGGCGTCACCGGGACGGAGATCCGCTACCACGTGCCCCTGACCTTCCTGAGCCTCCTGGTTGCGATGGCTGTCGTCGGCGCCGGTATCTTCGCTGTCGGATACGGCCGCGATCGAAGGGGAGCCCTGGCGCTGGGCGGGCTCACCACGGGGCTCGGCGTCGCGAGCATGCACTACCTCGGGATGGCGGCGCTGCGCCTCCACGGCGACGTGCGGTACGACCCCTTACTCGTCGGGCTCTCCGTAGTCATCGCGGTGGTCGCGGCGACCGCAGCCCTGTGGGCCGGTCTCAACATCAAGTCCCCACTCGCGGTCGCCGTGGCCTCCCTGGTCATGGGTGGCGCGGTGACAAGCATGCATTACACCGGAATGCTCGCGGTCAGCGTGCGCGTGACCCCCTCCGATGCCGCTCTGTCCGGAGCCGCCACGATGCAGTTCATCTTTCCCCTCGCAGTCGGCCTCGGGTCCTATCTCTTCCTGACCTCGGCCTTCGTGGCGCTGTCCCCGACCAGGGGCGAGCGTGAGGCCTCCGTTTCGGCCCAGCGACCGGTGGATGGTGTCGCTTCCTGAAGAGGCCCCGGGTACGGCCGGGACACCCCCCACCCGCAGCAAACCGAGCGAGGAGGCCATGGACACCACCCGAAGCACCCCCGATCCCGCCGCAGGCGCCGCACCTCGGCCTCGATCTCCGGAGCACCCGGCGCGTGGCCGCCGTGCCCATGCAGGCCCGCCCGCCGACGAACGCTCGGACCGAGAGGACCAGTTCGCGGGACCTCCGACGAACACGGGCTCAACGCGCGCGGGGTGGTGGAGGCTGCGTCCCCGGACCGTGCGGGCCAAGATCGTCTGTCTGCTGATGGTGCCGGTCATCTCGCTGCTCGCCCTATGGGGGTACGCGACCGTCAGTACGGCGCAGGACGTGGCGCGCCTGCGGCAGGTGCACCGTGCCGACACCGATGTGCGAGGCCCGGTCGAAACAGCCGTCGCAGCACTCCAAGCCGAACGCGTCGCTGCCGTACGCCACGCGGTCGACCCCGGAGCCCGCCACAGGGACGCGTTGGAGCGGCAGGCGAGGAGGACCGACCGCGCTGTGGCCGAACTGCGCCTGGGGGAGAAACAGACCGTCGCCGCAGGAGCGGGGCTCCCCGAAGGGGTGGCCGACCGACTGGAAGCATTCGTGGCCGGAGCCGAAGGACTGGGATCCCTGCGCGGCGAAGTGCTGCACGGGCGGACGGGCTGGGACACGGCGTACGGCCAGTACACGAGGACGATCTCCCAGGCCTTTGCGGTGTGCGGTGCCCTGACCGGCATGCAGGGTGCCACGCAGGGGTCCCACGCGCGCGTGCTGCTCGAATTCTCCAGGGCGGGCGAAATGTTGGCCCGCGAGGACGTAGTGCTTGCCTCGGCCCGGAAGTCCGGCGGCCTGGACGGCGAGCGGCTGCGGTTGTTCACCGGCGCCGTCGACACACGCCGGACCCTGACCGAAACGGCCGTGGAGGACTTGCGCGGTCCTGAGCGAGCGGCCTGGCGCGAACTCGAGGAGGCAAGGGCGTACGGGAACGTTCGTGCAGCCGAGGACAAGGTCCTTGTGGCCGAGCCCGGCCGAAAGGCCCTCGCCGCGGTCCCGGCGCAGACCTGGGACGGGTCCTACACGGCGGTGAGGGACGAGCTCCATGCGATCCAGAAGGGGGCGGACCGAGGTGCCGCAGACCGTGCCGACCCCTTCACCCACGGGGTGCTCACCCCGGCGGGGGCCGCGGTTCTCCTCGGACTGGCAGCCGTCGCCGCCTCACTCGTCATCTCCGTACGCATCGGGCGAGGCCTCGTCGTCGAGCTGGTGAGCCTTCGTAACGGAGCCCTTGAAATCGCACGACGGAAGCTCCCGCACGCCATGCACCGGTTGCGCGCGGGCGAAGAGATCGAGATCCGCGCCGAGGCACCGCCGGGGCCACCTGCGGAGGACGAGATCGGACAGGTCACCGAAGCCCTCGGCACGGTCCACCGAGCGGCCTTGCGCGCCGCGATCGAGCGTGCGCAGCTCGCAAGCGGCGTCTCCGGAGTGTTCGTCAATCTGGCCCGGAGGACCCAGGTACTCGTCCACCGTCAGCTCAGCCTGCTCGACAGCATGGAGCGCAGGGCCGACGACCCCAACGAGCTCAGCGACCTCTTCAGGCTGGACCACCTGACCACCAGGATGAGGCGTCACGCGGAGAGCCTGATCATCCTCTCCGGAGCCGCACCCGGCCGGGCTTGGCGGATGCCCGTCTCCCTGACGAACGTCGTGCGCGCGGCAGTCTCCGAAGTCGAGGACTATGCGCGCGTGGAGGTGCGACAACTCCCGGAGGCATCGGTCGTCGGGACCGCGGTGGCCGACCTCACCCACCTCTTGGCCGAACTCGTTGAGAACGCCGCCCAGTTCTCGCCCCCACACACCAAAGTCCGCGTAAGCGGCGAGCCGGTGGGCAACGGCTATGCCTTGGAGATCGAAGACCGCGGGCTCGGCATGGGCAAGGAGATGCTCGTGGAGGCCAACCGTCGCGTCGAGCAGTCCGAGGCTCTCGACCTGTTCGACAACGATCAACTCGGCCTCTTCGTGGTCAGCAGGCTCGCGGCACACCACGACATCAAGGTGCATCTGCGCACGTCCCCCTACGGAGGGACCACTGCGGTCGTGCTGCTGCCCACGGCCCTCCTGCACAGCGGCACAGCGGACAGCCAAGAGGCCCACACCGGCGAGGCCCGCCTCTTGGCGCGTGGTGCCGCCCTCGCCAAGGAGCACGCGCGCGTGCAGGGAACGACAGGCCAACACATGAACGCCCACTCCATTCCGGACGCCTCCTCCCGCCCCGTTCTGGCCGCCGCGGTCGAAGCCCCGGCGCCACCCGGTGTCACCACGTTGCGGTTGCACCACGGCCGGGACGCCGCCGACAACCCGGGCGCGCCGCCCACACACACCGGCGCCCTCGACGTCGCCGGTGCCGATGCCGAGGACACCTCGCAGGACGCCGCGAACGCCCTGCCGCGTCGAGTACGCCAGGCGAGCCTCGCCCCGCAATTGCGCGAATGCCACCCCTCGAACAGCGGTGGTGAGGCAGCAGACACCGGGAGGGGCGAGCGCAGTCCGGAGCAGGTGCGCGACCGCATGACCGCCTATCGCAACGGCTGGGCACGCGGGGGCGGTCGGCTCCCGGGCACCGGCGGCTCGGCCCCCGCACCTTCGGGGCCCGTACCGGGCAGTGACAGCATCGAAGGAGATCCCGCATGATCCAGGACCAGAGCATCCCCACCGGACGGACCGGCGAACTCGACTGGTTGCTGGACGACTTGGTGCTGCGCGTCGGCGAGGTGCGGCACGCCGTGGTGCTGTCCAACGACGGACTGCCGGTCGGCGCGTCGACTGCCCTCAGCCGCGAGGATGCCGAGCACCTCGCCGCCGTGGCCTCGGGCTTCCACAGCCTCGCCAAGGGCGCGGGCCGACACTTCGGTGCGGGGGGCGTGCGCCAGACCATGGTCGAAATGGATGACGCATTCCTGTTCGTGGCGGCCGCGGGCGACGGCTCCTGCCTCACCGTTCTGACTGCGGTGACAGCCGACATCGGCCTGGTGGCGTACGAGATGGCCCGCATGGTCAAGCGGGTGGGCGAGCACCTCTCCACTCCGGCGCGCTTCGCGGAGCGACCGCCGGCCGTCGGATGACCGAGGGCCGGTGGTACCCATGACGCAGGACACGAACGGCTGCCCGGAGCAGCTGGGCAGCCAGTGGTACGACGACGAAGCCGGTCCACTCGTCCGGCCCTACGCGATGACGGGTGGACGGACCAGGCCGGGACCCCGTGGAGTCCGCTTCGATCTGATCGCCCTCGTGACGCTGGACGAGGGTGCTCCAGGACCCGGCGACAGCACGGCACTCGGCCCCGAACACCGTGCGCTGATCGAACTGTGCCGTGGCGAGACGCAGTCCGTGGCCGAGCTCGCCGCGGGCGCGGACCTGCCCGTCGGCGTGGTCCGGGTGCTCCTCGGCGACCTGCTGGAGATGGGGTGCGTCAGAGTCAGCAGACCCGTGCCGCCCGCACAGCTTCCCGACGAAAAGATCCTCCGAGAGGTGATCGATGGGCTCCGAGCACTCTGACGCCGTGGGCGCCGACACAACGGCCATGGCGCTGAAGATTCTGGTCGCGGGCGGCTTCGGGGTGGGAAAGACCACCCTGGTCGGCGCGGTGAGTGAGATCCGCCCGCTGCGCACCGAAGAACTGCTGAGCGAGGTGGGCCAGTCGGTGGACGACATCGAGGGCGTCGACCGGAAGACCACGACGACCGTGGCCATGGACTTCGGCCGCATCACCATTCGGTCCGGCTTGGCGCTGTACTTGTTCGGCACTCCGGGGCAGGACCGGTTCTGGTTCCTGTGGGACGAGCTGTCACAAGGTGCCCTCGGTGCCGTGGTCCTCGCGGACACCCGGAGGCTCGAGGACTGCTTCCCCGCCGTGGACTACTTCGAGCACCGACAGATTCCGTTCGTCGTGGCGGTCAACTGCTTCGCGAACGCACGTGCGTACGGCGCGCAAGAAGTGTCACGAGCCTTGGACCTCGACCGCGGAACGCCCGTGGTGCTGTGCGACGCCCGCGATCGCGATTCGGGGAAGGAGGTGCTGGTACGGCTGGTCGAGTACGCCGGGCGGTTCCACACGGCCCGGCTGCTCGACTCCGTCGGATGAGCCATCAGCTGACGAGCGGTGGGTGGGGCGCATGAGCCCCATCGCGGCGACATCCGTGGCGTGGATTCGTCAGTCGGAGACTCCGGCATACGCGAGTACTTTGCCGATCGGCACGCGGACCAGGAGCTCTCCAGCGACGCCGTTGCGCTTGCCGAACTCCTCGGCGCGGTCCTCGCCCATGTAGCGTGCGGCGATCCGGCCGGCCCAGTGCTGGAGCTGGTCGACGTCCTCGCTCAGCTCCGCGCGCCCTTGCAGCACGACGAACGCGAACGGCGGCTGATCGTCGTCGACGCACAGGGCCACCCGCCCGTCCCGTGCGAGGTTGCGTCCCTTGACGGTTTCCTTGCCGGTGTTGAAGACCAGGTCGTCCCCATCGAGAAGGAACCAGATCGGCGCGATGTGCGGGCTGCCGTCCGCCCGGACGGTCGAGAGCTTGCCGGTGCGGGTGCCGTGTGAGACGAACGCCCGCCATTGGTCATCGGTCATCTTCTGTGCCATGTCCTCATCATGCTTGCCGGGGCGCCGGTCGTGGGGAAGGCTGGCAGGTCAGATCCTCCAGCCAGGCGGATCAGATCCTCCAGCCAGGGGGACCGGACACGGGGAGACGGGAACATGGGGCAGAGCACGGGGCTCGGCTGGCTGCTGGACGACCTGACCCAGCGGATGGAACACGTACGACACGCGCTGGTGCTGTCCAACGACGGCCTGGTGACGGGCGCGAGCTCGGACTTGAAGCGAGAGGACGCGGAGCATCTGGCTGCGGTCTCATCGGGGCTGCACAGTCTCGCCAAGGGATCAGGGCGCCACTTCCACGCCGGTAACGTCCGGCAGACGATGATCGAGTTCGACGACGCGGTTCTCTTTGTCACCGCGGCGGGCGACGGCAGTTGCCTGTGCGTCCTGAGCTCGGCGGAGGCGGATATCGGCCAGGTCGCCTATGAGATGACGCTGCTCGTGAACCGTGTCGGAGAGCACCTCGGCGTGGACGCCCGGCAGCCGGAGCGCACTCCGGTCGTGGACCTCTGACCTGCACTGACGCTGTCACGTCAAGAGTTATCCACAGGCTCAACGCGGATCGTGGTGATCGGTCTACGGTTTTTCCCGAGAGCAATCACATCTCACGGGGGAGAGCCACCATGACCGGTGACACCATCACGCAAGACGTCGGGGCGACGACCGCCCGGCCGACCGTCACGCCGGGCTGGGCAGCCAGAGAACTGGGCCTGAAGCGCGGGGAGTTCGACCTGGCGGTGATGCTCGGGCGCATCCGGACGGTCGGGGAGACACCGGGTGGCCGACGCCGCGTCACCCGGGAAGAGATCGACCGCGTGCGCGGGAGTGACGGCAGTGTCGAGGCGTTGCGCGAAGGCGTCAGAGCTGTGGGCACCGCGGAGGGCGCGGAGCTCATGCACATCAGCTCGGCTCGCTTCACCCGACTCGCCCGCGCCGGATTCCTGACGCCCGTGAAGTTCTACCTGAATCGGTACAGGGCCGTCGTCTGGCAATATCTCGCCGAGGAGCTGAAGCACTTCGCTGAATCCGAACTTCACGGCGCACTCCTCAAGGGACGCATGCCCGAGACGATGCGAGGGCAGCTCCAAGAAGGCCAGGACCTGCGAGCACGCAACTGGCGGGGGCGGCACGCCGGATTTCTGCTGCGCCAGTCGGAGGACGCATGGGAGCGCGCCGCGACCATGGCTTCGCTGCTCGACCCGGTCCAGATCGCGGAGATCGTCAGGGACCCCTACGAACGTGCCTATCTCAACCGGCTCAGGCCCGTGCCCCGCAGCAGCCAGGGCGGATCGGACTCACCCGGAGCGCACATCGTGGAGAAGATCATGACGGCGGACGACCCCGACGAGATCCGATGGCTGCGCTCCAGCCTCCTGATCGGTCTCGTTCAGGCCCGCGCAGAACGCCCTGCGCCGCGACCGGCACCACGAACTGCCCCCGAACCGGTCACTCCCGCGATGGAATGGAGGTCCCCGAGCGACGCCGCGGCGACAGACACAGGAGCGGCCCCGTCCCCAGCAACCGCCGCGGCCGTGGCCATGGCTTCTGCCTCTGATTCTGTGCATGAGCCGCGCGGCCTGATGAAGTGGTTGCGTCGCCGGAGGCCGTAGGCGGTACGGGCCGTCCGATCCGCGACGATGCCATCACATCGTCGCGTCCAGGTCCTTGGCGTACTCCTCGATGGCGGGACGGTAACCCGCGATCTCTGGGTCCTTGGTCGTGGTGACGAGCAGCGTCAGAAGGATTTCCATGGCGTCGTGTGTCCGGCCGATGTTGTACAGGGCCATGGCCAGGAACGTCTTGAGTCCGCCGTCGTCGGGGAACTCTGCTGCCCCGCCCCTGAGGGTGGCCACGGCTTCTTCATGGCGCCCCAGGATTCGGTAGGTGCTGCCCAGGCCCAGAAGTGCTCCGCGACGGTCGTCGTCCGACAGTCCCGACCCGGCGAGGGCGCGCTCGTAATACGGCACGGCTTCGGCTTCCAGGCCGAGCGTGTCGTGGACCCACGCGGCCTGGTACGACACCTCCGCATCCAGAGGAAGTTCTGCAGAGAGGGCGACGAGTCGCTCCCTGGCCTCTTCGCGCCGACCCGTCTCGCGAAGCCGCACGGCCTCCGCCAGCAGCCGATCCCTGTCCACAGCCGAATGCCCGCTCAATTCCCCGTCCCCTTCGAAGCATGCGCAGCCGTGCCGATCGTGCTGTCAGCCCAGCTCACGCCCGCACCTGTACCCGCTCCTGGCCTCTTGCCCATGCGGGTGTGCGTGTCCGGAACATATCCCGAACGGAGACCCAGATGCCCGTCGAATACCACCGCGTGCCTGCCCTGCGGTCCTCAGCCCGCCAGTTCGTCCTCGAGCCACGTCCGGCCCCTGGTGCGAGCAGTGAGCCGTACGGACCCCAGCCGCACGGCGAGGCGCTCGGCTTCCGCCTGCACCGCGGCCCGCGCATCAGCGCCCACATCGTCGAGGAACCTGCACACGATCTCGCCCGTACTGTCCTGGGCCCAGCCACCGACGATGCGACCGTTCCACCAGAGGGACGGGCCGATGTTGCCGTTCCTGTCGAAGAGGCGCGGGCCGTGCTCCCCGAGAAACCAGCCGCGGTACTGCCAGCCCATCGGGGTGGAGTCGAGCGCCGGCAACAGAGCCGCCCAAGGGGCAGGGGGAGACGTCTCCTCGGTGTCGTCGCGGAGCAGCACCCCAGGGACTCCGTCCAAGTCGACCTCAACGGGGCGCAGTTCGGTCAGCGCCCGCTTCGTCTGGGTCTTGGTCCACCCGGCCCACCAGCGCAGATCATCCGCGGTGGCCGGACCGAACGCGCGAAGCCACCGTCGGGCAAGCTCCGTCTCGGCCGCCTGGGTGTCCCAGTCGGCGAGCCCATCGGGAAACCAGTCGGTGAGTGGCGCCCAGCGGTACTGGTGGGACGTCCACGTGCCACGAGGCCTTGCACGCACCACGCGTCCCTCGGCGGCGAGCAGCAGAAGGAGCCGACTGGCCAGCTTCTGCCGACCCTCGTAGCTCTTGCCGCGCGCCATGACCAGTTCGGTCGCCAACCGTGGGTCGTCGCTCGCAAGCTCGGCCGCCGTCGCTTCGCCGCGCCCCTTGAGAGCCCGCAGCGCCACATCCTCCGCCTGCGCGAGCCAAGCCTCCACCCCGGCGGCGTCATCCGCTGCACCGGACTCGGTGAGCATCTTCAGGACGAGGCGGCGCTCCCGAGCAGCGACGGCGCGCGAGCAGGCCGCCTGCAAAACCGGGGCCACATCCAGGGACGTCACGAAGACCGTGCGTCGCATCCCCATCAGACGGATCAGCGACCGATCCTCATACAGGGCACGCTCCACATCCGCCACGCTGCCGTCCCGCATGCGCGCCCAGGCGCCGACGTACACGGACGACGGGTCCGTGCCGTGCAGGGCCAGCACGGACCGCGCCACTTCGACCGGATCGTCCGACTTGGTGTCCGCCGTCAGCCGATGGCGCAGCGCCAGCCGCGCTCGCCGCTCCGCCGCATCAATCCGTCGCATCGCGCTCCCCGTCCAGTGCCTGCGCCGGTCACGCGCCGGCTGTCGGACCGTCCATGTGGTGCTCCCCGTACGGACGGAACAGCCCCTCCTGGACCACCGACACCAGGAGGCGTCCCTCGGTGTCGTAGATACGGCCCCGGGCGAGGCCGCGGCCCCCCGTGATGATCGGGGACTCCTGGTCGTAGAGGAACCACTCGTCGGCGCGGAAGGGGCGGTGGAACCACATGGCGTGGTCGAGCGATGCCATGTCGAAGCTGCGCGGGCCCCAGAGCGGTTCGACCGGGATGCGGACGGCGTCCAGGAGTGTCATGTCGCTCGCGTAGGTCAGCGCGCACGTGTGCACGAGCGGATCGTCGCCCAGCGGTCCTACGGCACGCATCCACACCGCGCTGCGCGGCTCGGCGTCCTTGATCTCCTCGGCGGTCCAGCGCAGCCGGTCGACATAGCGGATGTCGAACGGCTGGCGTCGGGCCATCCGTTCCAACTGCTCGGGGAGCGCGCCGAGGTGTTCCTTGATCTCCTCGGCGACCGTCGGCAGCGACTCCGGGGCGGGAGCTGCCAGGCGCGGCGGCAGCTGGTGTTCGAAGGCGCCCTGCTCGGGCTGATGGAAGGAGGCGGTGAGGTTGAAGATGGTGCGACCCTGCTGGACAGCGGTGACGCGGCGCGTGGTGAAGGAGCGCCCGTCCCTGACCCGCTCGACCTGGTACACGATCGGCACGCCCGGGCGCCCCGGGCGCAGGAAGTACGCGTGCAGCGAGTGCACCGGGCGGTCGCCCTCAGTGGTGCGGCCCGCAGCCACCAGGGCCTGGCCGGCGACCTGCCCGCCGAACACACGTTGCAAGGACTCGTTCGGGCTGCGGCCCCGGAAGATGTTGACCTCGATCTGCTCCAGGTCCAGCAGATCGACCAACTTGTCGGCGGGATTGTTCATGGCAGTTCCTCGACTCCTGTCCGGGGCACGCGGATCCTCGGGGCCCTCAGAGCTGACCGACGTCCGTGACCCGGATGACGGCGAGGCCCTCCTCGTCGGAAGCGGCGAGATCGACCTCCGCGCTGATGCCCCAGTCATGGTCGCCGTTCGGGTCGGCGAAGGTCTGCCGGACGCGCCACAGACCGTGCTCGGGATCCTCCTCGATGAGCAACAGCTTGGGGCCGCGGGCGTCGGGACCGGTGCCGAGATCTTCGTACTCGTCCCAGTACTTGTCCATGGCCTCACCCCAGGCATCCGCGTCCCAGCCGGACTCCGAGTCGAGCTCGCCCAGCTCCTCGACGTGGTCGAGGGCGGCCAGCTCGACCCTGCGGAACAGCGCGTTGCGCACCAGGACGCGGAAGGCGCGGGCGTTCGCCGTGACCGGCTTGACCTGGTCGGCCTTCTCCTGGGCTTCCTCGGCCGTCATGACCTCGGGGTTGGCCAGCTGCTCCCACTCGTCGAGGAGGCTGGAGTCGACCTGCCGGACCATCTCGCCGAGCCAGGCGATCAGGTCTTCCAGGTCCTCGGACTTCAGGTCGTCCGGGATGGTGTGCTCCAAGGCCTTGTACGCGCCGGCGAGGTAGCGCAGCACAATGCCCTCGGTACGGGCGAGCTCGTAGAAGGACGTGAACTCCGTGAAGGTCAGCGCCCGTTCGTACATGTCGCGGATGACCGACTTCGGGGACAGCGGATGGTCGCCGACCCACGGGTGGCTCGTGCGGTACGTGTTGTACGCGTGGAAGAGCAGCTCCTCCAGGGGCTTGGGGTACGTGATGTCCTGGAGCCGCTCCATGCGGTCCTCGTACTCGACGCCGTCCGCCTTCATCAGCGCCACGGCCTCTCCCCGTGCCTTGTTCTGCTGGGCCGCGAGGATCTGACGCGGGTCGTCGAGGGTGGACTCGACGACGGACACCATGTCCAGGGCGTACGAGGGGGACTCGGGGTCGAGGACCTCGAAGGAGGCGAGGGCGAACGTCGACAGCGGCTGGTTGAGCGCGAAGTCCTGCTGCAGGTCGACGGTCAGGCGCACGATTCGGCCCGTGGAGTCCGGCTCGTCGAGCTTCTCCACGACGCCGCCGTCCAGCAGGGAGCGGTAGATCGCGATGGCCCGACGGATGTGCCGGAGCTGCTGCTTGCGCGGCTCGTGGTTGTCCTCGAGGAGGTGACGCATCGCTTCGAAGGCGTTGCCGGGCCGGGCGATCACGGACAGAAGCATGGTGTGCGTGACCCGGAAGCGGGAGGTCAGCGGCTCCGGCTCGGAGGCGATGAGCTTCTCGAAGGTACTCTCGGACCACGCGATGAAGCCCTCGGGTGCCTTCTTGCGGACCACCTTGCGCCGCTTCTTGGCGTCGTCGCCGGCTTTCGCCAGCGCCTTCTCGTTCTCGATGACGTGCTCGGGTGCCTGCGCGACCACGAAGCCCGCCGTGTCGAAGCCCGCTCGCCCGGCACGCCCGGCGATCTGATGGAACTCCCGCGCGCGCAGTGTGCGGACACGGGTGCCGTCGTACTTGGTGAGGGCGGTGAACAGCACGGTGCGGATCGGGACGTTGACGCCGACGCCCAGGGTGTCCGTGCCGCAGATGACCTTGAGGAGCCCGGCCTGCGCGAGCTTCTCCACGAGACGGCGGTATTTGGGCAGCATGCCCGCGTGGTGCACGCCGATTCCGTGGCGCACGTAGCGGGACAGGTTGCGGCCGAACTTGGTGGTGAAGCGGAAGTTGCCGATCAGATCGGCGATCTTGTCCTTCTCCTCACGCGTGCACATGTTGATGCTCATCAGCGACTGCGCACGTTCGACCGCCTGGGCCTGGGTGAAGTGCACGATGTAGACCGGCGCCTGCTTGGTCTCCAGGAGCTCGGTGAGCGTCTCGGTGATGGGCGTGAGCCGGTACTCGTACGAGAGCGGCACCGGGCGTGTCGCGGACCGCACGACCGAGGTGGGGCGGCCGGTGCGGCGCGTCAGGTCCTTCTCGAACATGGAGACGTCGCCGAGCGTCGCCGACATGAGGATGAACTGCGCCTGCGGAAGCTCGAGCAGCGGGATCTGCCAGGCCCAGCCGCGGTCCGGTTCGGCGTAGAAGTGGAACTCGTCCATCACGACCTGGCCGATGTCTGCGTCCTTGCCGTCCCGCAAGGCGATCGAGGCCAGCACCTCGGCCGTGCAGCAGATGACGGGGGCGTCGGAGTTGACGGACGCGTCGCCCGTCAGCATGCCGACGTTCTCGGTGCCGAAGAGCTTGCACAGGTCGAAGAACTTCTCCGACACCAGAGCCTTGATGGGCGCCGTGTAGAAGGTGACCTTGTCCTGGGCGAGCGCCGTGAAGTGGGCTCCCGCCGCGACCAGACTCTTGCCGGAGCCGGTGGGCGTGGACAAGATCACGTTCGCCCCGGAGACCACCTCGATCAGCGCCTCCTCCTGGGCCGGGTAGAGAGTGATGCCCTGGTCCTCGGCCCACGACGAGAAGGCTTCGAAGAGGGCATCGGGGTCGGCGTCGGGCGGCAGCTGATCGATAAGGGTCACACCCCCATCTTGCCTTCCTTCCCACTCGATCAGGGAACCGGAGGTCCCTACGAAGATCACGAACGCTACGCTGTGTCGCCGACGGGGCGTCAGACCAATCGAAATGGGGCGGGCAAGAACAATGATGGGACCGGCACACTCACTGTCGGGAGCGGCGGCCTGGCTCGGGGTCGGCGCTGCCGCAGCGGCCGCGGGGCACACGATGCCCTGGCCGGTCCTCCTCGTAGGGGCTCTGATCTGCGCAGGAGCGGCGCTCGCGCCCGACCTCGACCACAAGTCGGCGACGATCTCCAGAGCTTTCGGGCCCCTTTCCCGGGGCTTGTGCGAAATCGTCGACAAACTCTCGTACGCCGTCTACAAGGCGACCCGCAAACAGGGGGACCCACGCCGCTCAGGCGGGCACCGTACGCTCACGCACACCTGGCTGTGGGCGGTGCTGATCGGAGCGGGCACCTCAGCCCTGGCGATCTTCGGCGGGCGCTGGGCGGTGCTCGGGATCCTCTTCGTCCACATGGTGCTGGCCATCGAGGGCCTGCTGTGGCGGGCCGCCCGCGGGTCGAGCAGCGATGTCCTCGTGTGGCTGCTCGCCGCGACGAGCGCCTGGATCCTCGCCGGGGTCCTGGACAAGCCGGGCAACGGTGCGGACTGGCTGTTCACCGAGCCCGGCCAGGAGTACCTGTGGCTGGGGCTGCCGATCGTGCTCGGTGCCCTGGTGCACGACATCGGAGACGCGCTGACTGTCTCCGGGTGCCCGATCCTGTGGCCCATCCCCATCGGCCGCAAGCGCTGGTACCCGATCGGGCCGCCGAAGGCGCTGCGGTTCCGGGCCGGGAGCTGGATCGAGCTCAAGGTGCTGATGCCGGTGTTCATGCTGCTCGGAGGAGTGGGCGGCGCGGCCGCGCTCAACTTCATCTGACGGGGCTCCCTCGCTATGGGGAGCACCTCCGTCCGCAGGGCGGCCGCGCTGCCCCTGGCTCACGACGGGCCCGGCTGTTCACCGTGCCAGGAGTGCCACAGCGCGGCGTAGACGCCATCGGCTTCGACGAGCTCCTCATGGGGACCCAGCTCGGTCACCAGGCCGTCCTGCATGACCGCCACGCGGTCCGCGTCGTGGGCCGTCTGCAGACGGTGGGCGATGGCGATGACGGTGCGTCCTTGGAGGACCGCGGCCAGAGCCCGCTCCGTGTGCCGTGCTGTCGTCGGGTCCAGAAGCGCGGTGGCTTCGTCGAGGAGCAGCGTGTGCGGGTCGGCGAGCACGACGCGGGCCAGCGCCAATTGCTGGGCCTGCGCCCCGTGCAACCGGTGGCCTCCGGGGCCGAGCTCCGTGTCGAGACCGTCCGGCAGGCTCTGCGACCAGTCGGCGCCGACTGCGGTGAGGGCTGCTCCGAGCTCGGCGTCCGTGGCGGTCTCCGCCGCTATCAGGAGGTTGTCCCGGACGGTGCCCAGGAACACGTGGTGCTCCTGGGTGACGAGGACGACCTGCCGGCGCAGCCGGTCCGGGGGCAGATCGGCGATGGGTACGCCGCCGACGGTCACCGTTCCGTCGACGGGAGTGTCGATCCCTGCCAGCAGACGACTGAGCGTGCTCTTGCCCGCCCCCGAGGGCCCGACGATCGCGAGGCGCTCGCCAGGCTGCACGGAAAGGGTGACTCCGCGCAGGACATCGGACCCGCGGTCGTAGGCGAAGCGCACTCCCTGAACCTCGATGCGGTCGTTCTCGGGAGCACCGTCGAGGGAGGGGACTGGGGCGGTCTCGTTCTCGGCGGTGGGCCCGGAGGGATCGGACGGTCCCTTGGGGGCGACGGCGAGGCCCTCGACGCGGGCGAAGGAGGCGCCGCTGCTCTGCAGCTGTTCGACCTGCTGAAGGATCGTGTCCAAGGGCTGGGAGAGCTGCTGCAGGTACAGGGCTGCGGCGACCACGGTGCCGAGGCTCAGGGAGCCCTGTTCGTGCAGCACTCCGCCGAGGAGCAGCACGGCGACGACGGGGACGGCGTACGAAACGTCGATGGAGGGGAACAGGACGCTGCGCAGGAACAGCGTCCGGTCGTGGGCGGTGACGCACCGTTCGATCTCCGCCTCGCTGTCCGCGACACGGCGCTCGCGCAGGCGAAGGGCCTCGACGGTCCGTGCTCCGGAGGCGGTCGCCGCGAGCACCTCTGCCAGTGCGGAGTGTGCCGTGCCCTGCTCGAGGTACGCGGATCGTGCACGACGCAGGTACCACCGGGTGGCGAACCAGATACCGCTGAGGCCGAGTACGCCGCACACACCGAGCAGAGGGTCGAGAAGGAAGACCGCGCAGAGGATGAACAGTGCCTGCACGGCCGCGACGAACACATCGGGTCCGGTGTCGCGCAGCATCTGTCCGGCGGTCGCCACGTCGGTGGTGCCGCGGGCCGTCAGATCTCCCGCACCGGCCCGTTCCACGACGGAGGCGGGGAGCGCCAGCGCCCGGTCGACGAACTGTTCACGAATGCGGGCGAGGGTCCGCTCGCCGAAGCGGTGGGCGAGGTAGCGGGCGTGGCGAGCCAGGACGAGCTGGGCGAGTGCGCCGGCCAGGATGCCCAGGGCGAGGCGGTCGACGGCGTCGACGCCTCCGCCGTCCTTGACGGTGTTGATGATGCGTCCGAGGAGCCAGGGACCTGCGAGGCCTGCTGCCGCCGCGAGCGCATTGAAAGCGATCATCGTGATGAAGGCGCCGGTGTCCTGCCGGATGAGGTGGACGGCGGCGCGGCGGACCTGGCGGCGGTCGGCGACGGGCAGCTGTCCGGATGCGGGTGTTTCGGCAGCGGGGCCTCGGTGGGTCGACGTCATCGGAGGGCCTCATGACTCGGCTCGGCAGCAGGGTCAGGGAGTGTGGGGCGTTGTGCTGTGCGCTGCTCCTCCGCCTGGTCGTCCTCGGTGGTGCCGCGCGACACCAGGCGCCGGTAGTCAGGGTCGGCCGCGAGGAGGTCGGCGTGGCTGCCGATCGCGGTCACCCGGCCGTCGACCAGGTGGTACACGGTGTCGGCCTGGTCGAGTACGAGGGGAGACGTGCTGGTGACGAGGGTGGTGCGGCCCTTGCGGGCGGCGCGGAGCTGGGCCGCCATGTTCGCCTCGGTGTGGGAGTCGACCGCCGATGTGGGGTCGACGGCCAAGAGCACTTCGGGGTCGGCGAGGATGGCCCGAGCCAGGCGGACACGCTGACGCTGGCCACCGGACAGGTTGCGGCCGTGGGAGTCGAGCGGGGCATCGAGCCCGTCCGGCAGGCCGAGGACGACGTCACGGGCCACGGCCGCGTCGACCGCATGGGCAATGGCCTCCTCGTCCGGAGCGCATCGACCGGAGATGGCCGCGCGCAACGTACCGGCGAAGAGGTCGGCTTCGTTGTCCGCCACCAGGATCCGGCTGCGGACCTCGTCCAGGGCGACGGCGTCGAGGCGCACGGCTCCCCAGGTGGCAGGGGAAGGAGCGAACCGGCCCAGACGGTCGACGACGTCCGCGGCGTCGGAGGCACGAGTGCTGACGAGCGCGGTGAGGAGTCCGGGTACGACCTCCACACCGGACAGCGGGTCACGGAGCACGGACGGTTCTTTCGGACCCTGCACCGGCTCCGTACGAGGGGCGGACTCCCATTCACCCGGAGCCAGGTTCAAGAAGTCCACGACCCGCCGCGCGGCGACCAGGCCTCGGCCGATGTCGTAGGCGCCTTCGATCAGGAACGTCACCGGCAGGACGAGAACGGCGACGTAGCCGTAGACGGCCACCAACTCGCCGACCGTGATGGTGCCCTGGGCGGCCATGCGTGCGGCGAGCCAGGTCACGGCGGCCAGGAACAGGGTGGGCAGCCCGAGCCCGAAGGCCTGGACCCAGCTCATGCTCGACCCGACCCGGTAGCCCTCGTCCCGCAGCCGACGCGACCCTTCGCGGTAACGGGCCGCGAACACCCCCTTGCCGCCCAACCCGTTGAGGACACGCAGACCGCCGGCGAGGTCGCTGAGTATCGCGGCGAGTGTGCCCTGACGTTCCCGGTAGGCCGTCTCGGCGCCCTGCAGACGGCCGAGGAAAGGACCGATCAGCACGGCGAGCAGGGGCACGCCGATCAGGACGACCACGGCCAGCAGCGCGGAGACGGACAGCAGCAGCGCCGCCACCACGAAGTAGGCGATCACCGCACCCACACCGGGCCCCGTCACAGTGAGGGTCTGGCTGATCACTCTCACATCGGAGTGACCGATCGTGACGACCTCACCGGCCGAGAGCCGGCGAGGCAGCGCCGCGCCGAGTCGGGTCGCGTGGTCGACGACGACACGCACGGTACGGAAGTAGGCGTTGAGCCGGATCCGGGTCATGGTGCGGTGCCTCATGATCGCCAGCCAGGCGTTGAGGAGCCCGATGCCGAACAGGGCCGCACACCAGCCCATCAGGGCGGTTCGGTTGCCCGGCCGGAGTCCGTCGTCGATGGCCCGCGACAGGATGTATGGGGGCAGAGTGAGGCAGACCATCCATACGCTGCCCAACAGGGCACCGAGAGCGATGCGTTGCGGCTGGCTGACGATCACCCACCAGAGGTAACGGGCAGGCCCGCGCCGGTCGGGGGCGCCGGTATTCGTGGAGGGTGCAGTCATTCTCGTACCCTAACTACCCCCGTACGAGCGACATCAGGACACCGGGTGTCGCTCGCCGTCCACACGCTCGGCAGGCGTCCCTTCCTACCCGTGCCAGGACCGCCACAGCGCCGCGTAGGCACCGTCCGCCGCCACCAGTTCGTCGTGGCTGCCCAGTTCCGCGATCCGGCCGCTCTCGACCACCGCGATGACGTCCGCGTCGTGCGCGGTGTGCAGCCGGTGGGCGATCGCCACGACCGTGCGGCCGTCCAGCACGCGGGCGAGGGAGCGTTCCAGGTGCCGCGCCGCTCGGGGGTCGAGGAGCGATGTCGCCTCGTCCAGAACCAGCGTGTGCGGGTCGGCGAGGACAAGGCGCGCCAGGGCGATCTGCTGGGCCTGCGCGGGCGTCAGCGCGAACCCGCCCGAGCCGACCTCGGTGTCGAGCCCCTCGTCGAGGCCGCGCGCCCAGTCGGCCGCGTCGACCGCGCCGAGCGCCGCCCACAGCTCGGCGTCCCGGGCCCCGGTCCTGGCCAGGAGCAGGTTGTCGCGCAGCGAGCCCACGAAGACGTGGTGTTCCTGGTTGACCAGGGCCACATGTGCGCGGACCTGCTCGGCGGGCATCGCCGACAGTGCGGCGCCGCCCAGGGTGACATGACCGGTGCGCGGACCGTAGATCCCGGCGAGGAGCCTGCCCAAGGTGGACTTGCCCGCGCCCGAAGGGCCGACGAGGGCGACACGCGAACCGGGTTCGACGGCGAGAGACACCTCGCGGAGCACGTCGACGCCCGCGCGGTAGCCGAAGTGCACGTCGTCGGCGCGGACATGGCGCCCGTCCGGAGCCACGGAGGAGTCGCCGGCGTCCGGCTCGATGTCACGCACACCGACGAGCCGGGCCAGCGACACCTGGGCGACCTGAAGCTCGTCGTACCAGCGCAGAATGATGCCCAGCGGGTCGACGAGCATCTGGGCGATCAGGACGCCCGTGGTCAGCTGCCCCACTCCGATCCAGCCCTGGAGGACGAAGACCCCGCCGATCATCAGTGTCGAGCACAGCACGGCCGTGTGCGTGAAGTTGATGACCGGGAAGAGCACCGACCGCAGATAGAGGGTGTACCGCTCCCACGCGGTCCACTCCTTGATGCGGCGTTCCGACAGCTCGATGCGGCGACGGCCGAGGCGGTGGGCCTCCACCGTCCGGCCCGCGTCGACGGTCTCGGTGAGGGCGGCGGCCACGGCGGCGTATCCGGCGGCCTCCGAACGGTAGGCGGCGGGGGCCCGCTTGAAGTACCAGCGGCAGCCCACGACGAGGAGCGGCACGGCGACGAGTACGGCGGGCGCCAGCGGCGGCGCCGTCACGACGAGCCCGCCGAGCAGCAGAGCCACCCACACCACGCCGATGGCGAGCTGCGGCACAGCCTCGCGCATGGCGTTGGCGAGACGGTCGATGTCCGTGGTGATGCGCGAGAGCAGGTCGCCGGTGCCGGCCCGCTCGAGGACACCCGGCGGCAGCCCGATGGACCGGACGAGGAAGTCCTCCCGCAGATCCGCCAGCATCCGCTCACCGAGCATCGCACCGCGCAGCCGCACCTCACGTACGAAGAGGGCCTGCACGAGGAGCGCCGTCGCGAACAGGGCGATGGTGAGTTCCAGGTGGAGGTCACGCGCGCCGTCCGAGACCTTCTCGACCAGGTCGCCGAGCAGATAGGGGCCGACCATCGAGGCGACGACGGCAAGCGTGTTCACCAGGATGAGCAGGAGGAAGGACCGGCGGTGGCGCTGGAACAGTTCGCGTACGTACGTGCGCACGGTCGCGGCCGAACCGACGGGGAGGGTCTCCGCCGTCGTGGGGGCCGCCGGATCGTATGCCGGGGGCGCCAGGCCGATCATGCCGTCTCCTCGATGTCGAAATCGGTCAGGGTGTGCGTGTCTGCCCGGGCGTCCGCGGCGATGCGTTCCGCGTCGGTCTCGCGCGTCACGACCGCGCGGTACCGCGGCTCGGTGTGCACCAGTTCGCGGTGCGCGCCCACCGCCGTGACCTCGCCGTCGGCCAGGAAGACGACGCGTTCGGCGCGGTCGAGGAGCAGCGGCGACGACGTGAGCACCACGGTGGTGCGTCCTGCGCGCAGGTGCCGGATACCGTCGGCGACCCGGGCCTCGGTGTGCGAGTCGACGGCAGAGGTCGGCTCGTCGAGTACCAGTGCCTCGGGGTCGGTGACCAGGGAGCGGGCCAGCGCGAGGCGTTGGCGTTGGCCTCCGGAGAGGGAGCGGCCGCGCTCCGTGAGGTGGGCGGCCATCGGGTCGTCGTCCAGCGATGCCTGCGCAAGGGCGTCCAGGACGTCGGAGCACTGCGCCGCGTCCAGCGCCTCCTCGGGGCTGACTGCTCCCGAGGCCGGGACGTCGAGGAGATCACGGAGCGTTCCGGAGAGGAGGATGGGGTCCTTGTCCTGGACGAGGACGGCGGTTCGTGCGGCAGCCAGCGGCAGGTCGTCCAGGGGGACGTCGCCGAGGCGTACGGACGGCAGGCCCGCGGCCTCGTCGAAGGCGGGATGTCCCCCCAGCCGTTCGGCGAGGCGTCCTGCCTCGTCCGGATCGCCGCAGACCACGGCGGTGAGGCGTCCGGCCGGGGCGAGGAGCCCCGTTGCCGGGTCGTACAGGTCTCCGGTGGGCGTGAGCGAGCCGTCCGACGAGGGCTGCGCCTCCGTGGACCCGGTCGTACCGAAGCGATCACGCTCGGCGCCCGCGTTCCCATGTTCTGCGCCCACAGGTGCCGCACCCGAAGGCTCCGCGTCCCGCGATCCCGCAGGCTCGGCCGTCCGCTGCAGGGAGAGCACGCGGGCCGCCCGCTTCGCGGAGGGGCGAGAGAAGGAGTACGCCATGGCGATCTCTTCGAAGTGCCGCAGCGGATAGTTGAGGATCATGATGGCGCTGTAGACGGTGACGAGCTCACCCACCGTGATCCGCCCCTCGCGGGCGAGGTGCACCCCCTGCCAGACGACGGCGATCAGCAGCAGCCCCGGCATCAGGACCTGAATGGCCGAGATCACTGCCCACATCCGGGCGCTGCGCACGGCGGCCGTGCGGACCTCCTGGGACGCGCTGCGGTAGCGGTCGAGGAAGAGTTCCTCGCCGCCGATGCCGCGCAGCACGCGCAGCCCGGCGACGGTGTCCGACGCCAGTTCGGTGGCCCGCCCCGCCTTCTCGCGCTGGAAGTCCGCCCGGCGCGTGGCGCGGGGCAGCAGCGGCAGGACGGCGAGAGCGAGCACCGGGATGCCCACGGCGACGATGACGCCGAGGGCGGGCTGGTACACGACGAGGCCGACACAGACGAGGACGACGGTGAGCGCGGCAGCCGCGAACCGCGACAGTGCCTCCACGAACCATCCAATCTTCTCGACGTCGCCCGTGGAGACGGCCACGACCTCGCCTGCGGCGACGCGCCGGGTGAGCGCGGAGCCGAGCGCGGCGGTCTTGCGGGCGAGGAGCTGCTGCACGCGCGCCGCGGCCGTGATCCAGTTGGTGACCGCGGTGCGGTGCAGCATCGTGTCGCCCACCGCGATGGCGATGCCGAGGAGGCCGATCAGCGCGCCCGAGAGCGCGAGCCGCCCGCCGGAACGGTCGAGCACGGCCTCGACGGCGACGCCGACCATGTAGGGCAGGCCCGCGATGGCGCCGAAGTGGAGCAGGCCCCAGGCGAGGGACTTGAGTTGCCCGCCGAGCTGGTTGCGGCCCAGCCACAGCAGGAAGCGTGGCCCCGACCGGGCATCGGGGACACCGGGGTCGGGAAACGGAAGGTCGCGAATCTGCATGACGTCCCAGGAATCGGTGCGGCGGCCGTTGCTCCGGCGAGGTGACGGTGGGAGCGGACGGCGGTTACAAACCGTGAAAGGTTCGCCTCGCGCGGTGGTCCGAGGCAAACGGTTTTCCGCCCTGAGGTAAAGAATCGGCCCGGTCCCGGCGTGTGCCGCGGGGCTTGGCGAGGGTTCCGCGGGCCGGGTGCGACCATGGACGGATGCGAATAGCAGGTGCGGTGCGAGTGGTGGTCGCGGCAGCGGCCTGCGGTGTCCTTCTGACGTCCTGCGCGGGCGGGGGCGACGACGGCTCGGAGAAGGACGACGCGGGTGCCGACCACGGCAAGCGTGCCCAGGCCGGGGCCGTCGACCTTCGGCGCATCCCCGACGTGGGCGACCGGCTGCAGTCCAAGATCCCCGAGCAGGCCCGTCAGGTCGTCGCGGTCTACGGCGACGGCGAGGACTCGGCGAAGTCCACCGTCGTGCTCTACACGAAGTCGGGGGACAAGGACACCACCTGGGACAAGGCCCGCAGCTGGCCCGCGCACAACGGCAAGAAGGGCTGGACGACCGACCACCGCGAGAACGACAAGCGCAGCCCGGTCGGCGTGTTCACGCTCACCGACGCCGGGGGCGTCCTCGCGGACCCGGGCGCCAAGTTCCCGTACACGAAGTCGGCGTCCATGCAGGCCCCGCACTACTGGCCCAAGACGCACTGGCACGACTTCGACTACGTCATCGCCATCGACTACAACCGTGCCAAGGGCACCCCGCCGAACGACCCGACGCGCCCGCAGGGCCAGTCCAAGGGCGGCAGCATCTGGCTGCACATGGACCACGGCAGCGGTACGTCGGGCTGTGTGAGCCTGTCGAAGCCGGGCATGGAGTACCTCCTGCGCACGCTCGACCCGAAGCAGCATCCGGTCGTGGTCATGGGTGACAAGGCGAACCTGGAGGCGTGAGGGCCGCCGGGCAGTACCACTGCGGTTGCTGGTGTGGCGGTTGCCGGCATTGCGGTGATCGGCGACTGCCCATAGAAATCCCCCATGAGAAGACGCGTCATGTCCATGCTCGCCGGGGCGATCCTCGGGGCGAGCACCCTCCTCGGTGCCGGACCGGCAACGGCCGACACGCCCCCGGCGGAGTTCGGTGACGACTGGCACGACCCGGTCACTGCCGCGCCGCCCGTATCGAAACCGCACACCAAGTCCTGCGAAGTGACGGTCGCCGAAGCGCAGTTCAAGGACTTCACGCCGTACAAAGGCGACTACACGCCTCCGACGAAGTGCGGCAAGGGGCGTTGGGGCAAGGTGGTCCTGCGCCTCGACGGGAAGGTCAAGGGGCGGCAGTACGACCGTCTCGGATACCTCCGCATCGGCGGGGTCGAAGTTCTGCGCACATCGACCCCGGAGCCGTCGGTCGACGGCATCACCTGGTCCGTGGAGAAGGACGTCACCCGCTACCGCGAGACGCTGAGCCGCGGCCGGCAGGTCGAGATGCTCATCGGGAACGTCGTCAACGACACGTACACCGGCATCATCGACGTCAAGGCGACGCTGACGTTCTACGCGCCGCAGAAGTCCACGAACACGCCGGACCGGGTCATCCCCCTCGGGGACACCAAGGGCAGCACCACCCTCACGACCCCGCGCAACAGCGAACGCATCGTCGCCGAGGTGTACGCCACCGGCTCCGGCGGCGGCTGCGAGGAGTACTGGTATCTGACCGTGCCGGACGCCGCGCCCTACTCCTGCAAGGCCGACCACGGCCCCTACCGGGAGGTGCAGGTCAAGGTGGACGGACAACTGGCAGGCATCGCCGCGCCGTTCCCGCCCGTCTGGACCGGCGGCTGGTCCAACCCCTTCCTCTGGTACGTCGTCCCGGGGCCCCGTGTCTTCGACATCAAGCCCATCGAGTACGACCTGACCCCCTTCGCGAGCGTCCTCAACGACGGCCGCCCGCACCAGGTGGAGGTCTCCGTCGTCGGCGTCCCCGAGGCGCAGGCCGGCTGGAGCACGCCGGTCAACGTGCTGGTCTGGCAGGACGAGAAGAGCGACCGCGTCACGGGCAGGCTGACCGGCCACAAGGAGGGCACGCCCGCCAACACGTCGAAGTACACGCCCGGGACGGGGGAGGAGGCGCACCGGCTGGACACGGAGGGCGGCCACCGGCTCAGCGTGTCGGGGTACGTGAACACCTCGCACGGCCGTGTCGCGACGACCGTGACCCGAAGCCTTCGGAACACGTCCGTCCATCGCTGGACCGAGGGCGAGTCGATGGACGCGCTCAAGGCCGGGTGGACGGACCGGGAGACGGTCACGACGGGCCACCGGTCGGTGCGCACCGACCGGACGTACACCATGGACGGCACGACGACGCTCGGCGCCGGTGACCGGCTGCGCACCAAGATCTCGCTCGGCGACCGCGCCGAGAGCGTCACGAAGAGCGGAGACCGGCGCACCGGCTGGTCCGTGCTGGACGACCGTTACGACGGCGACGCGACGTACACGGCGAACGTCCCGCGCGATCAGCGGCACGCCGTGGGCACCTCGCGCGAGCGCTACCGGCTGATCGGCGACACCGGCTGCTACGACCGGACGATCGCCACCGTGCAGGGAATCCTGACGCAGGACCGCCGCAACTGCTGACCTGGAAGGGCTCGGTGGTGACGCGAGTGCGACGACCACCGAGCCCTTCCCAAGTCCCTTATGCCTTGGTGCCTTACGTCATGGCCCCTACGCCTTGGGCTTCTCCGAGTCCATTCCCGGCCGCTCCTTCTTCCACAGACCGCGGGTGAAGTCGGGTATGGCCTGCGGCGCGCCCTTCGCCTTGATCGACAGATGGCTCAGCGGCACGGGGGCCGTCCAGGTGGCGGCGTCGTACACATCGAAGTCGGGCACCAGGCCGAGCTGCATGGTCTGCATCAGACGGAAGATCATGATGTAGTCCATGCCGCCGTGCCCGCCGGGCGGGTTGGCGTGCTCCTTCCACAACCAGTGGTCGAAGTCGGCGTACTTGGCGAAGTCGCCCCACTCGTCGTTCGTGTGGTCCGGCTCGATGTAGATGCGCTCCGGATAGTCCTCGAAGACGCCCCGCGTGCCGCCCAGGCTGTTGATGCGGCTGTACGGGTGGGGCGTGCTGACGTCGTGTTCGAGGCGGATCACCCGGCCCTTCGCCGTCTGGACCAGGCTGATGGTGCGGTCGCTCTCGATGTACGTCTCCTTCCAGCTCGGGTCGCCCGCGGGCATGTGCTCCTTGCGGTACTCGGCGAGGCCGAGGGAGGGCGTGCCGAAGCTGGATATGTGCGTGGCGCGGTCACCGCGGTTGACGTCCATGTAGTTGGCGACCGGGCCGAAGCCGTGGTTGGGGTAGAGGTCGCCGCGCAGCCGGGTGTGCCACAGGCGCCGCCACGGACCCTCGTAGTAATCGGGGTCGAACATCAGGCCGCGCAGGTCGTGGTTGTACGCTCCGGCGCCGTGCAGCAGGTCGCCGAACTTGCCCGCGTGCGCCATCCGCAGGACACGCATCTCGTTCTTGCCGTAGCAGCAGTTCTCCAGCTGCATGCAGTGCCTGCGGGTGCGCTCGGAGAGGTCGACCAGCTCCCACAGCTCGTCGAGGCGCAGGGCGATGGGACACTCCACGCCCACGTGCTTGCCGTTGAGCATCGCCGTCTTCGCCATGGCGAAGTGGAAGTCCCAGGGCGTCGCCACGTAGACGAAGTCGATGTCGCCGCGCTTGCACAGGTTCTCGTAGTCGTTTTCGCCCTTGGTGTACGTCGCCGGGGCGGGCTGGCCCGCGGCCGTCACCTTCTTCGCGGCGGCCGCGGTCTTGTCCTTGACCGGGTCGCAGAGCGCGACGACGCGGACGCCGGGGATCGCGAGGAACAGGTCGATCATGCTGCCGCCGCGGTTGCCGAGTCCGATGATCCCGACCCGGACCGTCGAGCGGCGCTGGAACGGCACGCCGATCATGGTGCCGCCCTTGCGGGCGGGTGCCTTCGCCGTGTCGACCGTGGCGTCGGCCCCGGTGGCCGCGGAGCCGGAGGCGTCGGCGTGCGCCGTGCCGCTCGCGAAGGCGCCGACTCCGAGCCCCGCGCCGGCGAGTCCCGCCGTGCGGAGCACCGTGCGACGCGAATGACCGTCACCCGCCCTGCTCTCGGTGCCGTCGTCCGGGGTGGTGCCTTCAGGGTTCGGTGTGACGTTCTCGTCGTGCATCGGACCTCCGTAGCTGAATGGCGGCTGGGCTCTACCACTGGGGCGAGAGCCACCCTGGTCGGGGGTGGGACCGGGGCGCAAGAGACAGGAGGTGCCGAGGAGTTGGATTTATCGAGGGGTGCGGTCGTTCAGGGAGCAGCGGTGGTGGCGTGCACATCTGTGATGGCCGCGTCGGGAAACCGCGCACCCTTCAGTACCTGGTTCTGTCCGGTGTCGCGGAGGAGGTAGCGGCGGAAGAAGGCGCCGAGGTATGTGGCGGCGACATGGCGCTGCTGCGGCTCGGTCAGTTGCCTGACCGGCGCTCCACCCTCACGGTCTGTGCACTGCCCGGGATGTCCTTTCACCGGCGTGGCGTCGTCGAAGGCCGCGACCTGACCGCTCTGGGGCGACCACTGCGTGTTGAAGTAGTTGTGGTTCGCGCCGCGGACCGAGAACTGGTGGAAGCCGCTCCGGTTCCCCTTGGCCGCGTCGGCCGCGAACGAGAGCGCCTCACCGCCGACCTGTCCGTCGCATGTTCCCCGGAAGACGGCGAAGGGGGGTCTTCGCGATCGCGTAGTTCGACATGTCCTCCGTCATCACGTTGTAGGCGGGCGCCAGCGCTGCCACCGCCTTGACGGTGACGTCCTTGGGCCACTTCCCGCGATGGTTGTCAGCCGCCTGCCAGGTGGCCCCGGCCCCCGCCCTGGAATGCCCCATGATCCCCACGTTGCCCATGTTCACGTGGTGGGCGAAGCCGACGCGTCGCGCCGCTCCGGTCGCCGGGTCGGTGAACTTCCCGGTGAGCTCACCGTTGCCCTTGGAGCTGAGCTGCTGCCACATGCGCAGATGCCGGTTGATGAGATCCGCCCGTGCGGCGGCATTGTCATCCCCCATCACGCAGGAGGCGTTGATGCCGTTGGCACCGAGCGAGACCACGACGAACCCCCGAGCGGCCAGCTTGCGGCCCAGATAGTCATATCCGCGCTCGCTCGGCAGGGCGGGCGTGCCCGGTGCACACGGCCAGGCGGCCAGCTTGGCGTTGGCGGCTTCGTACGCGGCATCGTCCCCACTGGCTTCGGCGGCGGTGCGCGCCGCGGCGGCCTTCCGATCGGCGCAGGTGTCGTGCAAGCCGTGCAGCATCACGATCAGGGGATGCCGCCCCGTGCCCAGGTCGGCGGGGTAGTGCACCACCCCGGTCAGCTCGCCCGGTTCACCCGTCTGTGGCAGGTGCCAGGCCTCGTTGCCCAGGTCGTAGCGGACTGTCCTGGTGGCCTTGGACGAAGGCGCCGCACTCTGTCCCGTCGCCTCGTTCGGTGCCGCGGCACCGGTCGC